>NZ_JBKQWY010000002.1:0-444651 GCF_047308265.1 Maricaulis sp. D1M11
CTTCACCGTGGCATCGCCATTTCTGCGAACGGAGCGCGCATAGACCCAGTCACCCACGCGGACGGTGTCTCATACGCTGGGCGCGATGCAAGTGGGATGGGTGATATTCGTGTTATGCAACCAAAGTGGGGTTGGGGTGTGGCGCGAGTAACATGCACGTTATCGTGCGGTCTTCGCATCTAAACGGTCTTTGTATCTAAGCGGTCCTTGAAAACAGCCCCCGGCGGATGCTGGGGGCTATTCGGATCAATCAAATTTGCTTGTACAATAGCCAAGCGCATCGCGAATTAATTCCCCAAATGCCTCGTCGCTCTCCGGCATGGCAATCAGCTCCTCCGAATAGCCTGTCTTTGCGGGACCAAAGCCGTTCATTGTTTCCTGATGCTCTCGGTGCACTCAATCCCGTCACAAATGCGCGTGTCATCTGCCCGAACTTGGAGATGACGGGCCTTAAAAAACGAGCGACAACAGATCCGGCACCGCCCAGCGCAAGCCTACCCGCACTATGGCTACCGGGTTGTCCCAGATGACCGGGCTGGAGTGCCAGGCGCCAGGGGAATAGAGGAAGTATGGGCGCAGCCGGGAGGAGTGAATCTGCCGACGTTACAGCGCAGAGTTAATCCGGCAGTATATAGAACGCTTCATCGAAGCAGCCCGAAAATAACTGCTAGGCTAACAGAAATCCGCGTATTCAATTGCCGCCCCAACAACAAGCCCATAATCTAAACCGACCTCCCACTCGCCGTTATAGTAAAAATGGCCCTCAATTGAATACAACCCTCTGAATACGTTAAATTTGTAGTGCATTCTTCTTGTTTCGCTCTCCACCAGTAAGTCAAATTTATATGAATCGCAGATATCATCTGTATTATTGCTATTGGATATCTGAACGGTGTAGGTGCCATTCTCGATCGAGAATTCACGCTCATGCGAATTATTTGGAATGATGATAGGAAAATCCCCATCCCTGCAATATCGGACACCTTCAACATCACATTCCTCGAACCTGAGTAAAAGGTCATCGTATCTCGCTTTCTCACTGCCCTCAAACCAGTATAGTATTTCCCCCGATTCAATGCTCACGAAGTTGGCTGTAACCTCGTCATTGTCGATAGGCGAGTGCATTAGATGAAATTGGCCGAACAAGACATCTAGCATTTTGCCTCCTCCAAATTCTATTCTTGGATGTACTTGACGCTGTCTGGATGGAGCGACCAGTTATAAGAGAAATCTGCCGGAGTGTATCCGAGCCCAATCAAAGTTTCATAGGCAGTATCTTCAACCCATTGGTGCGCCCTTGTAAAGCCGCCGCTATTAGGGCGACCAATATGCAACCGTTCATGGATGATAGTATCCAAAATCTGAGCGAATCCTCATTGAAACGCGTTTTGAGTAATTGCGAACCATTATTAGTCACGTACCCCTAACGTCTTTGATAGTGAGCTGGGTCACAACATATGGTGCGATATCGCCATTGCGGTCTATTCGAAGATATACGACCCCCTCACGGCCTCGGACTTCAGGCATCACGCTCCTCGGCCCCAGCGTCACAATGTCATCCGCAGCGCGCACGGGCCGCAGCGCGCACGGGCCGTGGCGCGCAGGCCGGTCGAGCCACCAGGAAACCCACGGACTAAAGCCCCAGCAGCAACTCCCGGCACAGCGCCGACGCCACCGAACAACGTCCCGACGACATTGGATGCGGCTGCCGGGACGGTTTCGGTGGGTGCCGGTTTTCGCCCCGCCTGCAAGCCCACAGGCATGTTGGGATTGACCCTGCAGGCCATTGGCTTTGGCAATGCGATAGCTTCGCTAGGTGTCGCGCGAGGCGCCGGGCACCCACAACACATCGCTCCGACCGTCATCATTGGTGATGCGCGCCATGACGAAGAGCAGGTCAGACAGGCGATTGGCATAAGTCAGCACCGGTGCACCGACAATGTTACCGGAGGCGATGAGGGCCGAAATCTGGCGTTCGGCGCGTCGACAAATGGTGCGGGCCATGTGCAGGCGGGCGGCGGCCTCTGTCCCACCGGGCAGGATAAAGGAGTTGAGGGCATCCAGCCGGTCGTTCAGCCGGTCAATCTCGCCTTCCAGCCAGGTCGTTTGTCCGGCATCCATGCGCAGCGGCTGCCAGTCTCGCGGTGTGTCACTCTCGGGCACACACAGATCGGCGCCCAGATCGAACAGATCATTCTGGATCCGTGCGAGAACCGGGTCGAGCTCATGGTCGGCGCCCAGGGCGCAGCGCGCCAGCCCGATGGCGCTGTTGGTCTCGTCGATATCGCCATAGGCGGCCACACGATGATCGTGTTTGACGGTCTGGGACATGTCGCCGAGACGCGTGGCTCCGGCGTCCCCGGTGCGTGTGTAGATTTTTGTCAGCTTGACCATGGCGTACTCTGGGGCGTGCTCTGGGCAGGGTTAGCTGCCGAAATTCGCTTTCACAAACGCCAGCAGGCCGAGCAGGGCGATGGCCAGGGCCTGGAGGGCAACGCGCGCGCGCATCAGCTTGTTGGATTGGGAGCGCGCCTTGTCGCCCGAGCGGTAGAGCGAGATTATGCCCAGCACGAGCACGACGGCCGTGCCGCCAATGGCCAGATAGATCAGGATTGAGAGGAAATCGGCCATCAGCTTCTCCAGCGCAGTGTGGCGGGCTTGACCGGATTGCGGAAGGGCTCGCCGGTGTCGCGATGTTTGGTCCAGGCATCTTTCAGGCGGAAATACCATTTCGCCTGAACATCAGCATCATGGATGAGCATGAGATTCGGGTCATAGGCCAGGCCCACCTGCTGGGCATTCACGGCGTCGCGATCCTGTCCCAGGAAGGTCTCCCCGGCCAGACGCAAGATAGGGCGCGGCACGAAGTTGAGAAGGGGATGGTTCCAGTAGATCGCAATGGTGATGGCGGTCTTGGTCTCATTGGTCGGGGTCACCGCCGTAAAGATGGTGATGTGTTTGCCGCCCGCCTTGATGTATTCGGTGCGCAGGCCCGGGATCTGGACCTGGATCTCCGTCGTCCGGCCTTCACCGAGAAGATTATAGACAAAGGAATTGGCCGACGGGGTGTGGGGCAGCATGGAGAATCCGCGTTCGATCGGTCCAAACGCCTTCTCCTTGTCGCGGACGGACTTCTTTGTCCGATACCACCACTGGCGGTGGATATAGGGAATGTGGGCCGGGTCCATCAGACCAATCACCGCGTGATCAACCGAACAGTTGAACACGTCAGTAATGATCATCCGGGGCTTCTCGCCCTCCGGCATATCCAGTTTCGGGGGCTCAATGGTCGGTTCGCCCGAATCTTCCGCGCCATAATAGATCCAGATCAGGCCCTGGTCCTCATGCACCGGAAAGGCGCGTGTGCGGATCTTGCTGAGATCCATCGCCTCGGCCTGGTCGGCGGTCAGCGAGGGAATGGCGGCACACGACCCGTCCGTGCGGAAACGCCAGCCATGATAGGGGCATTCCACATGGGTCTCATCGCCATGCTGCTGGGCTTCGCCGCCGGACAGCAGAATGCCGCGGTGCGGGCAGATATCCTTGAGGGCATAGGCGCGGCCCTGATGGTCGCGGCCAAACAGGATGGGCTGGCCCAGCAGCTCCCGATGCAGGTGCTGGCCCGGTTTCAACTCGCTCGACAGAGCGCCGAAATACCAAAGATCGCGCAAAAACATGGGCTCAGCTCTTAGCGGTCCTGACGCGTTTTGCCTAGACAGGGTCTGTGTGACGCCGCTGCGGCATTTTGGATTTAGCCGGTCGGTCTCGCGGCCTGGAGACGCGCGTGAACATCGGCGGGGGACAGACCGGCTTCGCGCAGGCTTTTCAGGGTGGCGGCTCTGTCGCGCTTGGCGAGGCGCTTGCCTGTTTCATCCGTTATCAGCGGGTGGAAGCGGTAGACAGGTGTGTTCAGTCCCAGCAGACGCTGTAGCAGGACATGTAATCCTGTGACCTCTTCCAGATCTACGCCGCGAACAATATGTGTGATCTCCTGCAGGGCGTCATCATGCACTACGGCGATATGATAGCTGGTGCCGATATCGCGCCGCCCGAGAATGACATCGCCGAGCGCATCGGCCTGTGCGGCGCGCCAGCCTTCCCCCATCACCTCAAAACCCAGCCGGTCGAATTCCTTACCCAACAGGTCGCGGCAATGATCGATCGACAAACGCCAGGCATGGCTTTCACCGCGGGCCAGGCGTTCGGCTTCCTCGTCAGCGCTCATCGGATCGCGGGGGCCGCGATAGATCTGGCCGTCCGGTCCCTCGCCCGGGCCGTGAGGCGCGCGTGCGATCTCGTCGAGAATGTCGCGGCGGGTCTTGAAGCAGCGATAGGTCAATCCTAGTCCGGTCAGTGTCGAGAGCGTGTCTGAATAGGCGTCAAAATGCGCGCTTTGCACACGCACGGGCTTGGGCCAGGCGAAACCCAGCCAGGCCAGATCGTCGAGAATGGACTGAGCGAATTCGGGCTTGCAGCGCGTGGTATCGATATCTTCGAGCCGCAAGATACATTCCCCGCCCGTTTCGGCGGTCAAATGCCAGGCGCACGCCGCTGAATAGGCATGTCCGAGATGGAGGTGGCCGGACGGCGAGGGGGCGAAACGGGTGCGAAATCTCATCTCCCCTGCATGACAAGCCGCGCGTGCGGCTTCAAGCCCCCGATTGCGGCGCTATAGTGGGGGCACATGATTTGAGGATACCCCATGACCCGACCGATCGATGGCCCCCGCCTCGCCCCGCGCAATGGCCAGGCGCCGAGCAAACTTGTCATCCTGTTCCACGGGTATGGATCCAACGGCGATGACCTGATCTCGCTGGGGCAGCACTGGTCCGCCCAGCTGCCGCATGTGCAATTTGTCTCTCCCAATGCCCCGGACCCGGTGCCCGGCGCGCCCAATGGATTCCAGTGGTTTCCGATCTCCAATCTGGACCCGCACCGTATCGAACAGGGTGCAGCGATGGCGGGCCCGATTGCGGATGCCTTCATCACGCAGGAGCTGACACGTTACCAGCTGAAAGAAGAAGACCTGGTTCTGGTCGGCTTTTCACAGGGTACAATGCTGTCACTTCAGGCGGGATTGCGACGTGAACGCCCGATTGCTGGCATTCTGGGCTATTCCGGAGCCTTGCCGGGTGGAGATCGGCTGAAAGACGAGATGCGGTCCAAGCCGCCGGTCTATCTCATTCATGGTGACCAGGACCCGGTCTTGCCGCCCGCCTTCATGTTCGACGCCCTCACAAAGCTGACCGAGGCCGGTCATGGCGCGGAATGGCATATTTCGCAGGGTCTGCCGCACTCGATCGGACCGGACGGGCTGGAACTGGGGCTCAGCTTCATTAAATCGGCTCTGTCGGGACGTTATCGCACAGCTGTCTGACACCGTATCTGGGGGTCTTCTGCGAGGGACACACAAGATTATTGGTCGCGTCATGGTTTTGTCACGCGAACAGCTGTAGTGTCCGCACCAAGTTCTAGGAGCGCGCTGATTCTCCTGTGGTTTCAGGCGCTGCTGACGAACTTGGGAGGTGCGTTTTCAGGACGAAGCACGTCAGGACACATCCCCCGACCGGCCCGCATCTGGCGTGCTGTGAGGGAGGACGAGCATGAAAGTGCTCAACCAGGCGCTGGACGGGTGGCCTTGCCTCGTTCTGAACGCTGATTATCAGCCTTTGAGCTATTGGCCTTTGTCGACCTGGCCCTGGCAAGAAGCGATCAAGAATGTCTTCCTTGAACGTGTTGCTGTCGTCTCCCACTACGACGAGGTCGTGCACTCTCCGACCTTTGAAATGCACGTGCCCTCGGTGGTGGCCCTGCGCGAATATGTGACGCAAAACCGCTCCCCGGCGTTTACACGATACAATGTCTGGCTCAGGGACGGCTTCCAGTGTGCCTATTGCGGCAAGGAGGGCGTCGAGAATCTGACCTTCGACCACGTCATTCCGCGTCGTGCCGGCGGCAAGACGAGCTGGGAGAATATCGTGGCGGCGTGTGGTCCGTGTAACCTGAAAAAGGGGGGACGCAATCCTCGCGAGGCCGGCATGCCGCTTGCGCGTCCGCCCATGCGTCCGACCATGCACGAGCTTCAATCTCAAGGCCGCAAATTCCCGCCGAAATTCCTCCACGAAAGCTGGATGGATTATCTCTACTGGGACGTGGAATTGCAGCACTGATTGCGCGCTTGGCTTCATTACAGCGATTTTACTTCCTGTCCTTCGCCTTACGGAGCATGTTTCCGTCCGACTATGGGAGCACTGTGAGGGGAGAGACCATGATGATCCGCACACTTACGGCAGCGGCAACAGCCTTGCTGTCGATTACAACGATCGCAACGGCTCAAATGCCGGATGTCGATATTCCGTTCGAACGGTTCGAACTGGAAAACGGACTGACCGTCATTGTTCACGAAGACCGCAAGGCGCCGATTGTGGCTGTCAGTGTCTGGTATGGCGTTGGTTCCGCTGACGAGCCGGAAGGTAAGACCGGCTTTGCCCATCTGTTTGAACACTTGATGTTCAACGGGTCGGAAAACTTCAACGACGACTATTTTGGTCCGTTCGAACAAGTCGGCGCCACGGGTATGAACGGCACCACCTGGTTTGACCGCACGAATTACTTCCAGACCGTGCCGACGCCCGCCCTTGAAATGGCTCTGTGGATGGAATCCGACCGCATGACCCACCTGATGGGCGCGATCGACCAGGACAAGCTGGATGAGCAGCGCGGCGTGGTTCAGAACGAGAAACGCCAGGGCGATAACCAGCCCTATGGCATGGTCAACTATTCCCAGCTGCGCGCCCTTTTCCCGGAAGGCCATCCGTATGCGCATTCCACCATCGGCTCCATGGCCGATCTGGAAGCGGCGTCTCTGGACGATGTCGGCGATTGGTTCGAACAATTCTATGGTGCGTCCAACGCCATCGTCGTCCTGGCTGGTGATATCGATGCCGAAACGGCCCGCCCGCTGGTCGAGCGGTATTTCGGCGATGCCCCGGTTGGTCCTCCGATCACCCGCATGCAGGGCTGGGTTCCCGAGCGGGAATATGAGACCCGCGAGGTGATGTATGACGAGGTCCCGCAGGCCCGCATCTATCGCACCTGGGTCGTGCCGGGCCGGACCACCATGGAGCGCGCGGATCTGGAGCTCTTTGCCGAGGTTCTGGGTGGAGGCCGCACTTCGCGCCTCTATCGTGAACTCGTGTTTGAAGGTCAGGTCGCCTCCAGTGCCTTTGCTTATGTGCAGGAGCATCAGCTGGCCTCCATGTTTGAAATCCAGGTGACGCTGAACCCCGATGCCGATGTGGCCGATGTGTCGGCCCAGATCGACGCCATTGTCGACGAGCTGCTGGAAAACGGTCCGACTGAGGACGAGATTCAAGCGGCCCAGACCGGTATCAATGCCTCCACGATCCGCGGTCTTGAACAGATCGGTGGCTTCGGTGGCAAGGCTGTCGCCCTGGCCCAGGGTGAGCTCTATGCCAATGATCCGGGCTTCTGGCGGACCTATCTTGAGCGCGTCAACGCGACTACGGCTGACCAGACCCTGACGACCGCGCGTGAATGGCTCAATACCGGCTATCACCAGATCGAGGTTTTGCCTTTCGGTGAAATGGCGTCGGTGGAAACCGATGCGGACCGGTCCGGCCTGCCTGAAGTCGGCGAAACGCCGGTTCTTCAATGGCCCTCCGTCGAGACGGCGGAATTGTCCAATGGTGTGGAGATTGTCTTTGTGCGCCGCGATGCGGTGCCGGTCGTCGGTCTCTCCATGGTGTTTGATGCCGGTTATGCCGCTGACAATGTCGGGGGTGCGCCGGGTCTGAACAGCTTTGTCATGGATATGCTGGATGAAGGTGCGGGCCGTATGGACGCGCTGGAAATTGCAGCGGAAGCCGAACGCCTGGGCGCCAATCTGTCGACCGGATCCAGCCTGGACCAGTCCACGGTGTCCCTCTCGGCGTTGAACACCACGCTGGCTGACTCGCTCGAGCTGATGGCCACGGTGATCATGGATCCGACCTTTGCCGACGACGATATTGAGCGCCGTCGTCAAGCCCGTCTCAATGGTATCAACCAGGAAATGGCCCAGCCGGTCGGCTTGGCCCTGCGCCTCCTGCCGCCGGAACTCTATGGTGAAGGGCATGCCTATGCTGTGCCGTTCACGGGGTCGGGGACGCCGGAAGCTGTCAGCAGCTTCACACGGGAAGATCTCGTCAATCACCAGCGCAACTGGTTGCGTCCGGATAATGCCACCCTGTTCATCGTGGGTGACACGACGCTGGATGAAATCCGTCCGATGCTGGAGCGGGCCTTCCGGGGCTGGCGTGCACCGCGCACCGCCCTGCCGGAGAAAAACCTGGCCACTGTCGCCAATGCCGATCAGCCGCGCATCATCATCGTGGACCGCCCGAATTCGCCGCAGTCCATGATCCTGGCCGGTCGTCTGGGTCCTGAAGGCAGCCATCCGCAGGACATCGCCATCAATGCGGCAAACGACGCCATCGGGGGTCAGTTTTCTGCACGGGTGAACATGAATCTGCGCGAAGACAAGGGGTGGGCCTATGGTGCCTATACCTTCCTCAATGGCGCTCTGGGACAGCGCCCGTGGATGGTCTACGCGCCGGTTCAAACCGACCGGACAGCGGATTCCATGGCGGAACTCGTGCGTGAGCTGACGGAGTTCACGGGCGATAACCCGATGACGGCGGATGAGTTGACCCGCACGATCAACAACGCCACGCGCTCGCTGCCGGGACAGTATGAAACCGCCAGCTCGGTGCGCGGTTCCCTGATCTCTAGCCATCTGTATGGCCGGGGCTGGGACTATCCCGCCACCCTGACCGAGGCCTATCGCTCGCTCGACCTTGATGAGGTGCGTGGTGTGGCCGGCGAACTGGTGACCGCAGACGATCTGGTCTGGATGGTGATCGGTGATGCTGCCGTGATCGAAGAGTCGATCCGCGAGCTTGGCATTGGCGAGATTGAAGTCCGACGCGTGGGCGGCGAGTAAATCGTCACACCTGCCAGAGACACAGGAAAGCGGGAACCCTCGGGTTCCCGCTTTTTCTTTACCAGACGCGTTCAAGCCTGAAAGATTTAAGCTTGGTGTGGCGTGTTTAATCGGCCAAGTCTTATTGCGCTTCGGGGGTTACCCGTTCGAGGCGATCAGATACGCTCAGCGATCTTGATCACGACCTTGCATCCGGTCTGGATGAAGCGGGACAGCAGCGGATAAGCCGCCGCCTCGCGTGCGCCTTCCTCCACGGCCAGGTCACGGTGGGCGACTTCTTCCTCGCGGAATTTGTCAAAGAGGGTCGCAAGCTCGTCCTCGCCCATCTCGCGCAATTCTTCCACCTGCCCGGCATAATGCGCCTCGATTACGGTCTCGACCGCTTCGGTACAGGCATGGGCGGCCTTTTCGCCCATCAGTGCGGTTCCCGCCCCCAGGGCCTGACCGGCAATGTTCCAGATCGGGGCCAGCACAGTCGGGCGGGCCTTGTGTTCCATGATCAGCCCGTCAAACGCGTCGAGATGATGCTGTTCATCGGCTTCCATCTCTTCGAGCTGGTCGGCAATGCGGGCCTTGTGGGGAAGCTTGCCAAACACCGCGCGTTGTCCGCGATAGATGGCGACGGCGCCATATTCTCCGGCATGATCCACGCGGATCATCTGTTCGATGCGCGCCGTATTGCGTTTGCGACCCGGCATGGGTGGTGTGAAATCGCTCATTTGCGCAATCCCTGAAGCCCCACAAAGATGGAAACACCGGCCATGCCCAGCGAGATCAGCGCATTGTATCCGGCCATCGAAATGCCCAGCAGGGTCCACGCCGCCTCATCACACATCACGGCTGGAATCTCGCCATCGAGCGCCGCGAAGAGATCGGCCGTGTTGACCGAAACAGTGCCCGCTGTGGTGCAGGTTGCCGGACCGTCCCACCAGTCATACTCAATCCCGGCATGCCAGCCGGCAAAACCAAAGGAGTAAAGGAGAATAGCGGCGATGACGAACAGGGCCCAAGGCGCAAACCGGCCCAGATTGGGGCGCACGATCAGGGCTGCTCCTGACGCCAAACCCAGCGCAATGACGGCCATATGGATGTAGCGCTGGTCATAACACAGGGCGCAGGGTGCATATCGGCCAATATATTCAAAGCCCCAGGCGCCCAGAAGCATCATCAGGGAGCCGGCTGCCATGAGCAGCGGCCAACGGGTCAGCGGAAATTGGTTCAGCACGGGCGTCATGCCTCTACAGTCAGTAAAAAAGCCAATCAGGACAAAGCGACACAATGGCGCAGAGACGGGGCTGATCAAGCACTGCCGGACAGCCAGCTCGTTACCACATCTTTCATCATCGACAGGGCGGCGTCTCCCACAAATATCAGAAGCGCAATCCATGCCGTACCCAGCACGAGACCCAGGAGGATCAGCAGTCCGTCCCGTGTGACCAGGCCGAGCGAGGCAATGGCGATGGCGATGCCGGGGGTGGTGTTGGTGGCGGGCAGCGGGATCATGATGCTCGCGCAAAATACTGTAAACACGAGTCCAATCACTCTCTCCGCACCGGCAGCTGACAGTACCAGAAGTCGCGGGCGCGCGAGGGTTTCCAGCCATCCGAACCATTTGCGGCCGCCGCGCGCCATGCGTTGCAGACTCTCCAGCGAGAGATTGCGCTCGCGAAAACGTGAGGGCAGCCAGGGTTCGTCGCGCCCGGCCAGCATCTGCAGGGCGAGGAACATCATCGGAAAGGCCACGACCTGTGGCACGCCGTAGAGAAACGGTATGGAGACGGGCAGTGCAAAGGCGAACAGAATGATGCCAAAGGCGCGTTCGCCCAGAGCATCGACAAACTCACCCAGGCTCAGCCCGTCCTCAGGTGCGGTTTCAGCAAGGCTTTCCAGCGCGCTGATCAGTCCGCCCTGGGGCATCTCATCGTGGGACATAGGGATCTCCGGAAGGCCAAGAAGCAAGGGTGGGCCCGACAGTGTGCAGGCGAGGGGTGAAAACACTGCAAACCAGATTGACATTTGGCGCGCAAGAAACATTCTTGCGGCCACCTGAAACACAGGGCCCCTGTGGCGGAATTGGTAGACGCGACGGATTCAAAATCCGTTTCCGCAAGGAGTGTCAGTTCGAGTCTGACCAGGGGCACCATTTTTTCGTTGTTTTCTCTCCGCTCGATACGAATCCCTAGTCATGTTCAGTATTGGGGGCGGGCGTGCTTCATCAACCCGCGACAATCTTCTCTGCGTCAGCCCCGCTCGAACCCGAATGCGTTCGCGGTGTTGTGCGGGAGATCGGGCTCGCCTGAAGCACGCCATCTCTTGTCTCGATTTCCAACCGGCCTGCTGTTAGTGTTCCCTTGAATCTTTGGGGAGATTCGCTCAGGAGGAGAGACATGCTGACGCCAGCTCAAGCGGCAGGTGTGACGCGCGGCGTTCTGGCTGTGAGTTTTGCCATTTTGGCCGTGTTCAACATCCTGCCCGGCGCAGAGGCGTCATGGTCAGCATGGCTGAGTGACCACCCTGTTCTGGGCGACATCTCCAATCAGGCCCTCGGATTGGCGCTCGCCGCCGCCGTCTATCAACTCGCGATTGCAGGTCTGCTTGGCATACCCATGCTGGGCGCGCGTTTGCGCCGGGTGGGGTATGGGCTTGTGGGCGGGTATGCGATCGGCAATTTGCTGATCCTGGTCTCGAATTCCAACTGGCTGTCGCCCATGGCCGATAACCAGGCCTTTGCCGATGGACACATCCTTCTGATCGCCAGTGTCCTGCCGGGCCTGGCCCTCTGGGCCGCCGGTTTTGAGCATGACCGCATGTTCACCGCACGCCGGCAGGCCGACCAGTCACTGGCCCGCCATCTCATCGTGACGGGGTTGATTTTGGTGCTGATGTATATCGGCCTGACCAAAATCTGGCCCACTCCCGCTGATTATACCGGGCAAAGATTTGCGGCGTCTCTGATTGGGCGCGTGTCGGGCGAGGTCTGGGGGCCTTGGATTCTCAAAGTGTTGGGTGTCATTCAGATTGTGACGGCACTGGCGCTTAGCGGGTTTTGGTATAGTCGGCGCTTCTTGCGGGCGGGCCTGATCCTTGGAGCGTTCTGGATCGTCTGGGCCTGGGTCAACGCCACCACGTCGGGCCATTTTTTCCAACCCGGTGCGGGTTCGACCTGGCAGTTGGGGGATATGGGAGAATGGGCCCTCAAGACCAGCTGGGCGGCAGCGGCCCTTCTGGCCATCCTGTCCGAGCGCCGTCGGCGTCGTCGTTGAGGACTTGGCAAAAACAGGATTCCTGATCGTGAAGACCTGAGGTGTTTACATCTTGGCCAGACTTTCCATGATCTAGTCGTCGCACTACGTCTTTTGAAAAGGAGACTGCGCACCGTGATCAAATCTGTGCACGCCGCCATTCTGACACGCTGGACTCTCGTCAGCGTCTTTGGACTGTTTGGCCTGTTCGGACTCTTTCCTGGTGCGGCCAGTCACTGGCGATCCTGGCTGAGCGAACACGCTTTGCTGGACGGGCTGACGGGTTCGGGATGGCTGGTCGCCTTGCTGATGGCAGCCTATTCGTTTCTCATCGCGGCGCTGCTGGGTTTCCCCGGCCTGTCCGCTGGATGGAGGCGGAGCGGCTACAGGCTGGCTGCTTTTTACGGTGGTTTGGTCGCCCTCTTGGTCATCATCAATCCGTTCTGGTTGTCGGACCTGCACGTGCTGACCACGTTTCGCGACGGGCATACTCAACTGATCAGTCTCGTTCTTCCAGGGCTTGCGCTGTGGACTGCAGGAACGGAAGGAACCGGTCGGACCGGTCGAGACAATCGCTTCGCCAGGGAATGGGGGCGTCACCTGATGGTCGCAGGGCTGATTCTCTTCATGGTCTTTGTGGGGCTGGTCAAAATCTGGCCGACCGAGGCGGATTATGCCCGCGCGGTCTATGCCAACAGCTTCTACAAATGGCTGGGGTCTGGTGAGACTCTAAACACGGTTCTGGTCTGGACCGGCTATGGACAGATTATTGCCGCACTGGCACTGGCGGGCTACTGGTTCTCTCGGCCTGTCTTCCGGCTCGGGCTCGCCATGATGGCCTTCTGGCAGCTCCACGCCTACCTGATCCTTGTTCAGCCCGGTCTGGAATGGATCGATTTTGAGACAGAGACCGGATTTGCGGTGGGTGTGACACTGGTTTGGGCCTTGAAACTCACCTGGGTGACAGCTGTTGTGGTCGTCCTTGCGTCGGAACGCCAGCGCCGTCGCCTGTGGCCTTGACGCTGAAACTTAGCGTAACGTTTTGAAATAGGCTTCACACTTACCTCGCCAGAAGGCGTGCCTGCTTGACCCGTGCGCCAAGACGGGATGCTTTGACCGAAAACAAGATCGGGGAGATCAGGCCATGGGACTGCTGTCAGCGGTCAAGCGTGAGCTTAGCTACATCACGCAAATGCGCGATATTCTGAGTAAGGTTGATGCGGTTGGACCAAAGTCCGGCCTGCGTGTGCCGGATCATATCGAACGCACAGTCGATGCCTATCCGGACCGGGTGATGGCGTATACGGATGAGGGTGAGATCCGGTATGCCCAGTTCGACGCCTATGCCAACCAGGTAGCCAGCTGGGCTCTGGCCCAGGGGCTCAAGCCCGGCGATTGCGTCGCCCTTCTGATGGGCAATAAATGGCAATACATCGCGATCTGGTTTGGCCTCTCCAAGGTCGGGGTCACCGCTTCACTGCTCAATAATCAGCTGGCCGGCAAATCGCTCGCGCATTGCCTCAATGTTGGCGAAAGCGCTCATCTGATCGTGGATGCGGATCTGTTCGAGAATTACACCTCGGCCTGTGACCATGATTGCGACGCGGTGGTGCCCTGGATCTATGGCGATGCGCCCGAGGGTGTGGCCAGCTTTACCGACACGATCGCCAGCTGTGGAGATGAACGTCCGGACACGGCGTTGCGCGCCGAGGTCAAGAATTCGGACACCGCACTGAAAATGTTCACCAGCGGCACGACCGGGCTGCCCAAGGCGGCGCTCGTGACCCATATCCGCGCGCTGTATTATCTCAACGCCTTTGCGGCGACCTCCAAATCCGGCCTGGATGACCGCATGTATCTGGTCCTGCCGCTCTATCATGCAACGGGTGGTCTGTGCGGCGTGGGCTGTGCGCTCTCTTATGGCGGCGCCCTCATTATCCGGGATCGCTTCTCGGCCTCAGCGTTCTGGCCGGACGTGAAACACTTCAAGGCGACCCAGTTCATGTATGTGGGCGAGCTGTGCCGCTTCCTCGTGAATTCACCGGAGGCTCCGGAAGAAAAAGAGCATTCGCTTCGCGTCGCGATCGGTAACGGCATGCGCCGTGATGTGTGGGACGCGTTCCAGGCCCGGTTCAACCTGCCCTGGATCATCGAATTCTATGGATCCACCGAAGGCAATGTCGGTCTGGTCAATGCCACCAACTTTCCGGGAGCGGTCGGCCGTGTGCCCGGCTATCTGAAGAGCCGTTTCAATGTCGAACTGGTTCGTTTCGATATCGATACGGAAATGCCGGTGCGTGATGAAAATGGTCGCTGCATTGTGTGTGGACCGGATGAAGTGGGCGAGGCCGTCGGGCGGATCGATCCGAATGACAGTCGTTTCCGGTTCGACGGATACGGTTCAAAGGCGGATACTGAGAAGAAGATCCTGCGCGATGTGTTCAAGCCGGGCGATGCCTGGTTCCGCACGGGCGATCTGATGAGCCGCGACAAGCTTGGCCATTTCTTCTTTGTCGATCGGGTCGGCGATACGTTCCGTTGGAAATCCGAGAATGTGGCGACGGGCGAGGTGGCCGAGGCCCTGAATGTGCCCGGTATCGAACAGGCCAATGTGTATGGCGTCGAGGTTGACGGGCATGCAGGGCGTGCAGGCATGGCCGCCATTGTGGGGCAGCCCGATGCGATCGATCTCGACAGTCTGCATGCGCATGTCCATGACAGCCTGCCGGCCTATGCTCGTCCGCTCTTCCTGCGTCTCCAGGAACAGACCGACACAACGGGCACGTTCAAGTTTCGCAAGGTCGATCTGGTGAAAGATGGATTTAATCCTCAAAAGATCGACGAACCGCTCTTTTTCGATCATCCGAGTCTGGGTAAATACGTGCCATTGACGCCTGAGATTTTCGGGCAGATCCAGGATGGAAGCCTTCGCATATGAGCCAGCCCGCCGCGACGCCTGATCGTATCCTCGACTTTTGGTTCAATCAGGCCGGACCGGCGAAATGGTATGAGGGCGGACCCGCCTTTGATGCCCGGGTCCGACGTCAGTTTGCGAGTGCGGTGGAGATGCATGCGCGCATCATGCTGGCACTGGAGCCGGGTGAGCGCCATGACTGGCAGGCCGAACCCTGGTCGGCCCTTGCTCTGATCATCCTGTTTGACCAGTTTCCCCGCAATGTCTGGCGCGGTTCCGGCCGGTCCTTTGCCTATGACGGGCTGGCTCGGGAGGTGGCGTCAGACATGATCGAACGCGGGTATGACTGGGTCATCCCCGGTGCTCAACGCGACTTCATCTACCTTCCATTCATGCATTCGGAAAATCTGGACGACCAGATCTTCTCACTCAGCTGTTTCCGCGAGCGATTGGATCACCAACGCCAGGTGCCCTACGCCCTCGACCACCACGCCATTATCGAACGGTTCGGGCGTTTTCCCTATCGCAATGCCGCACTCCAGCGGCCCACGACCGAGGCCGAGACAGCCTGGCTTACCGAGCGGACGGCAGGCTGACCCCGGCAAAATTCGCCGCGTGGCAAGCTTGTCCGTTGTCCGGGGGCTTCGCTCTGACGTAATGCGTTGATGTAAATGGCTTAATTTCCGGAACCGTCTGGCATTGGCCTTGCGTTGCATGCAAGCATAGCTTTGCCCCGGGGACATTCATGACACCGCACGTTCACATCACCGTTGAAGATATTCGCCAGATTGCCTGGACCCTGGTGGATCTGCACGGTGCACAGGCCATCGGATATGCTGACGAGGCGATGCAGGATCTGGAAGCCCAGGGACAGCCTGAAGGCGCGGAAGCCTGGCTGGCTCTGAAATCGGTGATGGAAGACGCGCTGGCCGGTCGTCTCGACCGCGACGCCCATCTCACCCTGCACTAGCCCGGCGAACCGAGACCGGTCCTGCAAGAGCGGAATCAGACCGCTGCTCCACTGACGCAGCTGGGGAATTCTCCATCCTTGGACGAAACACGCCCTTGCCTCGCGGGCCGGTGCCGCCTAACGCTGGGACATGACCGAAACGCCCTGGACACTCGCGCTTGCCCGCCTCGGCCTGGAAGACCCTTTCAGCCCCGGCCAGACCACGCCCCATATGCGCCGCGCCTTGCAGAGGGCAGCACCCTATCTCGATATTCCGGGACCCGATCTCGCATCCGTTGAGGGTCTTCTTCTGCCCGGAGCAGAGGATGCGCGCCCGGCCCGGCTCTACACACCCCCGGGTGTTGCGGATCGCGGTCCCTGCCTGATTTTCATGCATGGTGGGGGTTATCTGATCGGGGATCTCGACACTCATGACCGTCTTTGCCGCATGCTTGCGGGATGGAGTGGTGTGCGTGTGCTGGCGCTGGATTATCGTCTGGCTCCGGAACACCCCTTTCCAGCAGGCGTGGAAGATGTCCTGGCGATCTTTGACGCGCTCGTGTCGGGCGCTGTTGAGGTGAGGGGGGTGGACCCGGACCAGCTGGCTGTTGGCGGGGACAGTGCAGGCGGAGGGCTGACAGCCATGCTCGCGCAACAGCGCCGGGAGCAGATCCGCTTCCAGCTATTGATCTATCCCCTGCTCCAGATCGTGCAGACCCGCAAACCGAAGCTGAAAGCGCTGGAAGGCCATTTCCTGTCGGTCATGGCGCTCGACCAGATCGTGGATGCCTATCTGGCCCGGCCGGAACAGGCGTCCGATTTGCGGGCGTCTCCCTTGATGGAGAATGATCTCAAGGGCTTACCCCCGGCTTTCACGCTGGCGGCCGAGCTCGATCCCTTGCTGGATGAAGGGCAGGCCTATCATCAGCGGCTACTGGCAGCAGGGGTGCCGGCCACCTATCTTCTCGGTCAGGCCTTGCCGCACGGCTATGCCACTTTCACGGCGATTTTTCCGCCAGCCCGACACCTTGTGCGCCAGGCCGCCGATGCATTGGCGTCTGCGTTCAGAACGACCGGTCTGCCTGCTCAGGGCTGATCAAGCGGAGATCCGGATGACTTTCAGTTCACGCTATCAACCTGCCCCGGCCTATACCGATCTGGGTGAGGGCTTCTTCGATCCGGTGGATGCGGCCGCATTTCCCCGGTCCGACCTGCGCTACTGGAATGAGCGCTGGGCGCAGCATATCGGTCTGGACACCCTGGATGCGTCCGAGAAAAAGACGTTCTTCCATCGGTTTGAGGCTCTGCCAGACAATCATCCGCGGTCGTTGGCCCTGCGTTATCACGGCCATCAATTCCGGGTCTATAATCCGCAGATCGGGGATGGGCGAGGATTTCTGCATGCTCAGCTGAAGGATGATCAGGGGCGTTTGCTGGATCTGGCGACAAAGGGATCCGGGCAGACCCCTTGGTCGCGCAGTGGCGATGGGCGATTGACCCTGAAAGGTGCCGTGCGCGAAATCCTGGCGACGGAAATGCTCGAGGCACTCGGTGTCTATACCTCCAAGACCTTCGCGGTGTACGAGACCGGTGAGGCGCTGCATCGTGGCGATGAACCTTCGCCCACACGCTCAGCCGTTCTGACCCGGCTGGGTCATTCCCATATCCGGTTCGGCATGTTCCAGCGTCAGGCCTATGAAGGCGAACCTGACCGGATCCTCAAACTCGTCGAACATGCGCTGACCCATTATTATCCGGAGCGGGCGAATGATCCGGATCCGGCCGTCAGCCTGCTGGAAGCCGTCGTGGCGGCCCAGGCCCAGCTGGTTGCAAGCTGGATGGCCGCCGGTTTTGTGCATGGTGTGCTGAACACCGATAATCTCAACATCACGGGCGAGAGTTTCGATTATGGTCCATGGCGTTTCCTGCCTCATTACGAGCCGGGGTTTGTGGCGGCCTATTTCGATGAAACCGGTCTGTATGCCTATGGCCGCCAGCCCGAAGCTGTGTTCTGGGCGCTTCAGCAGTTCGCGGGTGCCTTGAGCCTCGTCGCGCAGACACCGGCCCTGGAAGCGGTGCTCAATACCTATCCGGCACTGTATCGCGATGCGGTGCCCAAGGCCTTTCTGGCGCGCCTTGGATTGACGCCCAAGGGGGATGAGACAGATTTCGAGTTCTTCCAGACCTTTGTGGATTTCCTGCGCAGTGCGCCAACGCCCTGGGAAGGTGTGTTTTTTGACTGGTTCGGCGGAGAGGCGTCGCGTGTACGCGCCTTCGACGGTCCGCGCCGGGCACACTATCAGGGTGAGGCTTTTGACGCGTTTGCGGCGCGCATGAGTGATTACGCGACCGAGCGTCCGGCGCGTCTCGACCATGCTTATTTTGGCGCGAGCGACCCGGCCTCGCTGAAGATCGAGCGGGTTGAGGGGGTGTGGGCACCGATCGCCGAGCAGGATGACTGGTCAGCGTTGCACGCGTTGCTCTTGCAAATCGAACAGGCTCGCCAGGCCTATGCCCTGAAACCCGGTGCGCCAGGATTTGACCTATGAGTCTGACCTTTGTCACAGCCCCCGACTGGCCTCAGGGCATGAGCGTGCACGCGTTTACGACCCGTCCCGGCGGTGTCAGTGAGGGCGCTTATGCCTCGCTGAACATGACGCGGTCGCGGGGTGATGATGCATCTCATGTCGAGGAAAACCGCGAGCGTGTTCGCAAGGCGCTGGGCCTCAATTATCTTGTGTTTGCAGCCCAGGTGCATGGCCGGGCGGTCGTGCAGGTGAGCGGTCCCCCAAAGGGGGCTGCCCCGGTTGGCGAGGCCGACGCCCTCATCACCGATCAGCCGGGTTTGGGCCTGGTCTGTCAGACCGCTGATTGCACGCCCATTTTGATCCAGGACACGGCCCGACCCGCGATTGCCGCCATTCATTCGGGTTGGCGCGGGACCGTGCAGAATATTGTCCAGGCCACCCTGGACGCCATGCAACAGGCCTACGGGACGCAGCCAGGTGATTGCCGCGCTGCGATCGGCCCATCCATCTCGGCCCCTCACTATCGGGTCGGGCCCGAGGTTGTCGCTCAGTTCGAAGCGCTTTTGCCGACCAGCCGGGGTGTGCTCTCGCCGAAGGATCCCGAGGGCGGCGCGCATCTTGATGTCGCCGAAGCGTGCCGACGCCAACTGGTTCTGGCCGGCGTGCCGGAAGCGGCGGTCTGGCGATCCACCGAGTGTACCTATGCCAATGAACACACGCTGTTTTCCGCGCGTCGCAGTCATCATCGCGGTGAGACGGGCGTGTTTGGCGGCCAGGCCGGAATCATTGCGCTGAAAGCGTCTTGAACCGGGTTTTGAACCCCTCCGCCAGTCGATCATAAGCCCAGCGGATGCGGCGACTGGTGCGCAGTTCCGAATGGGCCGTGATCCAGATTTCCAGGGGCGGAATGGCAAGATCGGTCATGACCTGATGCATGCCTTCCGTGGCCTCGCCGAGGAAACAGGGTCCGAAACACAGACCCATCCCCGCCCGGCCCATATGCCAGAGCGCGACCTGGTCATCACACCGGATGGGAAAATCCTCGCGTTTCACCGTCTGGCCAAATTCGGCAAAGCCTCTGAGAATACGTTCATCCCGGTCGTAACCCAGCACAATATGCTCGGCGAACGCCTCCATCGTTGTGGGCGCACCATGGCGTTCCAGATAGGCATCCGAGGCAAACAGGCCGAGATAGATTTCTCCCACCTTGCGTGTGATCACATCATTCTGTTCGGGGCGGAACATGCGAATAGCGATGTCCGCTTCGCGCTTGAGCAGGTTATGGGTCGAGTCCATCGCCAGGATTTCATAGTCGAGCGCAGGTTCATCACGAAACATCGGGGCGAGAATATCCGGCAGGGCATAGGTGGCGATCATCTGGCTGGCGGTGACGCGGACGGTTCCATCAATGCGTTCCGAGCGTCCCGCTGCACGCAGAGCCAGTTGCTGGGCCGAATTCTGCATGGACCGCGCCAGTCCGAGAATATCGGTTCCGTCCCGGGTGAGGCGCAGCCCGTCCGGACGTCGTTCGAACAGGATGACGTCGAGCTCTTCCTCAAGGGCGCGTATATGACGTCCCAGCGTGGGCTGGCTGCATCGCAGCGCCCGGGCGGCAGCAGAGACGGAGCCGTGTTCGGCGGCCGCCAGAAAGGCCTGGACGTGATCCCAGTTGAACAGATGATTGGGATCGACTGCGGTATTCATATTTGACTTCCCCTTAAACGATGATCGCCAATGGCAAGTCAAAAATGAATTGAATAATCCTCGACGTCAAGCACAGCCATTCAGAACTGGAGAGAGAGATGAGCCAGCGAGTGATTATTCTGGGCGCGGCCGGTCGCATGGGGCAGGCCGCCTGTGAAGCCTTCCTGGATGCGGGCTGGTCGGTCACGGCCTTTGGCCGACGTCTGGCAGACCGTCTGGAGAGCCGCGAAGGGCTGACGTGTCTCGAGGGAGATGCGCTCGATCAGGACGGACTTGTGAAAGCGTGTAGCGGTCATGATGTGATCTTCAACGCGCTCAACCCGCCCTATAGTCACTGGTCGCGGGTCGTACCGCAATTCACCGCTAATGTGATCGCTGCAGCGAAGGTCAGCGGGGCGCGGATTGCCATTCCCGGCAATGTCTATGTCTACGGACAGACCATGCCGCCCGTTTTGCGGGATGACACGCCGTTTCAACCGTCCAATTCCAAAGGGCGCTTGCGAGCCGAGATGGAGGCTTCCTATCGGGATTCTGGCGTGCCGACCTTGATACTGCGGTGCGGGGATTTCATCGACACGCGGGTCAGCGGCAATTGGCTGGAAAGTCACATGTTGGCAAAGATCCACAAGGGTGAGTTCATGTATCCCGGTCCCACCGATCTGATGCATGCCTGGGCCTTCCTGCCGGATGTCGCGCGCGGTTTTGTGGCTCTGCTCGATCAGCCTGGCGCGCTGGCAAGGTTTGAGAGCATCGGCTTTGCGGGGTATGCCCTGACAGGTCAGGACCTGATCAATACGGTTGAGCAGGTCGAGGGGCGGCGGCCCAAACTGACAGGACTTCCCTGGCCCATCATTCGTCTTATGGGCCTGTTTGACGGGGTCATGCGGGGCGTGGTGGAGATGTCCTATCTCTGGCGGACGCCCCATCACATCGAAAGCGAGCGTTTTCAAACGCTGTGCCCGGATTTTTCCGTGACGCCAGTGACCGAGGCGGTGCGTCAATCCATCGCCGCTGTTCGGGAGAGTTGAGCCGTGTGTGATACAGCGGGCCTGGCGACCCCGAGAGGATTCGAACCTCCGACCTTCAGATTAGGAATCTGCTGCTCTATCCTGCTGAGCTACGGGGTCTTGAGCGCAAGATGCCGCTGCGGGACCGGGCTGGCAAGCGTTGCTGCAGGTGACGCGCAATCGATGTGTGCCTGCCTTAATCCGGTTTGAAACAGCGCGCGGTGAAGCTGGAATAAAGTGTTCCGGAGCTGAACATCCATTCGATCACGCCAGGCAGTCCGCCCTCCACGGCATAGATAGTCGCTTCATCCCGCGGCAGAACATAGATCCGGTCAGGCTGGGACGGGTGGAAGATGATTTCGTCGCCTACTGTCGTATCCGCGAACACGACGCACTCCACAGCTTTGTCTTTGCTCAGCACGTCCGCGCCATCATTCCAGAACCAGTACTTGGTGATGCGCTCCCGCCAGGCTTCCACTCCGTCCGCGGTGTCGAGAATGTCTGCAGGTGTGTAAACGCGGATTTCGCTCCCGGTGTTTTCATCATCGTCGTATTTTTCCGGGTTCTGCATCATCTCTTCATAGGTGAGGTTGAGATGGTCATCGCCCAGAATGCCCTTGCCGAACTTTGTCACGAAGGCGCGATAGCCGGTCGGAAAACGGAGATTGAGCTGCGCCTCAGCCGTTGCAAGATCGGCTTCGGAAACGGGGTTTGGTGTACCAAAAATCGTGTACTGATCGAACATGTCTTGCCTCCGTTTGATACCCTTTGGCCATATCCTGAGCCTGTGACGTCACGATGTCGCAAGCGCGTCAGGCCTTGCACAGAAAGGTGCGGAGAACAGGAAGATGCGGGCCGTTTTTTGGCGAACGACCATGAGGCCTTTGATATCAGTGTCTCGTCAGAGGCTGGATCCCACTAGAAAGCTTCATCCAACCACCCCCGCAAGGCCGGGCTCGCAAGGGGACGTTGCCCAACAAAAAAGGCGGCCCGTAGGACCGCCTTTCGTGTCATGGGAACGCGATACGCGCTAGGCGCGGACCTGGTCGCGCAGGCTGATGAGGGATTGGGCAACCTCATCAGTGGCTTGTGTCATCTGGTCGACGGCCTCACGACCCTGCGCCACAGAGACGCCGGAGGAGCGTACGCCTTCCAGAATTTCCTTCACCTCGGCGTCGAGGGCGGAAATGCGCGACGCAATGTCTTCGGTCGCCTTGGCGGTCTGGCCGGCCAGAGCTTTCACCTCACCGGCGACGACGGCGAAACCGCGACCGGCTTCACCGGCGCGAGCCGCTTCGATCGTGGCGTTCAGGGCCAGGAGATTGGTCTGGCTGGCGATGGCCTCGATCGTGGACAAAATGGCATTGATGCGCTGGGAGGCATCGGTCAGCGCCTCGACCCGGCGTTCGAGAACCTGGCTGGATTCCTCGACCTGGTTCATCGCGTCGCGTGCGATCTGGGCCGCCTCGGCGCCCTGGGAGGCGCGGGCTGCTGTATCACCCACAGCATCGGCAATGGCGTTGACATCGGAGTTTTGAGCCGGTGCGTAGACATCATCGGCGTAGGCAGTGGCGTTCATGAGAGCACATCCCTGATTAAGTTCGAGCACACCCTAAACCGCGAAGGAGAAATTAAAGGTAAACGCGCTGAAGGGTTAAGGAAGGTTCTGTGGTGAAACCACGGGGCGTCACAAAAGCATGATCGATAAACAACTCAAGAGTGTGCTATGGGGGTCTTGGGTGTTCGGGCGTAAACAGGGCAGGAGGATTGAGGGTGAAGGCTCAATTCAAAATTGTGCTTGTGGTCGCTATGTGTCTGGCGGGATCGATCGCGCGCAGCGATGATCCGGCCCCCGAAGGTGAGGTCCTGGCCATGGCCGGACGTCTGACCTTTACGCTTGATCAGGAAAGCGGACCTCTGGCGGTCCGGTTTGCGGGTTTGGACCTGCCTCCTGATTCGTCTCTGGATGACTGGTTCGATGACAATCTGGTTGGTCAGCGTGTCCGGTTGATCCTCGCCTCTCCCGAACCGGACCGGTATGGCCGTCTCATTGCGCAGGTCTATCGCCTGGGTGAGGGGGCGCCCGTCTGGCTCCAACAGGAATTGGTGGAGGCGGGACATGTCCGGGTGGTCAGCCATGCCGATAATTTCGATTATGCCGAGTATTTGATGCGTGTGGAGGCCGAAGCCCGGTCTGCCGGGCGCGGCTTGTGGGCGGATCGGGCTCATCGTGTGCGCGATACCCATCCCGATGCGTTGGCGCAGGACCTCGACAGCGTACAGATCGTGGCGGGGCGGGTGACCTCGGTTGCCGAGCTGGACAGTGGTCGGGTCTATATCAATTTCGGGACGGATTATCGCACCGATTTCACGGTCCGGGTGGATGCGGATGATGTGCCGGTCTTTCGGGCGCGCAATCTCGAACCCCTGGAGCTTGAAGGGCGACGGGTCGAAGTGCGTGGATGGCTCTATGAAGAAAATGGCCCGATGATCCGGCTGGATCATCCCGAACGTTTGCGGTTTCTGGACGAGGCCCCGCCGGGATAGTCGATTGTAACAACGACCGGGCCATCCGCACCGCGCTCAATCACCGCTCTTCAACATCGGGCGTCGAGACCGCGCTTCGCGGGAATCGAGTCTTCGCATCAAGGTGAGGTGTCACGGTCTGCGTCAGGTCTCCGTTCCACCTGTTCGGGCAGGAAGAACGGAGACCTGGGTCGGCTTGCCCTAATCAGGCCGCGGGGTGCAGACCTCGGTTGTTTGGCTGTGAGTTCAGACTGAGAGCATCAGGCTGAGGGTATCAGCCCTGCTTCGTCCGGATCACCAAAGCGTTCGGTGAGGATGCGCTTGAGCTTGCCCATCGCCGATTGTTCGATCTGGCGGACACGTTCCTTGGATATGCCCAGGCGCTGGCCCAGGCTTTCCAGGGTGACGCTGTCATCGGTGAGGCGGCGTTCGCGGATGATCATCTGTTCGCGATCGGACAGCAGGTCTATCGCCTCGCCCAGCCAGGCGGTGCGGCGGTGGGCATCGCGATCTTCCATGCGGCTGTCACCGCTGAGCGCATCCTCATCGGCCAGCAGGTCCTGCCAGTCCATTTCCGCGTCTTCGGTGACCGGGGCGTTGAGAGAGCGATCACTGGCGGCCAGTCGGGCGCTCATCGTGTCCACATCCGCCTCCCGGACGTTGAGCGTGTTGGCAATCTTCTCTCGCAATTCCGGGGTCAGCGACCCATTGCCAAACTCACCCAGCGTGGCGCGCAAGCGCCGCAGATTGAAAAACAGGGATTTTTGCGCCGACGTTGTTCCGGTCCGGACGATCGACCAGTTGCGCAGGACATAATCCTGGATGCAGGACCGGATCCACCAGCTGGAATAGGTCGAGAAACGGATATCGCGTTCAGGTTCGAAGCGTTCCGCCGCTTTCATCAGGCCAATATTGCCTTCCTGGATGAGGTCGGACATCGGCAAGCCATAGCGCCGGAAGCGGGCGGCAATGGCGATCACGAGGCGCATATGGCTCTGGGTCAGGCGGTGGAGGGCGCGCTCATCCCGGTCATCACGCCAGGCCCGGGCCAGTTCCTGTTCCTCTTCTTTGGGCAGAAGGCGTTCCGCCATGGCCTTTTCAACGAAATCGCGATCGCTGAAGCCGGTGGTGATTGTGTCTGTCCGTGATTTTGCGATAGGCCCAACCGTATCCATGCCTTACCTCTTTTGTCTCACACAAGTCCTACGCAAGAGCTCAGGTATTGGATCAGTCGCAGGTGCAGATGGCCTGCGACCAGGTCGGGAATTTTCAATTTAGACGATGAAATAATGGATCAAATTCAGATCGATCAACTGAATGTGAACGATGTTCGACAAGCCCTTGTTCCGCTGTCGGAGATCTTGCGAGCGACGGTGGAGGCCGGCGGGGCGATCGGCTTTGTTCACCCGGTCAGTCAAACTCAGGCTCGGTCTTTCTGGGCGCTCGATGTGTGTTCCGCGATGGAATGCGGTGATCGACTTCTTTGGGTGGCCTGTGTGGAAGAGGATGGGCAGGCGCGGCCGGCCGGTACAATCCAGCTGATACTGAGCATGCCGGACAACCAGCCACACCGGGCCGAGCTGGCCAAGCTGATGGTCGCGCCCTGGGCACGGCGGCGCGGTCTGGCGCGTGCACTGGTTGCCGCGGCGGAACAGGCCGCCGTCCAGGCCGGGCGTACGCTCATGACAATGGATACGCGGCAAGGTGAGGGCGCTGAAACGCTCTATGCGGCGATGGGCTATGAGATCGCCGGAATTATCCCCGATTATGCCCTTAATCCGCTGGGTGATGGGCACCACGCCACGACGTTGATGTATAAATATCTCTAGGCGAGAGGTCGGGCGCAGATGCCAGTCGACGTAATTACCGGTATCGGTCGCCCCGACCCGGAAAACTCCAGCGCTGAAAGCAAAACGCCCGATGCACAGGGCACCGGGCGTTTGGCAGTCATGAAATGTCTGAGCGTCAGGCTGCAGCCTTGGCCAGAAGGGATGCGTCCAGCATTTCCTTGGCTTTTTCGTGCTCGATATTTTCAACAGCAGCGAGTTCGCGGATCATGCGATCCAGTGCGGACTCATAGAGCTGGCGTTCAGAATAGGACTGCTCCGGCTGGTCTTCAGCACGGTGCAGGTCGCGGACCACTTCAGCGATCATGATCAGATCGCCGGAATTGATCTTGGCTTCATATTCCTGGGCACGTCGGCTCCACATGGTGCGCTTGACGCGAGCCTTGCCTTTGAGCGTTTTCAGCGCGTCCTTGACAATCTTGTCGCTGGACAGCGGGCGCATGCCGGAGGCAGTGGCTTTGGCTGTCGGAACGCGCAGAGTCATCTTATCCTGCTCGAAGGTAATGACATAAACTTCGATGTCGAACCCGGCGACGGTGTCTTTCTCCACGCCGGTGACCTGCCCTACCCCGTGGGCCGGATAGACGATGAAATCACCCTTTTTGAATGTCACGTTTTCGTTGGCAGTCTTTTTGGTCATCGATGCTCTCTCATCGGGCTTTTCTGCGGGTGGCACAGCGCAGCGGGACGATCTGGCGTAGAGATCCGCCGGGACGGCGGCGTCAGGATCGGCAATTGCAAGGGCACGCACACCACAAATGAAAAGCGGGCAGCGCCAACTGCACTGCCCTACGGTGTGGTATGCCTACCACAATTTACCGGAAATATCAAATCGCAAGGAAGGTTTAACGCGTTTGCGCTAATCACCCGCGCCCGGCTTCTCGGAGAAATGCGCGTCGAACTTGTTCGTTTTGTCCGCAAATTCCTCGGCCTCAGGAAGCGGGTCCTTGCGCACGGTGATGTTCGGCCAGATCTCTGCAAATTTGGAATTCACAGCGAGCCATTTGCCGTCCTTGTCGTCCTCAGTGTCGGGTTTGATCGCCTCAACCGGGCATTCCGGCTCACAGACGCCACAGTCGATGCACTCGTCGGGATGAATGACGAGGAAGTTCTCGCCTTCGTAGAAACAGTCTACGGGGCAAACCTCGACACAATCCGTGTATTTGCAGCGAACACAAGCATCAGTAACGATATAAGTCATGGGGCCGTTTTCCGGGACGTCTTGGGACAAACCTATCCGGCGGGGAGATGGTCCGCCTGAACGGATTTGTCAATGACCTCTGACCTTGGCTTCTGCACGTGAACGGGCAAAGGCGCGCTGTCGGTCATCCACCGCCAACAGCGGAGCAATGCGTCGGACAAAGCTCTCTTCGATGGCCGAGCGATGACCGTCAGCCAGAGCGACCGCAAACAAATGTTCGACCAGAGCGACCCGTTCCGTCTCGGGCAGGCAGGATTTAACCACTTTGGTAAAGCGAAAGTGATCCACGGCGTGTTCAGCCAGGGTCTCCGCTTCGTCGAGAACGGCCTGGGCCCTGCTTTCCTCCATGGCAAAGGCGTCCTGCAGGATACTCAGGATTTCTGCCTGTTCGCTGTCTGCATAGACCCCGTCCACAAGAGCGGCCTCCACCAACAGCGCGGCGGCGGCGACATGCGGATCCGTTTCAGGTGACGGGCTATGGTCGGCCTTGCCAAAGAGGGTCTGGATCAGGCGTTTCATCCGCAGGTCTCCGTCACGTGTCCGTCGTTGTCTTGTTAATCGTCGCCCTGTCTAACGTCGCGGCCGGGTCTCGAATGGCATAGAGCTGACGGGCTTCCTCGGCCGGGCCTCGGCGCTGCCCTAGCTCGATCACTTCTAGGTCGAGCATTCCCTGCTTCAGGGGCAAGGTCAAATAATCGCCCGGTCGCACAGGCGTGGCCGGTTTGGAAATCCTGCGCGTTTGCCCCCGATGGGTCAGGCGTACCCGTCCGTTCTGGACAAAACCGGCAGCCAGAGTGCGGGTTTTGAAAAAACGCGCACGCCATAACCAGATATCCAGCCGGATCTCGTCGCTCATGACGAGGAGGTGTGCGGGCTGGTCTCGGTCTCGCTGTTCGTGGTTTCCGATGACACGGTTTCGGGTGTTTGAGGTTCAACCGGGGTGTCATCAGCCGCCGGACGTTGTGATTCCATAGCGGGCTCGGGCGATGTCACGATCGGTGTGTCACCGTCCCCCTGGGTCATCGGGCTGGCGGTCTCGGCCGGTTTCTTCTTGGGCTTGCGACGTTTGCGTTTTTTGGGGGCCGGTTCGGGGGTGGCCAGTTTGAGTTCGGCGAGTGCCGCGAACGGGGAGGACTCCATGTCAACGGGCTCTGGCGCAATCACATCGCGCGAGGTCGGGCGCGGTTTGCGACCTTCCCGTTTGGGACCACCCCGACGATCATTGCGCTCGTTTCTCTCGCCGCGGTCGGACCGTGCCCCCCGGGTCTCGCCCCGGCCGTCATCGGGCTTGCGACGCGGCTGATCGGGGCGGCGCTTACGCATGCCCCAGATCTCGCCGGCGGCTTTTTCCGGATCCTCGCCCTTCTTGATGCAACGATAACGCAGGGAAGAGAGAACGCCCCGTAAATCTTCAACCGAGCAGCCCAGCAGGCCGTTCATACCGGCGCTCAGCTCAAACTTGCCGGCCATCTCACCTTCGCTCTGCCGCGCATCCCGGATCATGTCCGCGAGGCGTTCCAGCATGTCCAGACGGATGGCGCGGGGCCCACAGGGGTAAAAACCGCGCGCGACATAATCAGGACGGCTTCGGGCGCGGTCATTGACGATCGAGGTCAGGCCAGGAGCCGGCATCCACACCGGTTCGTCCGTGCCGCGATCAGGGGCATTGAAGTCGCGCAGAATGGCATTGAGCTCGGCCGCGGCCGGTTTGAGCATGGCCGGTAGGAATATGGCGTGTTCGCCAAAACGCACTCCGGCCTTGCGCAGGGCTGAGCGTTCGGGCGGGCCCAGCGCTTTCACTTCATCGGCGATCTCGTGACGTGGCAGAGCACCGCCGGCTTCAAACAGGCGAAAGGCGAGGCCACGGGCCGAGCCGGGCACATCGAGGTCGTCTGCGGCTGCCTTGAGAGCCAGCAAGGGCGCCAGCACGTCTTCGACCCGGGTGCGAATCCAGGTCTCCAGACCGGTCTCTGCAGCCTTGATCGCCGGTCCGGCGCCCAGCTCGCCACCGACCAGTTTCACACCCGGTTTCAGGGTGTCCGGCCCGGGAACCAGGCGAGCGATGACAAAATCCTGCCATTCGATCATGCCGGTCTGGGCCAGTTTCAGATCACTGGCGGGTATTTCGGCGATCTCGCCGAGACGTTGATTGACCTCCGGCCGCAGGGCCTTGAACGCAGCGGATTTCAGCATTCTCGCTTCCAACTCCTTACCTCTGACATCGGGCTTGAAGACCAGCCCCTCCAGGCGGCCGAGATAATGGCCTTCAACTGTCACCTCACCGGCGGCATTCACGCCGGCCAGCATATCCCGTTCTCCGCGTAGCCCCTTGACCAGGGCCGAGGTGCGGCGATCGACAAAACGCTGGATCAAACGTTCATGCAGGGCGTCTGACAGCCTGTCTTCCAGATCCCGTGTCCGACCTTGCCAATAAACCGGATCGCTCGTCCAGTCAGCCCTGTTGGCCGCATATGCCCATGTTCGAACATGTGACAGGCGAGCGGCCAGGGCATCCACGTCCCCAGACATCTTGTCGAGCTTGGCCAGTTGGCCGTGTAAAAATTCATGCGGCAACAAGCCATTCCCTTCGGTGAGGTGCATGTAGAGCGTCTTCACCAGCCGGGCGTGGGCATCCACTGTGGCCTTGCGGAAATCGGGCAGCCGGCAGGTATCCCACAGACGCGCCACCAGGCCGCGCGAGGTGAGACGGTCGCGCACATCGGCATCGCGGGCGAGTTCGTTGAGTGTCAGCTCGTCAATCGCTTCGCGAACACGCTCCAGGCTTTTGTCCGGCGGCGGACGGGTCAGGGAGTGTTGCAGCGCCCGGATCGAACTCTCGTCGAGCAGGGGATTACGCCATTGCAGTTTCTGGACGGGTGCAAATCGGTGATGTTCGACCGCCTCGACCATGTCCGGTGTCAGCGGGCGGGCATCGGCAGTCTCACCAAACGTGCCATCGGTTCGAAAACGACCGGCGCGTCCGGCGATTTGGCCGAGCTCTGCCGCTGTGAGCGTACGAAAACGGCGACCATCAAACTTCTTGGTATCGGCAAAGGCGACATGGTCGACATCCATGTTCAGCCCCATGCCGATCGCATCCGTGGCGATGAGAAAATCTACCTCTCCGGACTGATAGAGCCCGACCTGTGCGTTGCGGGTGCGCGGAGATAGGCCGCCCATCACAACGGCTGCGCCGCCGCGACGACGTCGCACAAGCTCGGCGATGGCGTACACACGCTCAGCGGAGAAGGCGATGATGGCAGAGCGGCGCGGTAGCCGGGTCAGCTTGGACGGCCCCGCATAGGTCAGCTGGGAGAAGCGTTCGCGGTTTTCGTGGTGGAAGTCCGGCGTCAGGTGACGCACCTGGCTGGTCATTGTCGCAGAGCCCATGAACATGGTCTCCTGCGTTCCGCGACAGTGCAGGAGGCGATCTGTGAACACGTGGCCGCGCTCGTGATCCCCGGCAAGCTGGATTTCGTCCAGCCCCACAAAGTCAAAGCGGCGGCTGACCGGCATCGCCTCGGTGGTGCAGATGAAATAACGCGCTGTTGGGGGGATGATCTTTTCTTCCCCGGTCACCAGCGCAGCGGCTTTTGCCCCTTTCGCAGCGACGACCCGGTCATAAATCTCCCGGGCCAAAAGCCGCAGGGGTAAACCCATAATCCCCGATCCGCGCGCCAGCATGCGTTCCACGGCCAGATGGGTCTTGCCCGTATTGGTCGGGCCGAGCACGGCAGTCAGGGTCTGGTTGGAAGAGGACATGGGCAGGCTCCAGCCCGGCATCGATCCTGTCGGCGCCGGGCTGAGAAAGTGTGGGTCGGGTCTAGTTGACGCTCAGATGACGCGCCGTGACGGTGATGCCGCCAAAACCGGAATTGGCGCGGATCTTGACCGGAACATGAATTTCACCCTCGGCCAAGGGGGCGAGCCACATCACGATGGGTTCAGCGACATCGCTATCGGAGGGATATTCGTCTTCATCATAACCCGAGATTGGTTCGTAATAGATGCGACAGACCACGGCCTCGCCGCGCCAGCCCCGCGTGCGGATCGAATCATACCCGCCATCCTCGAAACGCAGATTATAGCGGGCCTTGCCATCAAAGACCGGGAGTCGGCCTTCGCAGGGATGGTCCTGGCCTGCGACCGCACCCAGGCCCGCCGACAACAGCGCGGTCAGGGGATCTGTCGCGCCTTGCCGCTCTTCATCGGTGGCAGGGGGTTCTCCCATGGATCCGAAGGGCGGATTGACGTCGGGCACGGCCACGCCATCTGGAAAGTCGATGCCGACAATCCGGCCCTTGTTGGAGGCGTGATTGAGATGGCTGTAGCGATAGGGCTGCAGAGTCGGACCCGTACGGTAACCGCTGACCCCGGCTTCGATATCGGCGTCGGAGAACAGGGCTGCGATCCCCGCTGTCGTCAAACGAGCCGCGGCCTGATAGGTGTCATCGTGAAATTGACTGCTGACCGAGATATCGGCGACCTGGAAGATCATCACCGACCCGGCATAGGACACATTGACGGTCAGAGGCGCTGCAGTTTGTGCAATCGCGGCCTCATCCGTGTCAGCACCCGTGGGTGTCGAGATTGCCAACCCGATGAGGGCAGCAGATAAAGTGGTAGATAAACCAAGGGCCTTCTTACTCATAACGCCTGTTTTCTCCTTCGGATCCAGAGCGTATCCGCCCTGTTTTGCCGTTGAACCCCTCAGCCTGCAACTGCAATAACACGGCCATTGCCGCTGCAAGATGAACGGCCAAAGCTTGACGGGACCCTTCCACTCCGTTATTTCGCCCGCTCTCGCGCTGGTCGCAAGGCCCAGCGTGTATGGAATTGAAGTTTTTGAAAGGTGCGACTATGGCGCGTCGCTGCGAATTGACCGGCACGGGTGTGATGACGGGGAACAATGTGTCCCATGCCCACAACAAGACTCGTCGCCGTTATCTGCCGAACCTGTGCGATGTGACCCTGGCTTCTGAAAAGCTGGGTCGTAGCTTCAAACTCCGCGTGGCCGCCAAGGCTCTGCGCAGTGTCGACCATGTCGGCGGTCTCGATGCTTTCCTCATGAAGGCCCGTGACGAGAAGCTGTCTGATCGTGCAATGAAGATCAAACGCGATCTGAAAAAGGCTCTGGCTGCTTAAGTCCGACCCGGCACAGACTTTTGACGAGGCCCGTATCGCAAGATGCGGGCCTTGTTGTTTGTAATATCCGGCATGCGTTCTAGTCTCTGTCCGAAGACGGAAGAGAGGTGCCTGGTGTCTTGTGACACAGACCCGGCACGGGGAGAGAGACATGTTCACGTCCTATGTACGCAGAGGCGTATTCGCCCTGCCTTGCCTGGCTGTTCTGGCCTGTTCACCCGCGGGTGAGGGATCTCTCCAGCCTGAGGCGGGCGAGGCGGACACGCGAGGTGCTCAAACGAACCCAGCCGAATCACCCGGGTCTTCAGGGTTCGCGGGCGCCGCAGCGCGCGAATCCACCTTGAATGGTTCAGGGGGGATTCCCGCCGCATCGGTGATCTACTGGGGCGGGCCAATCTACACTGCGGATGATCGTCAGCCGGTGGTCGAGGCCGTCGCGACCCATGAGGGCCGTATTATCTATCGGGGTGCTGCTGCGGGAGCCGAGGTCTGGTTCGGGCCTCAAACCCGGCTGGTCGATCTCAATGGCGGTGCGATGTATCCCGGTTTCACCGATAGCCATGTGCATGTGCTCGGCGTCGGGCTTCGGGAAATGACGCTGAATCTGGAAGGCACAACCTCGATCGCGGATCTGCAGACGCGGGTCGCCGAGGCGGCAGAGGGTCTGGATGCAGGCGATGTGCTGTTTGGCCGAGGCTGGATCGAGACGCACTGGCCTGAGGCGCGCTTCCCGACGCGTGAGGACCTGGATGCCGTCGCTCCCGATCAGCAAGTGGTGTTGGTGCGCGCGGATGGTCATGCCCTTGTCGCCAATAGCGCGGCTTTGGAGGCGGCGTCGATTTCCGCCCGGTCCGAAGCGCCGGAGGGCGGCGACATCCTGCGCGACGGGGAGGGTGAACCGACCGGCATGTTGATCGACACGGCCATGTATCCTGTCCAGGCCCTGGTCGCCCAGCCAACCGGAGAGGCTCGGGCGCAGGCCTATCTGACCGGTGCTGCGACACTCAACTCTGTCGGCTGGACCGGGGGGCACGACATGTCGGTCCCGTGGGCTGATGTCGAGATGATTGAACGCCTGGCAGAGACGGGTGATTTGCCCCTGCGGGTCTATGTCTCGGTCAATCCGGACGGGTATGGCGCTCTGGCCCAAGCGGCTCCGCGTGTGGCCGGTGATGGTCTGGCCATCACCCGCGCGGTCAAGCTCTATATGGATGGTGCGCTGGGTTCGCGAGGGGCAGCCCTGATCGAACCCTATAGCGATGCGCCGCAGACCCGGGGGCTGATGCTGTCGGAAGCGGATGAAACCATTGGTGTCTTTACTGACGCCCTGCGCTCGGGCGTGCAAATGAATGTGCATGCTATCGGCGATCGCGGCAATCGCCTGCTGTTGAACTGGGTCGAGGAGGCTCTGGCCCAGGTCCCGGCCGATGAGCGCGCACTACCCGATCACCGCTGGCGCGATGAACACACCCAGATCGTACAGCCCGATGATATCCCGCGTTTTGCAGAGCTTGGCGTTATCGCTTCCATGCAGCCCTCGCATGCGATCGGAGATCTGCACTTTGCGCCCGACCGGTTGGGGGATGCACGTCTGGACGGGGCCTATGCCTGGCAATCCCTGCTGGACGCCGGTGTTCACCTGACCGGCGGATCCGATGCCCCGGTTGAGCGTGGGGATCCACGCATCGAGTTTTATGCCGCCGTGGCACGGGCTGACTTGTCCGGCTTTCAGGGCGAGAACTGGCGGGCCGATGAAGCCCTCTCTCGCGCGGACGCGCTGAAACTCTTCACGGCCTGGCCGGCCTATGCCTCATTCCGCGAGGAAGAGTTGGGCACGATCAGTGTTGGCAAGCGTGCGGATTTCACGATTTTCTCCGACGACATCATGACAATATCCGAGGCCGAGATCCTCACAGTGACACCCTGGATGACCGTTGTGGGCGGCGAGATTGTCTACGCCCACTCCGAACGGTTTCACGCATCGCCGCAGTAAACTGCGACGGCGTGTCGCGCGAATGACGCCTATCCGCCCGTTTTCGCCAGTTTCGCGCTAATACGGCCCGTAAAGGAGATCATCATGCTCAATCTGATTGCGGCGGTCCTGCTGGTTCTGGTCGGTCTGTTTCATTCCTTGATCGGGGGGCGACGCCTCATTGCGCCGATTGTCGCGCGATCAGACCTGCCGGTCATTCTGGGCGATATCGCCATGAGCCGTATAACCCTGCGCGCTGGGTGGCACATGCTAACCCTGTTCTGGTTCGCTCTGGCGGTGATCCTGGTCGCCCAGGTCGTCAGCGCGATCAGTTTTGACCGTCTGGTGATGGGCGTGTTTGGCGTCAGCTTTCTGATTGCCGCACTGATTGCGCTGGTCCTCAGCCGGGGCAAACATCTGTCCTGGGTGTTGTTCATCCCGATCGGTGGCATCCTGCTGGCTGGCGCGTTTTAAGGGGTTAGCGCGAAGGCCAGCATGAGCGTGCGCTGATTGGCGCTGAAATTATCGTCAGACACAAGGATGAGCAGGGTTTCCCCGTCTCGTTCTAGAATGGCGAGACCTTCAAAATTATCCACCGCCATACCCGCCTCCAATTCACCGAGACGTTCGGGTTCGATCACGCCGGCGCCGTCCAGGGCAGCGGTCGGGAAACGCAGGATGCGGATCCGATTGCCCACATCGCGCCGCCAGAACCGTTCAAGCGCGTAGACATGATCGCGATGGGTCGCCAGGGCTGTCAGCCCGTAACCCGGCTCAGCGCTCATGCGAACATCGCGCCACTGGGTATTGTCCAGCAGGGCCAGCTGCCGTTCGCCATTCACGGCACGTTCGACACCGGCCAGCAAACGCCCGTGGGGTAATCGCGTCAGGCCTTCCATGCCGCCATTGTTTTCATAACGGTCAGCACCAGGCGGAGCCGGGTGTGGCCGTGCGGGCGTCCCGGTCCGGCTCCAATCCGCACCCAGAGTGTAGAGCGCGATCCGGTGCTGGCGCTCGAAGGACACCGCAAACAATCCATCCCCCAGATCGGCAAGGGCCTCGCTGTCGCGGGCTTCCCCCTCAAAGGGCGTGCCATCGGGCGCGAGCAGGGGCGCGAGGTCCGTGATCTGTGCGCCGGTCAGTCGGCCAGCGGTCCATTCCAGGTCGCCTTGAACCCAGACTGCGCGATCAGAGACAGCCAGGAAGCGCGAACCGGTTGTATCGAGATGGATAGCCGAAAGACCGCCAAAACGCGGATCCTCATGGCTCAGATGCAGACCACCGCGATAGACAAGACGTCCTGTCGACAGCTCATCCAGCGAGGTCATGCCGGAGTCCGAGGTAGCTGAGGCCGTGTCATAAAGCGCGACCGGCGTGCTGTGTCTGGGCATGGGCCGTGTGTCGACCGACGACGAGGTCGATGCTGGATTTGATCGCGACGTCGAAGGGGGTGCGGAACAGGCGCTCAGCGTCAGGCCCAAAATCACACTCAGACACACACGGCCCGATACAGTGCCACACCCACCGCGCATTACACACCTCGTCTCACTTGTGCCCATCCTGGGCGGATGGACACTGTCTAGCGCGCGCGGATGAGAGAGGCGAGATTAAACCCGGCCAGCGATGCTGGAAAAATCGATCCGGCGCAAAGGAGAGGGCGTACCTGTCGCCGTGAAGCCCGGCTTGGTGGGGCCGTTTTCATCAAACAAGGCGGCGAGCTGGTCGGTCATGGCGCCACCCAGCTGGTCGACATCATTGATGGTCACGGCGCGCTTGTACCAGCGGGTGACATCATGCCCGATGCCGATTGCCAGCAGCTGGATGTCGGATCGGGTCTCGATGGCGGCAATGGTCTCGCGCAGATGGCGTTCCAGATACCCGGCTGAATTAGCAGACTGGGTGCCGTCATCCACGGGTGCGCCATCGGAGATGACCATCAGGATGCGGCGCTGTTCCGGGCGGGTGGCGAGGCGTTTCCAGGCCCACATCAGGGCTTCGCCATCGATGTTTTCCTTGAGGATGCCCTCGCGCATCATCAGGCCCAGATTGACGCGGGCGCGACGCCAGGGCGTATCGGCCCCCTTGTAGATGATGTGGCGCAGATCATTGAGTCGGCCAGGATTGGGGCTCTTGCCCTCGGCGAGCCATTTTTCCCGCGACTTCCCACCTTTCCAGGCCTTGGTGGTAAAGCCGAGGATCTCGGTCTTCACACTGCAACGTTCCAACGTGCGCGCCAGAATATCTGCACAGGCGGCGGCGACGGTGATCGGACGACCGCGCATAGAGCCGGAATTGTCGAGCAACAGGGTGACGATGGTATCACGGAATTCCGTGTCGCTTTCCTGCTTATAGGACAATGGCAAGGTGGGATCGGCAATCACGCGGGCGAGGCGCGAGCCATCGAGCACGCCTTCTTCCAGATCAAACTTCCAGGCGCGTTCCTGCTGGGCCAGCAAACGACGCTGTAGGCGGTTGGCCAGACGCCCCACTACCGGGTCGAGACCTTTCAGGGTGCCGTCGAGATACTGGCGCAGACGCGCCATTTCTTCCGGGTCGCACAGCTCTTCCGCCGGCAGGGTTTCGTCAAATTCGCGTGTGAATACGCGATATGCCTTGGCCTGGCTCTCATCACCCGGGCGCCAGTTGGGCCGCATCATGGTCTGGGCGGCACCCTCATCATCCATGGCATCGACGCGGGTCTCGCTGTCATCACTGTCGGCGTCGACTTCCTGATCATCCGAGGCCGAGCCTTCCGCCTCCGGTGTGTCGGGCTGTTCGCCGGGGTCCTGTTCGGGATCTGTTTCCTCATCCCCGGTGCGCTGTTCGCGATCCACGCCCTCGTCGTCATCATCGGGGTTTTCGCTCTCTTCGGGATCGCCGCCAAGCTCGTCAGAGAGATCGAGATCGTGGATCACCGTGCGAAGCGCTTCCGCAAAGGCTTGCTGGTCCTCGGCATTGCCGGCCAGGGCGTCGAGCGACAGGCCCGCCCGGTTTTCCAGGCCCTCTCGCCAGAGCTCCATCAGGCCTGCCGCTTCGAGCGGGGCAGGCCGACCGGTCAGGCGTTCGCGGATCATCAGCGCGAGCGCCTCCTCCATGGGGGCCGCCTGGCGATCCTCCACACGCTGCCAGCCCTTTTGCTTGCAGCGATGCACAAGGGCGGCGTCGAGATTATCGGCTGTGCCCCGCATGGCCTGGGCCCCCAGACCTTCCACCCGGGCCTGTTCGGCGGCGTGAAAAATGGCGCGGGCCGTCGCGCCGGGCGGCAGGGCACGCACATGCTCGCCCTCATCATGATGGGACAGGCGCAAGGCCAAGGCATCAGCGCGTCCGCGGATAATGGCCGCCGCTTCCGGGGACGGGTCCTGACCGGGATTGGGCAGCACCATGCTTCCGCCGCTGAGGCCGGCGACTTCGCCGCCAAAACGGATATCCAGCTCGCCGTCTTCGGCGATCGCACGAGTGGTGGCGCTCAAGGCGCGCTTGAAGGCGTCCTGGGGATCATTGGGCTGGCTCATGCGATGTAAACTAGCCAATTGCCCGGCGATTGCGAGAGGCAAAACCGCGCGCAATACAGCATGCAGGGCTTACGCGAATGCATAGAGGTCACGCGCCACACGATAGGTGTTGACATAGGCTAGAACCGTGGCCTCGATCGGATCCGCATAGCCGCCACCAATTCCCATTGAAACCGGAATGCCGCGGGCGTGGCATTCTCCCAGAACACGGCGGTCACGGGCCATCAGACCCGCATGGGTCAGGTTCAGTCGACCCAGCGTATCCTCGGCCAGCCCGTCTACACCGCTCTGGTAGAGGACGAGGTCGGGGGCAAAGGCGAAGACCTGGGGCAGCGCGCTGTCCAGGGCGTCGAGATAGGCCTCGTCAGCAAGCCCGTCGGCCAAGGGGATGTCGAGATCGCTGACGGTCTTGCGGAAGGGAAAGTTCTTTTCGCCATGCATGGAGAAGACAAACACGGCAGGGTGTTCACCCAGGATGGCCGCATTGCCATCGCCTTGATGCACATCGAGATCGATAATTGCCACCCGGCGCACACGCCCGGTTTCAATGAGGGTCAGCGCGGCAATCGCGAAATCATTATAGATGCAGTATCCCAACCCGAAATCGCGGTGCGCGTGGTGGGTTCCGCCCGCCAATTGTCCCGAGAGTCCGGTTTCAAGTGCGGAGCGCGCGGCGGCCAGAGCGCCTCCGGCTGACGCTGCCGTGCGCAAGACCAGCTCCGGCGACCAGGGAAAACCGATGCGCCGAATAGCCTTTTCATTAAGGGTGCCGGTTTCGAACGCGCTGATGTAATCGGCGTCATGGGCGCGCAGAAGGTCTTCGCGCTCGATCAGCGGTGAGACCTGCATCTGGTCGGTGCGCACCACACCGCCCTGGACCAGTGCGTCGCGCAACAGCCGATACTTGGTGCCCGGGAAGCGGTGCGTGTCCGGCAGCGGTAGCGGATAGGTGTCGGAGTAAAAGACCTTCATGTCCGACGATCTAGAGCGGATACTGGCGTGAGACAGAGCCTATTCGGCTTTGACCGGCGCTTCCGGCAGGTTTTCACCAAAGACACGCTGATACATCTCTGCGATGACAGGGCGTTCCAGCTCGTCGCACTTGTTGAGGAAGGTGAGCCGGAAGGCCAGACCAAGATCGCCGAAAATCTCGGTATTCTCCGCCCAGGTCAGCACGGTGCGCGGGCTCATCACGGTGGAGATGTCACCATTGATGAAGGCCTCGCGGGTCAGATCCGCCACCTTCACCATGTCGGTGATGGTCTGGTTGCCGCCCTCGCTGGCCGCCAGATCCTTCATTTTCGATGCGATAATGGTGTTTTCTGTCTCGGTCGGCAGATAGTTGAGCGTGGACACGATCGACCAGCGGTCCATCTGACCCTGGTTGATCTGTTGCGTGCCGTGATAGAGGCCGGTCGTATCGCCCAGGCCAATTGTATTGGTCGTGGCGAACAGACGGAAAAAGGCGTGGGGCTTGATGACCTTGGTCTGGTCCAGCAGGGTGAGCGAGCCGGAGGCTTCCAGAACACGCTGGATGACGAACATGACGTCCGGACGACCGGCATCATATTCGTCGAACAACAGCGCGACAGGACGCTGAAGGGCCCAGGGCAGGATGCCTTCCTGGAATTCCGTGACCTGTTTGCCGTCCTTGAGGACAATCGCGTCCTTGCCCACCATGTCGATCCGGCTGACATGGCTGTCGAGATTGACCCGCACCATCGGCCAGTTCAGGCGCGCGGCGACCTGTTCGATGTGGGTGGACTTTCCGGTTCCGTGATAGCCTTGAACCATGACGCGGCGATTGCGGGAAAAACCGGCCAGAATGGCGCGTGTTGTCGCCGGATCGAACACATAGTCTGGATCAATGTCCGGCGTGTGCGCGTCCCGTTTGGAGAACATCTTCACCTCGAAACCAGCATCAAATCCGAACAGCGCCTGGGTGTCGGCGATCATGTCAGGGGCGTCGAGGGGGAAGCTGTCGCTCATGGAACCGGTCTTTTATCTGGGGAGGCGGCTGGCCGCGTTTGGGAACTGGTAGAGTCTGAGGTATCGCACGCCATGCCTTGCGGCAAGATTGGGAACTGCGGCGAATGGCCAAATTCAAGGCGTGTCAGGCCATGCCCGCATTCTTGAGGATTTGATAGGCGGCGATCACGCGGCCCAATTGTTCCTCGGAGGAGCGGTCCCCGCCATTGGCGTCAGGATGGAAGCGTTTAACCAGTTCGGCGTAGCGCTTGCGAACCTGGCTGGAGGTGGCATCGGCATCGAGCGCCATGGTTTCCAGGGCCTTGGATTGCAGCCGGCCCATGGATTTCTCCCGGGGGGCTTCCTTGGCGGGCTCGCCCCTGTCGCCGAACAGGTCGAACGGGTCGGAGAAACCCTGTTTGAAATCCTTGGCCGCTTTTGCAGCCTGTGCGTTCGCGCCGTGGGTGTTGCGCCAGGACCAGGTCGGTCGATGGCCATAGGCCGCGCTCTCACGATAGGTCTGCGCCGCGCTTTCGCTCATGCCTTCGAAGAAATTCCATGACCGATTGTATTCACCGGCATGGGTCTGGCAGAACCAGTAGAAATCATTCAGCCGATCATTCGATTTGGGAGCTTTGCAGTCCCCCGCCTTGCGACAGCCCGGCCACTCGCACACACGCTCTTCCGGCGCCGGTTCGTCGCCGGGCGGTTTGATACGGATGTCCTTGAACCGTGGTGTGTAGTGGAAATCGTCTGACATAATGACCAATTATGGCGGGTGCCGGGTAAAGCGGCAATGAAAGCTCTGTGAAGGAAGGTGTAAAATGGGGACTGTGCGCGATCAGATCGAGGCCAAGCTGCAAGATGAACTACAGCCCGACAGCCTAACGGTGACCGATGACAGTCATTTGCATGCCGGTCACGCGGGCGCACGCCCCGGTGGGGAAAGCCATTTTACTGTGGATATCGTGGCGGAGCGTTTTGCACGCGAGAGCCGGGTGGGTCGCCACCGGTTGATCAATACCATCCTCGCCGATGAACTGGCGGGACCGATCCATGCCCTGGCCATCAAGGCGCGCGCGCCGGGAGAGTAATCGCCGAGCCCTACTCGTTCGCGTCCGGTTCCTGTTGCAAGCTCACCTTGAGCTGGGTGATCTGGTTGCGGCGGCGTTCGATGACCTCAAACCGCACACCGTGAAAGCGAAAGACCTGGCCGGTTTCCGGAATGGTTCTCGCTTCATGAATAACAAGACCGGCAATGGTGACGGCTTCCTCGTCAGGTAATTCCCAGTCGAGGGCACGATTGAGATCGCGAATCGGCACAACGCCATCGACGATCCAGCATCCATCGGCCTCCTGGCGCATGCCCTCCACGGTGATGTCGTGTTCGTCCTCGATGGTGCCGACAATCTCCTCAAGAATGTCTTCCAGAGTTACCAGCCCCATCAGGGCGCCATACTCGTCCACGACCAGAGCAAAGTGTTCGCGTTTTTCACGGAAGGCGTTGAGCTGGTCCTGGACCTCGGTGGTTTCGGGCACAAACCAGGGCTCGCGCTTGACCGCATCGATCTGGACCTGGCGGGCATCGCCACCGGCTTCCAACAGAGCGCGGGCGAGGTCGCGGGCATGCAAAATGCCGACGATATTCTCCACATCATCCCGGTAGAGCGGCAATCGGGTGTGCGGACTGCCCAGGGCTTCCGCGATAATGGTTTCTGCGGGCTGGTCAGCATCGATCATCACAATGGATTTGCGGTGGACCATAATGTCATCAACCGTCAGTTCACGCAGATCGAGCACCCCGCCCAGCATGTCCCGGTCGTCCTTCACCACAGCCCCCTCTTCGTGGTGAAGCGCAATGGCGCCGCGTAGCTCGTCGTGCGCGGAGAGCACCGGACCCACAACTGTCGCTCCGAACAGACGCAGCACACCGCGGACAATGAGCTGAACAGCGCCGACAATGGGAGCAAAGACCCGGACCACAATGGAAATCGGCCGGGAGACGGTGAGGGCGAAGCGGTCCGGGTTGGACAGCGCATAGGTCTTTGGAAGGACCTCTGCGAAGACCAGAACCAGTATGGTCATGACCAGTGTTGCCCAGAGCACGGAATTGCCGCCGAACAGCCGTTCGAACAATTGTCCTGTAATCATCGAGGCGGCGATGTTGACCAGGTTATTGCCCAGCAGGATCGAGCCCAGCAAACCCTCACCATCACTGATGAGGCGATTGACCCGCGCGGCAGACAGATTGCCATCCTTCTCCATTTGCAGGATGCGCGCCCGGGAGGTCGCGGTCAGCGAGGTTTCCGACCCGGAAAAAAAGGCCGACAGGCAGAGCAGGCCTATGACGGTGAGAGCGGGGGTGATCAGGCTCCAGTCGAGTGTCATGTCAGTTCCGTGGTCAGGAAGTCGGTCAAATCGGCGCGGTCCGCCTTGGGCTCGATATACGCGTTTCCGATGCCACGAGCGAGGATAAGGGTGATCTCGCCGCCGGAATTCTTCTTGTCGTCCTGCATGCGCGCCACCAGGCTCTCAGCCGACCAGTCGGTATGAGCGAGGGTTTTGGGATGATCCGGCAGGCCGACGGTGCGCAGATGGGCGCGCACCCGAGCGGTGTCTTCCGCCGGACACAGGCCCAGTCGGGTGGAATACTCAAAGGCCAGACCCATGCCGGCAGCCACAGCTTCGCCATGGCGAATGACATCCTTGGGGGCGTCGGCCTCGAAGGCGTGCCCGAAGGTGTGACCGAGATTGAGCAGGGCCCGCTTGCCCGCCTCGTATTCATCAGCCTCGACAATGCGGGCCTTGAAGTCGATGGCGGCGGCAATGGCGGTTTTCAGGATATCCGGTTGTGTGACCGAGGCGCCGTGGGCTTCCAGTCGGTCAAACAGATCGGCATCGCCGATCAGGGCCGCCTTGACGATCTCGGCATAGCCTGATTTCAGCTCGCGATCAGGCAGGGTGGACAGGAAGCCCGCATCCGCAACCACCAGGCGCGGTTGATGAAAGGCGCCGGCCAAGTTCTTGCCCTGCCGGGTATTGATTCCCGTCTTGCCGCCCACCGAGCTGTCGACCTGAGACAGGAGCGTGGTTGGCATCTGGACAAAACCCAGTCCGCGCTTAGCGACGGCCGCCGCAAAACCGACCAGATCCCCGATCACCCCGCCGCCCAGGGCGATCACGCTGTCCTTGCGCTCCAGACCGGCATCCAGAAAGGCCTCGGTCAGGAATTGCAGCATCTCCCAGCTCTTACTGGTTTCACCGGGGGGCAGGATCAGGGCCGTTGACCGAATGCCAACCTCGCCAAGGCGGGCCTGGAGCCTTTCGAGATGACGTTCAGCAACATGTTCATCCGTGACGATAAGGGTCTGGCCACGCGGACAGGCGGCTTGAATTCCCGGCAATCCGGCGGTCAAGGCATCGGGCCCCACATGGATGTCATAAGCGCGCTCGCCCAATCCCACATTCAAGGTGAGGGTCGCGCTCGGGGTCGACAGATCAGCGGTCATGGGATGGCTCCAGCTGGGCCAGGATGGTCCTGACGGTCTCTTCGTGTGAACTGCCTGCAGCGTCGATATGGATATCGGCCTCGGCATAGACCGGGTTTCGTTTGGCCAGAAGGTTCGCCATAACGGCCCGGGGATCATCGGTCTGCAGGAGTGGGCGTGTATCGCGGCGCCCGACTCGCTTCATCAGTGTGTCCAGGTCTGCATCCAGCCAGATCGAGGTCGCATGTTGACGGATCAGGGCGCGAGTTTCCGCGGACATGAAGGCCCCGCCTCCCAGGGCCAGTACCATCGGGGGCTCGCTCAGCAGGCGGGCGATGATCTTGCGCTCGCCATCGCGAAAGGCGGCTTCACCAAAATCATTGAAGATATCGGAGACAGATCGTCCCGCGGCGGTTTCGATCGCCTCGTCCGAATCGCGAAAGACACAGCGCAGCGCGGTCGCCAGGCGCCGGCCGATCGTGGTCTTTCCCACGCCCATTGGCCCGATAAGGACCAGAGATTGCTGCAAATGCTCGGTCATCAACATGGGAATGGTATAAAGCGTCTGGAAATCGCCGCAATCGGAGTTAGGCTTGCGGCTGCATTCGCGATGCAGTGTGATACGGTTTGTGTCCCAGGGACGCAGCTGAGGAAAGGGTAAGGTATGCGAGGCGCAATTATCGGCCTGGCCGTTCTTTTGGCTATAATTCTGGGTGTGTTCGGAGCCCTGGCGGTTCTGGCCAACAACCTCTCCCCCCAAACCGAAACCGTCCGGATCGAGCTTGATGACACATTCCCGCGCTAAATCCGTCTGGGGCGGCCTCATCGGTCTGGCCCTTGTTTCAACATCGGCTCTTTTCTCGACGTCGGTATTGGCTCAGAGCAGTATTGAGGTCGAAAGCCTCGACACGCTGGATCCGCTGGAAGTGCGTCTGTCGGATGCCGCACTGGATGACACCCTGTGGTCAGGCACATCCATCGACATGTTGCGCCTGCTGCTGGATGGTCTGCCCGATGCCCGTCGCGGCCAGTATGAAGCCCCCGCTTTGGCTGAATTGAGCCGGGCCGTCCTGGTTTCCGGCGGGCGCCCTCCGCGCGGTGGGCGCGGTGATGATGATCTGGCCTGGCTGCGGGCTGATCGCCTCCTGGCATCGGGGGGAGCCCATGACGCCTTTGATCTGCTTGAGCGGACGCCGGATGTTCACGAGCGACCGGACCTGGCCTTGTTGCATACCGAGCTGGCCTTTGCCCTGCGTCAGGATGCGACGGCCTGCCGGACGGCGCGAGCCTTGATCGAAGAGCGTGAGCAACCTTACTGGCAGCGCGCTCGGGCCTATTGCTTGGCGCTGGAAGGGCTCAATGCCGGTGCGGAATTGTCGGCCGACCTGGCCCGCGACCAGAGCCCGGACCCTGATTTTGACCGGCTTCTGTTCGGTCTCACCCTGGGCGGCGTGATTGAGGAAACCATGCCGTCGCCGCGCAATGGTCTGACCCTGTCCATGGCGCGCAACCAGCCGGGTGATGGCCGGTCCACCCCTGAAATCTATCTGTCCGAAGCGGCTCCAGCCTGGCTGACGCGCCTGTTCGAGCAGGACAGCCTGCCGCCGCTGACCCCGTCACAGGACCCAGCCGCCGCCCTGGTGCTGGCCGAGGCCGAGCGGGGCGAGGCCCGTCGCGTCCTGCTGGAAAGTGTCCTGGTCCAGCCGCGCGACCGTGAGGCTGCCGCCGTGGCTCTGGAATACTTGCTCTCGGATGCCGCCGAAGACGGACGTTTTCTCGATGCAGCCCATTATTATGGTGCCGAGGTGCAAAGCCTGCCGATCAATACCGATACCTTGCAGGCGGGATATCGCTTTGCCCTGGCGGCTTTGGCCGTAGGTGATGTCGAAACAGCCCGGGCCTGGCGCAATGGTCTGGTAAACGGTCCGGAAATCTCCCCATCAGAGGACCCGATCGCCGAGGCCATTGTCGAAAACGCGTTTGCAGCCCCGGTTCAAGCTGAAACCTGGGTGGGCCCGGCACCGGCCCGCATTCATCAGCTCGATCTGATCATCGCCATTGCGGCCGATGAGCTCGATCTCAGCCGCACGCATACACTTGTCCAGGACTGGCCGCAGGCGGCAGGGCGCCAGGGTGCACAGGATGTTGCCATGCTGGTCGCGCTGGGGCTGAGCCAGCCGGACAATTATCGCCTCAACCTTATCGATGCCCGACCGACGCGTATTCCGCCTTCTCTGATGGCCATGGAAGCCGCCACGGCCGCCGGAGCGGATGGAGAATCCGTATTGCTGGCTCTGCGGGTCATGCTCGAGGCTGAAGGTTTGACGCCCTATGCGGCGGGTCGGATCGCTCAGACGCTTGATGCGGCTGGTCTGCGGGCGCATGTTCTTCGCCTGGTGACGGATCGTCTGATCTCCGCCGCCGGTTAAATTATGTCAGTCAGCGGCGATATCGCCCTGTTTCTCGACATGATGGCAGCGGAACGCGGGGCGTCGCGTCATACGCTCGACGCGTATGAGCGCGACCTGAAGGATATCAATGCGCGCCTTGCCGGGGCCGGTATGGCCCTTGTCGACGCCCAGACAGCGGATCTGGAAGCTGTTCTGCTCGGATTCAGGCGGGATGGTCTGGCTGCATCAACGGCGGCCCGGCGTTTGTCTGCAATGAAGCGCTTCTATCGCTTCCTCATGACGGAGGGGCGTCGGGGCGATAATCCGGCGGCCAGTCTGCGAGGGCCCCGCCAGGCGCGCAGCCTGCCCAAAGTGCTCAGCGAAGGCGATGTGGATGCCCTGTTCGATGCGGTCGGCCTGCAGGAGGGTGAGGAGGGATTGCGAAACCGGGCGCTGATGGAATTGCTGTACGCCGCCGGATTGCGGGTGAGTGAACTTGTCTCTCTGCCTCTTGCCGCCATCGTGCCATCCGAACGCTGTCTCTATGTCACGGGTAAGGGCGGCAAGGAACGTCTGGTCCCCCTGACACCGGCCGCACTGGATGCGGTTGCTGCCTATAAAGGGGTGCGTGACTGTTTTCTGCCATCCAAGGCCAAGGCTGTCGGTCCGGCCCGACGTTTTCTCTTCCCCTCCAAGACGGCCAAGGCCGGGCACCTCACGCGGGAGAGGTTTGCCCAGATCCTGCAGGAGCTGGCGGAGGTGGCGGGCCTGCCAGCGCACAAGGTATCGCCGCACGTTCTCAGGCATGCCTTTGCCACGCATCTGCTCGCCCGCGGTGCAGATTTACGGAGCGTCCAGATGCTTCTGGGGCATTCCGATGTCTCGACCACACAGATCTATACGCATGTCCTGGCCGAGCGTCTGAAGCAGGTGGTTGAATTGTCTCACCCTCTCGCACGGAAGCCCGATAGTTAGCGGATCTGCGTTGAAGAGGTATGGCGCTCTTGTGACACGGGTCACGGATCGCTAGTTTGCGCTCACGTCAACTAGTCCACAGGTGAAGACCGGGCATGTCCGACCCCACGCGTACCTATCTGGAATTCGAGCGGCCGCTGGCTGAGCTGGAAGCCAAGATCGAAGAACTGGAAACCCTGGCCCGCGGCAATGGCGAAGATGCGCCGGATGTCGCGGAGGAGACCGCCAAGCTGCGCCAGAAGGCGGCAGACCAGCTGGCGCAAATCTATGGCCAGCTCGATCCGTGGCGCAAAACCCAGGTGGCCCGCCACCCGGATCGCCCGCATTTTCGCGAGTATCGCAAGGCGCTGATCGAGGATTTCGAGGAGTTGTCGGGGGATCGACGCTTCTCTGAAGACGCTGCGATCATTGGCGGTCTGGGCCGTTTTCGAGGGCAATCCGTGGTCGTGATCGGCCATGAGAAAGGCCATGATACCCAATCTCGCCTGCACCACAATTTCGGCATGGCGCGTCCGGAAGGTTATCGCAAGGCGATCCGTCTGATGGATATGGCCGAGAAGTTTGATCTGCCCGTGCTGACCTTTGTAGATACAGCGGGGGCCTATCCGGGGCTGGGCGCGGAAGAACGCGGGCAGTCGGAGGCGATTGCGCGTTCGACCGAGCGCTGTCTCACGCTGGGCACGCCTTTGGTGTCTGTCATCACGGGTGAGGGGGGCTCCGGCGGTGCTGTGGCTCTGGCCAGCGCCAATGTGGTGATGATGCTGGAACACTCCATCTATTCCGTGATCTCGCCGGAAGGCTGTGCGTCCATCCTCTGGAAGGACAGTACCCGCGCCAAGGATGCTGCGGTGGCGATGAAAATCACGGCTGAGGACCTCACCGCGCTGAAGATCGTCGACAAGGTTATTCCCGAGCCCGTCGGGGGCGCACATCGCAATACACATGTGACCCTCAAATCCGTCGGTGATGCGATCGAGGCGAGCTTGCGGGATCTGTCCGGCCTGTCTCCTGCACAGCTCAAGCTGCAAAGACGTGAGCGTTTTCTGGCCATCGGCCGCATGGAAATGGGCGATCTCTGACGCCCATCCAAGCGTTGAAAAACTGGCATGAAACCGGCCTGTTGCGAAGCGCAATGGGCCGGTCTTGCATTTTGCGTCAGGCTTGGGAGCACTTTGCAAGAGTGCTCAACTCTGGCGTGATCAACCTTAAATAAAACAATGTGTTACCCGCGGTCTGTCTCTGGCTTGCTGTTTGCTCCTCAAGAACCAAACGGCCCAGCAACACGGAGACGAGGTCATGCCGCGCAAATCGACATCCATCTGGATCCTCAGTGGTCTGGCCGCGGGTGGTCTGGCCACATCGGTCCTCCTGCCCGATGCGGAACACCGCCCCGTCACGGACGCAGCCACGATTATGTGCGAACGGGTCGAGAGTTGCGAAACCCCGCAGACAACTCCCGCGCCACCGGCCTGGTCCCTCAGCCAGTTCCCGGCGGCGGGTCCGGCATCCTCGCCGGCTGACCTGGCCCTTAGGGTCGGTGAGGATGCCGAACGGCTTTTGCGTCGCGAGCTGGAAAAGCGTGTCGCCTATGAACCTGTTTTCGATGCCTGTCGCATCTGTCCCGAACCGGGAGACGTGATCTCTCCGCCGACAGACTGGGTCAGCACCGTCATGTGTCAGCCGGGGTGGTGCGTCCCCTGATCTCCTGAAATCGCCCAGGCTGACCGGCCGGACCTTTCCCCCAAAGGTCCGGCCAATTTTTTGTGGGCGGCGTGCAGCACCCTTCCGGACTTGTTCGTATAGCAAAAGGGGACCGGCCGAAGCCGATCCCCCACCCCGGGCAAAATGTGGAGGGTTTAGCCCAGGGGTTCTCCGGAAAAAGGTTCAACCTCGCAATACACGCCCGCCTGACGGAGCGTGTTGCAGCTCTCCTGTGCATCGGACGGATAACGCCAGGGCCCAATCAGCAGGCGACGATACAGGCCGGTTGTCAGATCATCGACAGGCGCCAGGCGCGCGTGGCGACCCGACAGGGAGTCCGGGAAGCGTTCTGCGAGATAATACCAGCCGAAACGGGCGGACTCGACCGAGCGGTAGGAGGCGAGATGGATGCCATATCCTGCGCCTGTATCGTTCGTCTGGGGGGCATGAGCCTGGGGAGCATCCAGTTCCGCGCTCTGGGTCGGAGGTGTAACCGGGCTGGAGTGCGGCTGTGGCGCGTCCGGCGTGCCATTTGATGTGCTGGCCGTATTCACGGGCGGGGCGGCGGGACGGCTGGCACACGCCTCCTCCGGCAAGCTGTATAGTTCGCGAACAAACTCGGCGACGGCCCGGTCAATCATCGACCGTACGGCGGTCTGAACCGGTTCCAGTGCGCGTTCTCCAGAGCCCACATCAATAAGATTGCCATCGAAGAAGGCGAACAGGCCGGCTTCGACTTCCCGACCGCGAATTTGTTTGCGCAGGGCGCGAACCGCGATCACTTCTGTTGTGCGGGCATCCACCAGCCGCAGATCCATACCGACATCAATGATGTAATCGCGTCCGCCCAGATTCAGGCCCACGGAATTCTCGCCTGCCGAGCTGGCGAAGGCCCGTGCTCCGCCGGAGCGGATGTTGGGATTGTACTCCGTGATACCGCCGATCAGATACAGATCCGTACCCTCGATCTGACCGGCCTGGACCTGGCGGACTTCGTCAGAGCCATCATGCAGCAACTGATTGCGGGCATAATCGAGATCCACCTGAACGACGCCGGTATCGTAGCGCTCGACGAGGCGCATTCCGGCGGAATTCACTGCTGACATGGCCATCAAAGTGGCGCCCTGGGTCAGTCGGCGACCCGTGAAATAGTCATCGGCTCCCGTCAGGTCCGTGATATGGCCGACGGCGATGCGCGGTGGCTCAAAGCCGGTCGACGCGGCATAGCGGGACAGGCAAGTAAGCGTCGGGGAGTATGCGGTTGAGACTGAAACGACTTCGGAGCCTAGAAGCGGCGTGACGTGGGTCGCAGGCTGATGAGGGTCGATAGTCGTGGCACATCCGGCGAGACACAGGGCCGACGCTCCACTCGCGAGGAGACGGGACTTCATTCTTCGTCCTCCTCGCCTGGCGTTTCAGGATCAGACCTTTGCGCGATGCTGGCATTGGCGTTTTGCGGCCCGGAATTGATCTGGGTCAGGACAAATGTGCTGTTCGAGGCGCCGTTGATCTGGATGAGATTGCCGATACTCATGGCCGTCGAGCGAGGCCGGGCCAGGCTTTCTCCGGACAGGGTCTGGCGGTCACTCATCAGACCAAAACCAGAGATGTTCGAGGCCGGAGCGTCGATGACCTGGCCATTGATCACATAGAGATTGCCGCGATCATCGCGTCGTCCGGGATCATAAGGGGCTGCCATGGCTCCGGATTCATGGCCCCAGGGCCGCGTTTCGGGATGGCCGGTTCGGTCCTGGGCGAGAGCCGTGGAACTCAATCCGGCCGCCAGGCTTATTGCGATCAAATAGGTATTCATGTCAGACCTCCACATCTTCGTGTGAGGGTTGCAACGGGAGCGCCAGACAGAGTGAGTATTCTAAATAGCTGTATTTGAAGCGCTATCAGGACCGGGCCGAAGTTCTGAAGGGCAAGTGTGTTAAACCGCAAGGGTTGAGCATTGCATTACGCGAGATTGAAATTGCAAAAAGCCTTGAACTGCAAGGACCGGGTATCGGCGAATCCGACAACCTCCTGAATAAGCGGGTAATCCTTGGTTAACCCTGCTTGGTCGCCCACTTGCTCCGTGTTCTTCACCCCCGCGCGTGGCCGGGGAAGTCATTTCAAGGAGAACATGATGACACTGTCTGCCAGTCTCAAATACGGTGCTTGTCTCGCGCTGGGCTTTACCCTGCTTTCAGGCGCGGCCGAAGCGCAACAGCGCACGGTCAATAATGTCCAGACCAGCTGGGCGGAAAGCCGGGCCGAGCTGAATGCCGGTATCAAACGCGTGGGCGATGATGTGAGCGCAACCTCGGCTGCGATCAATAATTCGCTCTCGGTACAGAGCAATCGCACGACGTTCGTCAATAATGCCCAGGCGTCGACGGCGGCGAGTTTCGCGGAGTTGAACGCGCGTATCTCCGGCGTCAGTGAAGAGGTGAGCGCCACTTCAGCCTCCATCGGTAACTCGGCATCTGTGAGCATTGAGGCGGGTCGGCGTTTGCTCGATTCAGATGTGATCAACGCCCAATCCTCAACCGGCTGGCGCAGTGCCACGCTAAATGCGGATATTCGTCGTGCCGAGGATGCCAGTGCGACCGCTGCTGCGATCGGCAATTCCGCGAGTGTCGAGAGCACCCGGGCAGCGACACTGGATGTGACCAACTCCCAGGCCAATCTGGGTGGGGTGGCCGCTGTGGCGAATGTGGACATTGCCTCCATTGGCAATGATGCGTCGGTGACCGCGGCAGCGATCGGCAATACGCTGTCGGTCTCCACCTTGCCGGGCGTCGGGCGGGTCAATACGGCGACCAGCCAGTTCAACACCGGCTACATCAATGCCACGGCGAATGTTGATCTGCGCCGGGTGCGTGATGATGTGTCCGCCACGGCCGCCGCGATCGGGAACTCGGTCAGCGTGACGGTGGGGGATTTCTGATCCTCCCCTCACAGATACCACAAAAAGAAAGGCCGGATCCATGGATCCGGCCTTTTTGACACGTAAGAGAGACGCAGCGATCAATAGCGCATCATCGCATCGCCTGCGTAGGCGGTCACGGCGCACTGTCCGCCCAGGTTTCGAATATCGCGACAGGCGCTGGCCGCGGCGGCCTCATTGGGCCAGGGACCGGCCATGACCCGGAAGATTGTGCCTTCATTTCCCCCATCGTCCGCGACGATGCGGCCATGACGGTCTCCCAGGATCTGCTCATAGGCAGACCGGATCTCGGGCCACTGGCGATTGGCATTCCACATGGTGCGATAAGAGGCCAGATGGAGACCATAGCCGGTGTGGGTCGAGCGGTCCGGAGCGGTCGAGACAGCTGCCGGGCTCTGGATCGAGGGGGCAGCGGGAACCGGGCTCGGCTGACGCTGAGGCGCGGTCTGCGCGACCTGACGCGGGGCCGGTTGAGGTGCGACCTGGCGCTGGGCGTGCTGGGCCTGTTGCACACGCGCGCGTGCGGGCTGTCCATCGACGCAGGATCCCGTCTGGAGATCGTACAGACTGGCCATGAATTCGAACACGGCTCGGTCGACCATGGCCCGAACAGCGGTCTGGACAGGTTCAAGCGCACGTTCACCGCCGCCAATATCGATGACAATGTCATCCATGAAAGCAAACACGCCGCTTTCAATCTCACGACCGCGCACCTGTTTGCGGAAGGCCCGAACGGCAATCACTTCGGTGGAGCGCACATCAATGAGGCGAAGGTCCATGCCGATATCAATGACATATTCCGAGCCGGAATAGGTTCCGGCACCGCCACTATCGCCCAGAACACTGGCATAGGCCGTGCGGCCCGAAGAGCGGATATTGGGATTGAACTCGGTGAGACCGCCGACAAGATACAGGTCTGCACCTTCGATCTGGCCTTGCTGGATCTGACGCAGGCGATTGGGCGCATCCCGCACGAGGCCGTTCTGCGCATAGTCGAGCTCCACCTGGACCACGCCCATGTCGAATCGCTCAACAACCCGCATACCGGCGGTATCTGCGGCCGATATTGCCATCAAGGTCGCGCCCTGGGTCAGGCGACGACCGGACATGTAGTCATCGGCTCCCGTTAAATCGGAGATGTGGCCGACCGCAACACGCGGGGCGGGATAATTCTGTGCGCCGGCAAAACTCGCCAGGCATTGCAGCGATGCTGTGTAGTCGGTCTCAACCGTCTGAATGGGGGCGCCGGACAGAGGCGTGACCGGCACCACCGGCGCCTGGGGATCGCTCGTCGTCTGACAGGCGGACAATCCCAGTGCGGTTGCGAGTGCCAGAAGGGGCGCTCTAGTCATTCTCGCCTCCGTTCGAGGTCTGTCTCGTGCCGATGTTTACAGTCTGACTGGCCTGATTGCGCTGTTCGATGATGATCGTCGTATTGGATACGCCGGTGATGGAGACGCTATTGCCGATCGCCGCCGCGGTGACACTAGGGCGGCCCAAAGTGCCACCGGCTGCCAGCGTTGAGGCGGGGCGATTGCTCAGTGTGACAGGTCGACCGGGTGTGCCCTGATCCTCACTGTCGATAACACGGCCATTGATCACAATCCGATTGCCCTGGGCATCGCGTTGTGGCGCCTCATAGGGCGTGGCCATGTCCGCGTGGGTGGTGCCATAGGGCTGGGTCTGCGGATAGCCCTGGGCCTGGGTAAGGCTCGCCATCGCTATTAGAAGAAGGCCTGTCATTGTTTCATTCCCGTATCGCTCGCGTGTCAGGACACATCTGTGCAATCGCGGGACCAAGTTTGGCCGGTTGAAGGCGGGTTTTTCAGTGCCCTTCAATAAAAACAGACAATTAGGCGCCGGCCCGGATTTCTCCGAACCGGATTCATGGTTTGCAAACCGTAAATATGCCCCTGAAAATTCTTATAAAAAGCGAACGCGTCTGGCAGGATCTCTCGCAGAGCGCTAATTCGACTCCCGTCCCGGGAAGTCCATTGATTTCAAGGCTCTCCCGTCAGGGGAATGCGTCATCGGGCGTGCCAGAACTTGCCAGATTTACACTTTGTTTACTGACACTTGGCCCGGAACGACACAGATCGTATTCGAAAACGAGACGTTAACGGCGTGGTTAAACTGGCCCGGGACGCGTTTACGTTTGATTAGGATTTGCGGCATTCGTGTAAGTGTTTGAATTTGTTTTTATAATAATCCTAAGAAAAAAATTTACCCGCCGTTAAGGGTGATCGGGCGGGCAAACTGGCATGGCAGATGGATTGCGACGTGTGGGACGTCACCGACTGGGGTGGCAAATGTGAAATGTCTCGGGAGACACGACTATGAAAAAGCACATGATTTCCACCGCTCTGGTTATTGCTGGCGTTGCACTGTCCGCTCCGGCCTTTGCCCAGGACCGCACGATCAACAATGTCCAGCGCAACTGGGCGCAGGCGCGTGCTCAACTCAATTCCGACGTTGAGAACGTTCAGGGCGAGGTTGCCCTGACGTCTGCCGCGATCAACAACTCGTTCTCGGCCGATCTGGATGGCAATCCGCAGATCAACAATGTTCAGTCCACCTATCGTGGTGCCTATTCTGAACTCAATTCCGACATCGACAACATCACGGGTGATGTGTCGGCAACGGCGGCGGCCATCGGCAACTCTGCATCCGTGACCATCGACAGTGATGCGGATTATGCCAATATCGCCAATCATCAGGTGGCGATCGGCAATTTCGAATCCAAGCTGAGCCTGGGTGTCGAGAATGTAGCCGGTGATGTGTCCGCCACGTCTGCGGCGATCGGCAATTCCCTGTCTGTTGAAGCGTCGGGTGAAAACCTGAATCTGAGCAACAACCAATTCTTCCGTGGGGATGCCGTGTCTAAGCTGAACGGCCACGTTCAGAACGTGACCGGTGATGTGGCGCTGACCTCGGCTGCAATTGCCAACTCTGCGTCCTATGAAGTCAGCGCATCCAATTTTGCGTCGATCAACAACTATCAGACGACCAATATCGACCCGCGCGCTTACTCCAATGTGGGCGTGTCCAACGTCACCGGTGAAGTGACCAGCACGACGGCTGCGATCTCCAACTCCCTCAGCGTCTCCACGCTGCCGGATACGGCTGACATGCGTCTGAATTCTACACAGCTGAACAACGCATTCACGGGTGCGGAAGCGAATGTGGAAATCGAAAACATCACGGGTGATGTGTCCGTGACGGCTGCCGCCATCGGCAACTCCGTCTCTGTGTCCAGCCTGGACTTCTAATCGAGACAGTCCTCAGCCTGCATCCCCCCGATCGCATCGCTGGGGGCGGCGGCCGGATCCTTCATGGGGTCCGGCCGTTCTCATGTCAGGCGAAGCTCAGCGCAGATCCATGGCCATCCAGGGCAGGAGACGGCCCGGAAACACATCTGAGGCCCGCATCTCGATCCGGTGGGCGCCCCACTTCAGATAGGCGGATTCGGCCTGGGGGTCGGACAGCAAGGTCACGCGACGCTCTCCGGCCGCGCGAAGGCGGTCACAGGCATTCCAAAACAAGGCACGGCCGATGCCCTTGCCCATCATGTCGGGATGAATAAACAATAGATCGAGATTGCCGACCGGATGACCCGGAGCAATCTGGCAGACACCGCGCACGGCTCCATCGGGCCTTTGAGCGACCCAGGTATGGCCCTGCTCAATATCCGTTTCCTCGACACGCAAATACGGTCGGCAGGCGTCAAGAAAATCTGCCGGATAGCCCCAATAGGCCTTTGAAAGGAGACATAGTTCCGACAGGGGCGTCGCCTCACCCGGCCGCGCCGGACGAAGCGAAAACTCCCTAGCCGTCATTGTCGGTAGCAGAGGGCGTCAATGCACCGTGGCAATGCTTGTACTTCTTGCCGGAGCCACACGGGCAGGGCGCATTGCGCGAGACACGGCCCCAGGTTTCCGGGCGCGTTGGGTCCAGATTTTGCGCGGGTTTGCGCAAGGGCGGCGCGGGCGGGCGTGCCCGAGGGGCCGCCTGTTGCGCCGAGGCCATTTCATTCCGGCCGGTATCTGGATTGATGTGTGTTTCCGTCAGTCCCTGCGGAGCCGGAGCCGCGGCAGGTTCTGGCGCCCGCTCCAAACGTAGAAGCATCAGTTTCTGTGTCACTTCGGACCGCATATTGTCGGTCAGGCGTTCAAACAGCTCGAAGGCTTCCTGTTTGTATTCATTCAGCGGATTGCGTTGGGCGTAGGAGCGCAAACCAATCATGGAGCGCATGGCATCGAGGTTTTGCAGGTGTTCACGCCAGTTCAGATCAATCGCCTGCAGCAGAATGGATTTCTCCACGCGGCGCATCAGGTCCGGGCTGGCAGATGCGACCTTGGCCGCATAGGCCTTGTCGGCCTCTGACAGTAGACGCTCGAGGATTTCCTCATCCGCGATGCCTTCTTCGGCGGCCCACTCGCTGATGGGGAGTTCAAGACCGAATGTCTCCTGCACCTTGAGGTTCAGGCCTTCGATATCCCATTGGTCAGCATAGGCCTTGGGCGGGATGTGATGTTTGACCAAATCTTCGGCCACGTCATGCCGCATGTCGGTGATGACATCGGCGACATCGTCGGCGGTCATGAAATCGATGCGCTGTTCGAAGATCGCCTTACGCTGGTCATTCATCACGTCATCATATTTCAGGACGTTTTTCCGGATGTCGAAATTGCGCTGTTCCACCTTGCCTTGCGAGGTTTCTAGCGCCTTGGACATCCACGGGTGCGCGATGGCTTCACCTTCTTTGAGACCCAGGCGACGCATGATCATGTCCAGCCGTTCGGCGGCGAAGATGCGCAGCAGATCGTCCTGGACCGACACATAGAATTTCGACCGACCCGGATCACCTTGACGACCGGTCCGGCCACGCAGCTGATTGTCGATCCGGCGGCTTTCATGGCGTTCCGTCGCGAGCACGTACAGGCCGCCGGCATCGAGGGCATGTTGCTTCTTGGCAGCGATATCGGCGGCGATGCTGTCGCGCTCCGCCTCAATCTCGGCTTCGCTCGGTTCCCGTCCAGCCGTTTTCTGGGCGTCGAGCCAGGCCTCCAGACGCATGTCTAGGTTACCGCCCAGCTGAATATCGGTTCCGCGGCCGGCCATGTTGGTGGCAATGGTCACGGCGCCAGGGACACCGGCCTGAGCCACTATACCGGCTTCGGCTTCGTGATAACGCGCATTGAGGACCTGGTGCTCAATCGGCAGGTGAGCGAGAATCTCTTTCAGGAGTGGACGTTCAGGACGTCCGTCCTTCTCCCAGGCTTCTTTTTCCGCTGCGTCCTTGGGATAGAGATGACCGACCTCTTTCTTGAAGAGGTTCTTGTCGCCCAGAAGCGCGGAGATGATTTCCGACTTCTCGATGGAGGCTGTCCCCACCAGAACCGGTTGTCCACGGTCCTGGCAGTCGATCAAATCGTCGACAATGGCAGCGTATTTTTCAGCCGCCGTACGGAAGACCACATCCTCATCATCAATCCGGGCAATCGGTTTGTTGGTGGGAATCTCCACGACATCAAGACCATAGGTCGAGTGGAATTCGTCGGCCTCGGTCGATGCGGTACCGGTCATGCCCGCCAGCTTGTCATAGAGGCGGAAGTAATTCTGGAAGGTCACAGAGGCCAGCGTCTGGTTCTCGGGCTGGATGTCCGTTCCTTCCTTGGCCTCGATCGCCTGGTGCAGGCCTTCGGACAAACGGCGTCCCGGCATCATCCGGCCAGTGAATTCATCAATCAGGACAACGGCATTGTCCTTGACGATGTAATCCTTGTCGCGCTGGAAGATCTTGTGGGCCTTCAGCGCCTGGTTGACGTGGTGAACGACCGAGATGTTCTCGATGTCGTAGAGATCGCCCTCTTTGAGCAAGTCGCGCTCTTTGAGCATCTCTTCGACGCGTTCATTGCCCTCTTCCGTCAGCAGGATGGAACGGGCTTTTTCGTCAATCTCGTAGCAGTCCTCGTCCAGCAGGGGGATGAGTTCGTTGATCGTTTTGTAGAAGTCCGTGCGGTCCTCGGTGCGACCCGAGATGATCAGCGGCGTGCGGGCTTCGTCGATCAGGATGGAGTCGACCTCGTCGACGATGGCAAAGGCGTGACCGCGCTGAGCCATCTCCTCGACGGAATGTTTCATGTTATCGCGCAGATAATCGAAGCCGAGCTCGTTATTGGTTGCGTAGGTGATGTCGCAGGCATAGGCCGCGCGGCGCTGTTCATCGCTCAGGCCATGCATGATGACCCCTGTGGACATGCCCAGCGCGCCATAGACCTTGGCCATCCACTCGGCATCCCGCTTGGCGAGATAATCATTGACCGTCACCACATGCACGCCCTTGCCCGGCAGGGCATTGAGGTAAACGGGCAAAGTCGCAACGAGGGTCTTGCCTTCGCCGGTTTTCATCTCCGCAATGGAGCCCTCGGTCAGCACGATGCCGCCCATCATCTGCACGTCGTAGGGACGCAGGCCCAAGGTTCGTTTCGCGGCTTCGCGGACGGCGGCAAAGGCTTCAGGGATCAGGCTTTCCAGCTTGGCACCATCGGCGAGGCGAGCCCGGAATTCGCCGGTCTTGGCCGCCAGGCCCTCATTGCTCAAGCTTTCGAAATCGGGCTCCAGAGCATTGATCTTGTCGACGATGGGCCGCAGGCGGCGCACCTTGCGATCGTTGGAGGATCCGAAGAGCTTGCGAACAATTGGCAGCATGATAACGGCTTTACGGTCTTTTCAGGCCGGACGTGGTGTCTCATTCATCAAGACACACTCGTCGCAGCATTGCTTTTAAACGTCTGGCTGACTTAAGGATGGGGGCATGGCGTGTCAATCAAGGCACGCGGCTGGAACAGCAATCCGAGGTAAGAGCGCGCCATGTCTGCACCAGTATGGGTCAGAGTATGTTTGGTTTTCGGCCTGGGCCTTCTGGTGGCATGCGGCCCTGAGCCGCGGCGGACTGCCGAGACGTTTTCCGGACCGGAAGAGATGTTGTCGCCGGACGAGGCCGATCCGGTGGTGGCCCGGGTCAACGGGACTTTGATCCGCGTCTCCCATGTCATGCATGAACTGACAGACCAGGCGGGCGATGTGGGAGCACAGGATGTCGGTCCTGGGGATGATGTGTTCGAGCGAGCGCTTGATGAGCTGATTGACCAACGCCTGTTGGCGCTTGAAGCCCGGGCGCGGGGGCTCGAACGAGATCCCGAAGTGCATCGGCGCCTCGCTGTGGCGCGCGAACGCATTTTGTCCAATGTGCTTGTGGAGACGGCTCTGAATGATGCGGTGACCGACGAGGTGATCCAGCGCATCTATGAGGAACAGATCAATTTCATGCGGTTCGGCGACGAGGTGCGCGCCCGGCATATTCTGGTGAGGACGCGCGAGGAGGCCGAGGCAATCGAAATCCTGCTGGACTCCGGAGAGAGTTTTGCCGAACTGGCCGTTGCGACGAGCCAGGATCATGCGACCCGGCTTGACGGTGGGGATCTGGGCTATTTCACGCGGGGCGGGATCCTGCCGGCCTTTGGAGCGGTGGCCTTTTCCACCCGGGTGGGTGAGGTCTCGCCGCCCTTCCAGACCGAGTATGGTTGGCACTTGCTGCAGATCGAGGATCGGCGTCGTCAGCCGGCTCCCACACTCGACCAGATGCGCCCTCAGATCGTGAGCAATTACACGCTCGAACACCTGCAGACCCTGGTGGATACACTGCGCGTGGAGGCCGAGATCCAGCGCCCGGACCTTGCCGGACCGGACGAAGAGGATGATATGAGCGCTGAAGACGCAGCCGGTCAGCCGCCACAGGACGTGATCGACCTGAGCGCCCAGCCCGACGGGTAAGCTTCCGTAAACCCTTCTCCTGCACGGCATTTTAAGAAAATGAGGTCAGTGTCATGAGTCAGAACCCGAAGCCTGTGCTTTATGTGGCGGCGTGTGCCCTTCTTGATGCGGATGGCCGCATCCTTCTGGCGCAACGACCGGACGGCAAGGACATGGCAGGGCTTTGGGAGTTTCCCGGCGGCAAGATCGAGCCCGGGGAAACGCCGGAACAGGCGGTGGTGCGTGAATTGCGCGAGGAGTTACTGGTGGAGCCGTGTGAGCGCTGCCTGCATCCCTTCGCTTTCGTGTCCCATCCGTACGAGGCATTTCACATTGTGATGCCTTTTTTCCTGTGCCGGACATGGGACGGTTTCCCCCAGCCCCAGGAAGGGCAGGAGATCGCCTGGGTCCGGAAAGAGAATTTGCGGGATTTCAAAATGCCCGCAGCTGATCTGCCGCTTGCGGCTGAACTGCGGGACCGCCTGTGAGCGGTGTCGCTCTGGTGAAAGGGTCCGGCATGCGCTGGTGGTCACGGTTCTGGAAAGACGAGTTCGGCGGAACAGCGATCGAATACTCCGTTGTCGCCGTGATCATATCGATTGCCGGTGTGGGCGCACTCGCCCTGATCGGCCCTACGGTTCAGCAAATGTTTGTCGACGCTTCGGGCGGTTTCTAACCCCCGGCCTTCTCACCTGCCGAGATCTCTGTCGTGCCAAGCGCCGCCGCCAGGCTGTGCGTGGCCGAGCCGGGGCGTTTGGGCTTGGGCTGGTCGGGATGAGGCGCCCAGCCTCCTGCATGCACAATTTCGAAACTGGCCCGGATCCGACCATCAGGATCGCTGAATTGTTCAGCGTAAAGGGCTGCGGCCTGCATGAAGAGCGCTCGGGAGGCGGGACGGCGGGGCCGGTCGGTCAGGACGCTGGTCTCGCCCATGCCGCGCAGGTCCCGCATGAGGTCAAAAGCGCTGTCATAGCGCACGGTCAACCGGTCGATATCCGAGACGGGCAGGGCAAAACCGGCGCGTTGCAGCAGGGCTGCCATGTCAAACGTTCCCGCAAAGGGTGACACACGGTTGTGGACACCGTCGGAGAGGGCACTTTCCGCCATCATCAGGGCGCGGCGCAGCTCAGTGAGGGTCTGGCCGCCAAACAGGGCCAGGGCCAGGAAGCCATCCGGTTTCAGGGCGCGATTGATCTGGATCAGCGTGCCCGGCAGATCGTTGGACCAGTGCAGGTTCAGCGGTGCCAGAACCAGGTCGAAACTCTCATCGGCAAAGGGAAGGTTTTCCTCGTCCACACAGGCACGCGACGCGCCGGGCAGGCTCGCGGCCACAGGGCGGGCAATGTCCGTCTGGATGATATGGCCCAGCTTGCCGGTTGTGGCGGACGCTGCGAGCGCCGGGACAAAACGCGGCCCCCCACCGAGCACCAGGACACGGTCGAAATCGCGTGTGATACTCTCGATCCGGTCGACCATATCCTCGGCGACACGCTCCACGAGAAAGCTGAAATCGTGTAGGCTGTCCGCTTGGCGGGCACGACGCTGCCGCAACAGGCGGCGATCGAAAAGCTGGGGAGGCATCTCTGTCATCACGAGGGGGATATGCGCGTTTTTCAGCGTCCGGGAAAGGGGCGAGAACTGTGTTTTCTCCGCTCCGGCCGCTGTTTCGGCGCGCCTGCGATCTAGTCTGGCCACCGCAGTGTCCGGTTAGCGGCCAGGCTGTGGATGATCCCGGGCATCTGGCCGTCAACCCATGGCGGGAACTGACCTTCCTCGCCCCGCCGCAGTGTTCATCCTGTGGCCGCCCGTTTGAATATGCCCCCGTGCCGGATAGCGGCGACACCTCTCAGGAGGACTGGCTGTGTGGCGTGTGTCTTGCGCATCCGCCGCGGTTCGACAGCCTGCGCGCTCCGCTCGCCTATGACGAGGCCAGTAGCGCTCTGGTCTTGGCGTTCAAGAAGGCCGACCGGGTCGAGATGCTGCCCCAGTTCGGTCGGTGGATGCGTATGGCGGCACGCCGTGAACTGGATGCAGCAGACCTGGCCATTCCTGTTCCGCTGCACTGGCGGCGCCTGCTCGCCCGGCGGTATAATCAGGCCGCCTTGCTGGCGCGGGCGCTGGTGTCGGGGACATCGTGTCCCGTGCGCACGGATATCCTGGTGCGTAAGAAAGCCACGCCTTCACAGGCCGGGCGCAGCGCCAGCGGGCGGCGGCGCAATATGGTGGGGGCGTTTGCCGTACGCAAACCGGACGCGCTGTTGGGGCAGCGTGTGCTTCTGGTCGATGATGTCTATACCACCGGCGCGACGATCGCGGCCTGTACACGACTGCTCAAACTCTCTGGCGCAATCCGTGTAGATGTCGTGACATTGTGCAAAGTTGTGCGGGAAGAGACTCCGCCTACATAGGGCGCAAAGGAGAATTCTGATGAGCCAAGTAACGATCTATACACGTCCCCTGTGCGGCTATTGCGCCCGTGCAGTCTCTCTGCTCAAGCAAAAGGGTGTCGCGTTCACCGAAATCGAGGCGGGCATGGACCGCGAGAAGCGCCAGGAGATGATCCAGCGCTCCAATGGCGGAAACACCTTCCCGCAGATTTTTATTGGCGACATGCATATCGGCGGCTGCGACGAAATGATGGCGCTGGAACGGGCCGGCAAGCTCGATCCGCTGCTCAACGCCTGATCTCATGCGCGCTCGCCCGATGGATACCTTGCCTGTGGCCCTGGTCCAGATGCGCTCCGGGATCGATCCGGATGCGAATCTGGACGTGGCCGAGGTGGCCATCCGCCGGGCAGCGGATGAGGGTGCACGATGTGTGCTGACACCGGAATGCACCAATCTCGTCCAGAAGGACAGTGCCGCTGCGATGGCCGTGCTGAAACCCGAGAACGCGGATCCGGCCTTGCCTCGCTTTTCGGCTCTGGCGGGCGAGCTGGGTGTGCATCTGGTGATCGGTTCGCTGGCTCTGAAGGGCGAGACCGGCAAGGCGGTCAACCGGACTGTCGTGTTTGGTCCCGATGGCGCTTTGCAGGCCCGCTATGACAAGGTCCACATGTTTGATGTGGGTCTCGGACAGGGCGAGACCTATCGCGAGAGTGATACCTATGCTCCGGGGCAGCAGCCTGTGATCGCGGATATCGCCGACGCGCGTTTGGGCTTGTCCATCTGTTATGATGTGCGCTTTGGCTATCTCTACCGGGCTCTCGCGCAGGCCGGCGCACAGATACTGACCGTTCCGGCGGCTTTCACCCGTCCCACAGGCCGGGCCCACTGGGAGGTCCTGCTTCGGGCACGGGCGATTGAGACCGGCAGCTATGTGCTGGCCCCGGCCCAGGGCGGGCTTCATGAGGATGGCCGCCGGACCTGGGGGCATTCCATGATTATCGGCCCTTGGGGCGAGATCGTGGCCGAGCTCAAGCATGACGAGCCCGGAATTTTGCATGCGGTGCTGGATATGCGAAAAGTGTCGGACGCGCGGCAACGCATTCCTGCGCTCAGCCATGACCGTGCTGTTTCCGCGCCGGTCCAAGGTCTGGTATCCATGGGGGATCAGATGCCCGCTGACCCAGCGACCGAATACGAAAGCGAATGATCAAGTACGCGCTGTTATGTGACCAGGACCATGCGTTCGATGCCTGGTTTTCCGATTCCGACGCCTATGAGATGCAGGTCGAGCGGGGCCTGGTCGAGTGCCCCCATTGCGGATCCACCGATATACGCAAGGCCTTGATGGCCCCCGCCGTGCGCACCGCACGCCAGGTCGAAGCCCGGGATGCGAAGGCGGATCTTCAGAAGATCGCGGCCCAGGTCCGCAGCCATATTCGCGATAACTATGACTATGTCGGTGAAGATTTCGCCCGAGAAGCTCGGGCGATGCATGAGGGTGACAAGCCGGAACGATTGATCTACGGCGAAACCAGTGCGGCAGACAGCGAAGCGCTCCAGGATGAGGGCGTGCCGGTCATGCCGCTGCCTGACGCTCTCGCCCCCACGCCGCCGAAAAAGCTGAATTAGCCCGGTTTGCGCGCGATCATCATATAATTCACCGACGGGTCTGCGCTCAAAGACCATTGGTCATTGAGCGGATTATAGCTCACGCCGATCGCGTCATCGGGTGTCATGCCTCCGGCCCGAAGCGCTGCCGACAATTCGGTCGGCTTGACCAGCTTGTTGAACCGGTGCGTGCCGCGCGGCAGCCAGCCCAGAACCCATTCCGCGCCGACAATTGCCAGAGCAAAGGCTTTGGGAGTGCGGTTGATGGTGGCGCCGATCATCAGCCCGCCGGGTTTGACCAGGTGCGCGCTGTCGATCAGGAATTGGTGCGGATCGGCGACGTGCTCCATCACTTCCAGATTCAGGACCACATCAAACTGGGCTTCGCCCTCTTCGAGCAATTGCTCGGCCACACCGTGTCTGTAATCGATCGTCAGGCCGGATTCCTGCGCATGTACGCTGGCGGTCTTGATATTGGCTTCTGCCGCATCCACCGCGGTGACAGATGCGCCCAGACGGGCCATGGGCTCGCTGACCAGGCCACCGCCACAACCGATATCGAGCAGTCTGAGACCCTCGAACGGGGTCTCGCCGGACAGGTCGAAATGATCGCACACCGTGTCCCGGATAAAGCCCAGGCGAACCGGGTTAAACTTGTGCAGTGGTGCGAATTTGGAATTGGGATCCCACCACTCCGACGCAATGCGCGAGAATTTCTCGACTTCCTCCGGATCGACCGAGGGCCGGGACAGAGTTTCGGGTGCGGTTGCGTGTGCCATGGCGTTCACCTTCCGGGCGAGTTGTCTGCCGCTTGCGTTCGGGCGTTGCATCCAAAAGACCGCGCAATTAGATCAAGGATGAAATCGCTTTGGTCCGGGTGCCTTAATATGGCCTCAGCCGGGCGGCTAATCGAGTGGGCTGCGACGATTTGAGCAGTCCTCGTCACAGCCACCGGGATACAGGGCCCGAACGGCGCAGGTTTGAGGGGAGCGACACATGCAGCGCGTGGTCGCAAAATTTGGCGGCACATCGGTCGGTTCGATCGAGCGTATCCGTCATTCCGCGCGACTGGTCGCGCAAGCCGTGCGCCGTGGTGAGCCCCATGCTGTTGTCGTGTCTGCCATGGCGGGTGAGACGGATCGCATACTGGGCCTCACACGCGAACTGGGTGGAGATCTGGGACATGCTGAAAGTGATGTGGCGCTGGCAGCGGGTGAACAGGTCTCCGCGTCTCTTATGGCCCTGGCGCTGGAAGGCGAGGGGCTGAAGGCCCGCTCGCTGATGGGATGGCAGGTCCCGGTTCTGGCTGATGGTCCTGCCGGTTCTGCGCGAATATCCGGACTGGATGGTCGAGGCCTGGCTCAGATGATGGACGCCGGTATCGTGCCCGTTCTGGCGGGCTATCAGGGCATGACTGAAACCGGTGAAATCCGGACGCTGGGGCGCGGCGGCACGGACCTCTCTGCGGCCGCACTGGCTGCTGCCCTGGAGGCGCGATGCGACATCTACACAGACGTCGACGGGGTTTACACCACGGATCCGCGGATGGAGCCCGCCGCACGGCGGATCGACCAGGTCAGCCATGATGAAATGCTCGAACTGGCAGCCCAGGGCGCAAAAGTGCTTCAGGCCCGCTCGGTAGAGTTTGCCAAGACCCACAGCGTGCCGATGCGGGTCCTGTCCAGTTTCGCGGCTCCCGGTGACGCGCAGGGCACGGATGTGGTCGATGGCGCGCAGATCAGCGAGCGGCGACTGGTGTCCGGGGTCGCCTATGTGCGAGACCAGGCCCGACTGTCCCTGCCGGGACTTGATCCGTCGGGCGAGCAGATGGCTGTCGTCTTTGCAACCCTTGCCGGGGCACAGATCGGGGTCGACATGATCGTCCAGTCGAACGGGCGCACACCCGATCACGTCAATCTGGAATGCTCGCTCGCCGGGCGCGATCTCGAACGGGCACTCGCTCTGTGTGCCGGACTGGCTTTACCGGAGCCGGTTCGGACCGGTGAAAACCTCGCCAAAGTGTCTGTTGTTGGAGCAGGTCTGCGACAAAGAGCAGACATTGCCCGCTCGTTGTTCGGGGTTCTGGGGGAGCGCGGTATCGCCGTTAAGCTTCTGGCAACTTCCGAAATCAAGATTTCAGCATTGATCGAACAGGATTCTGTCGAACGTGCGGTGCGTGCCCTGCACGCCGCTTATGGACTGGACAAGGTCTGACTCATGCAAGAACCGCCCATCACCCGGACTGCCACAGACCCGCGCCGCCTGCTCAAACGCATGCGCGAGCTTATGGCCGTGCAGGAAAACGCACAGGAACGTCTGGACCATCTGACGGATCTGATCGCCGATGAAGCCGGGTGGGATGTGTGCTCCATCTATCTGCGACGGGCTTCCAATGCGCTGGAGCTGTGCGCCACACATGGCCTGAAAAACGAGGCCGTGCACCAGGTTCGGCTGAAACAGGATGAAGGGCTTGTGGGCCTCGTGGCGCGTCAGGCGCGTCCGTTCTCGGTGGAAGATGCCCAGGCCCACCCGTCCTTCTCCTACAAGCCGGAAACCGGTGAGGAACCGTTCAAGGCCTTTGTCGGCGTGCCAATCCTGCGCGGGGGCCGTCTTGTCGGCGTTCTGACAGCACAGTCCACCGATCAGCGCCTGGTGGAAGAAGACGAGATCGAAACGCTGCAGACCGTCGCCATGGTGCTCGCCGAGATCGTCTCCTCCGGTGAGATCATGGACACGGGCGAGCTGGGCGAGCTGGATGTGCGCCCCTCGCGACCGGAACGCCTGCAGGGCGGGGCCTATTCGAGTGGGCTGGCAACCGGTGTGGTGGTGAAGTTCGAACCGCATGTGTCGTCGGCCCGACTGATCGCTGATGACAGCGCAAGCGAGGCCGAAAGGCTGACGCACGCCATTCTCGGCTTACGCGCATCCATCGATGACATGTTCGAAAGCGGCCGCATTCCCTTTGGTGGACCCAGCCGTGATGTGCTGCAGGCTTATCGCATGTTTGCGCACGACCGGGGCTGGCTGAACCGTCTCCACGAGGCTGTGCGGCGCGGTCTGACGGCCGAAGCCGCCGTCGAACGGGTCCGCAATGAAAACCGCGCGCGGCTGATGAAAGCCCAGGACCCGATTTTCCGTGAACGCCTGCACGATCTCGAGGATCTGGCCAATCGCCTGTTGCGCCATCTGGACGGTTCCGCGTCCACACTGGCGAACCTGCCCGATAACGCGATCTTGCTCGCGCGCAATATCGGTCCGGCGGAACTGCTCGATTTTGATCGCGACAAGCTGAAGGGGATTGCGCTGGAAGAGGGCGCCGCCTCCTCACATGCCGCCATTGTCGCCAAGGCTCTGGGTATTCCCCTTGTGGGTCAGGTTGAAGGGGCGCTCGACCGGGCTGAGAACGGCGATGATGTCATTCTCGATGGCGAGTTCGGGCTTTTGCATATCCGTCCGACGGCTGAAGTGATCGTGACCTATGAGGAACGCCTGGATGCGCTGAGTCGTCGCCGGGCGGCCTATGCCAGCCTGGCCGACAAACCCAGTGTCACAGCTGATGGGCGCCGGATTTCGCTCAACCTGAATGCCGGTCTTCTGATCGAACTGACTCAGATGGATGATACCGGCGCGGATGGAGTGGGGCTCTTCCGGACCGAGTTTCAGTTCATGGTCGCAGAAACCCTGCCGCGTCTGGATGAACAGGCCACGGTCTATGGTTCCGTGCTGGATGCAGCCGGAGATCGTCCGGTCATCTTCCGCACACTGGATCTGGGCGGGGACAAGGTGGCACCCTTTGCGCCTTCGACCAAGGAGCCCAATCCGGCGCTGGGCTGGCGGGCCATTCGCATGGGGCTGGATCGTCCGGGCCTGTTGCGTTACCAGCTTCGCGCCCTGATCCGGGCCGCGGCCGGGCGTTCGCTCAAGCTGATGTTCCCGATGATTTCCGCCCCGTGGGAATTGCGAGCGGCGCGCGACATGTTCGAGCGCGAATTGCTGTTCGCGAAGCATCGGGATCTGCCTATGCCGGAAACGGTTGAGGTCGGATTGATGCTGGAAACGCCAGGCATGGTGTTCGCGCTGGAGCATTATATCGACAGCGTCGACTTCATTGCCGTGGGCGCCAATGATCTGATGCAGTATTTCTTCGCGGCTGACCGGCAGAATCCGCGTGTGTCAGAACGGTATGATGTACTCAGCCCTCCCGCTCTCGGACTGTTCAAACAGATACAGACCATCTGCACCAAACATGAGGTTCCGCTCTCGGTCTGCGGTGAAATCGCGTCGAGACCGCTCGAAGCGGCGGTGCTTATCGCATTGGGCTATAACCGGCTTTCCATGGCGGGTGGCAGTATCGGGCCGATCAAGACCATGCTCGGTCAGCTCGATGCCGAAAAGCTTGGCACCTGGCTTGCTCCGCGGCTTGACAGTCCGGTCGATAGCCTCAGATCACAACTGGTGTCGGCTGGCACAGAAATAGGCCTTCCGCCGGAGGCTGTTGATAACTCCGGTAGGATTTGATTTTATTAACCTCTCGCCCTGTCATAAAGTATGAGGGCGAAAAGGATCGCTCCGGGCGAACGAGAGCGATGTAGGGTGATGTCGGGTCAAGTTTCGAGCACGGGTTTTGTGCCCGTAGACGCAGTGTTTTCCGAAGAGGGTGCTGATCTCCTGCAGCTCAGCGCAGGAGAACGGCTTCGTGATCTTCGTATCAAGGCCGGGCTGACGCTCGATTCCGCTGCAGCGCGGACGCGTATTCGCCGTGACTATCTTGAAGCCATTGAGACGATGGACCCGCGCGGCCTGCCGGCCCGGGCCTATACGATCGGATATCTGCGCACCTATGCCAGCTTTCTGGGACTGGAAGCCGATGCCATCGTTGAACAGTTCAAACGCGAAGTGGATACGGATACGGGGCGGGCGCGCCCCACAGCCGCGACCAAGACCCGTAAGGATATCCGCTTGCCGCGGGGTGCCTTTGGTGCGGTCCTGATCCTGGTCAGCGTTGTGGCCATTGGATGGTGGTATCTGCAGCAGGTGCAGGACGGCAGCGAATTCCTGGGTGTGCCCGCGCCGCCGGATGCCATTCCTGACTGGGCCATGGATGATTTCAGCGATGAACCCGTGCGCGCCAGTGTCGCCGAGATCTGGGACGAACTCCCGGTCAGCGAACCGCTGACCTCGTCTGAACTGGTGCTGCGCGCGCTGTCCCCGACCTGGCTGGAAGTGCGCGACCGTTCGGGCCGCATCCTGTTCGCGCGCGATCTTGAGGCCGGGGAGATCTACCGGGCTCTTGAGGCCGGGCTCCAGGTCTCGACTGCCAATGCAGGAGCCATCGCTCTTGAACGCGATGGTGCAGCTGTCGGGCGTTTGGGTGAAGAGGGCCAGGCGCTGGAAAACCAGCCCCTTCCCGGCACACCATCAGATGTGGCCGAGGCTCCCACTGAAGGCTGAGTTGCGGCCGATTGTCGGACCTGCCTTAAAACCGGCGTCAAACCTGTCTATATCCTGACCGACTCGTCTTTCACGTTGGAGCTGATCGTCATGTCTGCAGCTGGCAAGGATCCCCGTACTGTCCGTCCGTGGCGCATGATCGAGCGTCGTCCCAGTCGCCAGATCATGGTCGGCGCGGTTCCGGTGGGCGGCGATGCACCGATCACCGTGCAAACCATGACCAACACGCCCACTTCTGACGCGGGGGCGACGATTGACCAGATACGCCGGTGTGAAGAGGCCGGGGTGGATCTGGTCCGAGTGTCCTGTCCTGACGAAGACTCCACGGCCGCGTTCAAGGAGATTGCCCGGGCGGCGACGGTGCCTCTGATTGCTGATATTCACTTCCACTATAAACGCGGGATCGAAGCCGCAGAGGCCGGAGCGGCCTGTCTGCGGATCAATCCGGGCAATATCGGCTCGATGGACCGGGTCAAGGAGGTCGTCCAGGCGGCCCGCGATCATGGCTGCGCGATCCGGATTGGTGTCAATGCCGGGTCTTTGGAAAAGCATCTGCTTGAAAAATATGGTGAGCCCTGTCCTGAAGCGATGGTGGAGAGCGCGCTCGACCATGCCCGTATTCTCGAGGATCTGGATTTCCGCGAATACAAGATTTCGGTAAAAGCCTCTGATCCCTTCCTGACCGCTGCAGCTTACCAGGCCTTGGCCGAGGCGACCGATGCCCCGCTCCACCTGGGTGTGACTGAGGCCGGCGGTCAGCGTATCGGCACCGTGAAGTCCTCGATCGGCATGGGTAATCTTCTGTGGGCCGGTATTGGCGACACGATTCGTGTGTCACTCTCCGCGGAACCGGAAGAAGAGGTGCGTGTCGGATTTGATATCCTCAAATCTCTGGGGCTGCGTACGCGCGGTGTGAATATCATCGCCTGCCCGTCCTGTGCGCGGCAGGGATTTGATGTGATCCGCACCGTCGAGACCCTGGAAGAGCGGCTCTCTCATATCTCCGAGCCCATTTCGCTGTCGATTATCGGCTGTGTGGTCAATGGTCCGGGCGAAGCCCTGATGACCGATCTGGGTTTCACGGGCGGGGGAGCCGGGTCGGGCAAGATGTATGTGTCGGGACGTCCCGACCACAATGTCACCAACGCGGCCATGGTCGAACATATTGTCGAAATGGTCGAGGCACGGGCCGATCTTTTGCGCCAGGAACGCGAAGCCTCGGAGGCCGCAGCCGAATAATCGCTAGCGCGCATCCTCCGGCGACGCCTCGGAGGCAGCCGGTGTCAGTTCCAGCTCGCTTTCGGCCTCAGACGCCGTGCCGGTTGTTTTCTCCTGAAAGCGGGGCAGGCGAATGTCGTGCCACCCCGTTCCCTGCAAGCCGTCCCACCAGGTTTCAATAGCGTCGCGAGGTGTGTTGAGTCCGAGCAATTGCATGCGTTGTGACCAGACCTGTGTGGTCAGTCGGATGGTTTCGATGCCCCAATTCGGTGCCTTGGCCGCGGCCCATCTCTCCATTGAAACCGGATTGAGTGCGGCCACCAGAAGGAGGCTGAGCAAAACGCCATTATTCAGCCAGAGGCGTCCGCGCTCATGCTGGACCGGATCTTCCGGCTGTTCGAACAGGGCGTCCCGCAGATCGTCATCCTCGTTCATCACGCACCCCTAGAACTGGAAATAGATGAAAGGCGCCATGCCGGGCTGGCGCAGCGCATCGATCAACACGAACGCCACTGCACCGGTCAGGGCCAGCCCCGGCGATCGCAGATGGGACATCACGATAGCGACCTGTTCGATCAGGCGCGGGGGCAGGGCATTCAGGCCCAGACCGAACACGACCAGGCCGGCTATGAACGGAGTGAGCTGGAAAACCGGTTCGGTGATGGAGTGCCAGTCCGTGAGGAAGGCCCAGGCTGTGGCAAAATCGGGAGAACGGAACAGGATCCAGGCCAGGCAAACGCCGTGGAAGGTGATCACAAGGCTCATCAGCCCGCGGCCTGACCGGGCGAGGCCAAGGGCGCGTTCGATCATCAGGGCACTGCCATGAATGAAACCCCAGGCGAGGAAGGTCCAGGCGGCACCGTGCCACAATCCGCCCAGCAGCATGGTGATCATCAGATTCCGGCTGGTGGCAAACGGGCCACCCCGGCTGCCCCCGAGGGGTTTGTAGAGATAATCGCGCAGCCAGGTGGACAGGGAGATATGCCAGCGCCGCCAGAAATCCTGGAAGGAACGTGCGCGATAGGGCTGGTCGAAATTCCTGTTGAACCGATAACCCAGAAGCGCTGCGGCGCCGATGGCTATGTCGCTATAGGCCGAGAAATCGCAATAGATCTGGACCGCATAGCCATAGACGGCAAACAGGCGGTCCAGGCCACCGAACTCGGCCGGCGAAAAGAAGACCGGGTCGACCAGGCCTGTCGCCAGCTCATTGGCGATCACCGTCTTCTTGAACAGCCCCCACAATATGAGCAACAGTCCCAGACTCATGGCGCCACGTGAAATACTGGGTGCACGGTCCAGCTGAGGCAGGAAGTCCTTTGCTCGCACAATCGGTCCGGCGACCAGTTGCGGGAAGAAGGAGATATAGAGCATCACATCGACAAGCCCGGTCTCACCATCGGCCTCGCCGCGTTTCACGTCGATGAGATAGGAAATGCCCTGGAAGGTGTAGAAGGAAATTCCGACCGGAAGGATGACCTGTAGCAGGGGCAGATCGCGTTCCCAGCCGGCCATTGCCAGCGCTTCGCCGATATTTTCCAGAAAGAAGCCATAGTATTTGAAGAAGGCCAGGACGCCCAGATTGAGAACGACGCCGAAACAGATCACGGCGGCGCGGGTGGGACCTTCCGGCAATCGCCCGATGATCCGGCCGAGCATCCAGTTGCCGATCGAGCTGATGGCGAGCAGGAAGCAGAAACGCCAGTCCCACCAACCGTAGAAGACATAGCTGGCGGCCAGGAGGAAAAACTTGCGCCGGGCATTCTCGCGATCGAGCGCCCAGGTGAAACCGAGCACGACCACAAAGAAAATGCCGAAAGTGAGCGTGGGAAACAGCATGACTGAGAGGGCCTACTGATCTGCCGAACTGACGGTGGGCGTACCGGTTTCGGCGCCATTGGGATCTGGCGCGTCGAGGGTCACCGGTTGGCAGATATAGGCTTGTCCATTAATGGCCACGTTCAGCCAGTCCGCGAGAGCGTCCGGGGCCTCGTCTTCGATTTCGGCTTCGGCCACAAGCGGTATTTGAGGCCGGGGATTGTCCCAGCCTTCACGAATGGCGGCAGCAACTGGCGCGGAGAGACGGGTATAACCCGGCAGGGTGAAATGAATGCCGTCATCCGCCCGTACCAGGCGCTGAGTGCCACCGGCATCGGCCAGATAGGCGGAATAATTGCCCTCGGCATCACCGGTCACCGCGCGGGTCGAGATAAAGACCGCCCCCAAGGCTTCGACTTCTTCGCGGAAAATGCCGTTGAGATAGATCGTATTGGCATTATAGCGGCTGGAGCGCATGACGGGCAGGCCGACCCAGTAGACCGTAGCCCCGTCGGTTTGCAGCTGGGTCACCACATCGCGGATACGCTCACGATACACCGTCTCCCAATCGGCGGAGCGGAAATTATAGACCGCGCCACTGTCATGACGAATGCCCTGGATATCATTGGAACCGAACAGCACCACGGCGACATCGAAATCCTGTTCAGCCAGCTGATCGCGTGTTTTCTCGGAGATGTCGCGGTAGACGTAATTGGTCAGACCGGTGGACACCTCACTCATCTGGAGGATCTCGCCGGCACGATTATCACGGCGAAGATTGCGGCGCAGACCGACCCATATGCCGTCCGCTATGGAGTCGCCAAAAACACCGATGCGCTGGGGTGTGGTGACGGCCGGGGCGGAAGTCTGGGCTTCGCCCGTCGGAGTGTCCTGTTCGCCGCCCGAATGCTCCTGTGCAAAACCGGACGAGCTCATCAGGCCAATACACAGGGCCATCGCCCACACACGCACACATTTCATGTTCCGGCCCCCCGCCATGAACTCGCCTGGACCTGTCGATTGGATCCGTTAACAAGTTTTAAACGGTAGTTTCGCCTGACGTGCAATGCGCGTTTCGCGATTGGGGCGGAATTGTGAACACCTCTGTTGTTGTCAGGCCACGTTTCTCGTCTGTCAGACTAAATGTCTCGCCGGATAAGGGAATTTCAGCGTGATCGGATGGGGGACACGCGGACCAATAGTCCCGCTTTTCACTTGCGTGAACAATCGATCATTTGAAACGCTGACAACTCCCGTTCTAGGCTTCGGGAGTAATGGGGTCAATATTGGGGAGGCGGACAGGTTCCGCACATGTCTATGCTTGAGATCAACGGACTGACAAAAACCTATGGCAATGGCGTGCGCGCCTTGGACGGGGTCAGCCTGAGCGTGCCCAAGGGCATGTTCGGCCTTCTGGGCCCGAACGGTGCGGGCAAATCATCGCTCATGCGAACGATTGCCACCTTGCAAACCGCCGATGAGGGTTCAATCCAGTTCGGCGAGATGGATGTGCTGAAGGAGCCGCAGGCCTTGCGCGCCACCCTGGGTTATCTGCCGCAGGATTTCGGTGTCTATCCCCGTATGTCGGCCCGAGCGATGCTGGATCATCTGGCCGTATTGAAGGGTATTTCCAACGGCAAGGAGCGCAAGCATCTTGTTGAAACCCTTCTGGAACAGACCAATCTGACCCAGCACGCGAAGAAATCCGTCGCCTCTTATTCCGGCGGTATGCGCCAGCGGTTCGGCATTGCCCAGGCCCTGATCGGTGATCCGCAACTCATCATCGTTGACGAACCGACGGCGGGTCTCGACCCGGAAGAACGCAATCGTTTCCATAATTTGCTGTCCGAGATCGGGGAGAATGTGGTGATCATCCTGTCCACCCATATCGTGGAAGATGTCGCCGATCTTTGCCCGAACATGGCGATCATGAATCGCGGTCAGATCGTCAAGAAGGGCTCCCCTGACTCGCTGGTCCGTGAGCTGGACGGCAAGGTCTGGGGCAAGACGATTGCGAAGGCTGATCTTGCGGCGCTGCGCGAGCGTTACACCGTGATTTCCGAACGCCTGACCATGGGCCAGGTGCGTGTCCACGTCTTGTCGGATGACAATCCGGGTGAGGGTTTCGAACCCGTCACCGCCGATCTCGAGGACGTCTATTTCTCGACTATTCGTGGCAATAATGCTGAAGCGGCCCAAGCGGCCTGATTTGAACCCGACTTGAAAGGAGCACGCTATGCTCTCGAAAATTGCCGGGTTTGAGATCCGCTATCAGCTGTTCTCGCCCGTTTTCATCGCGGTCTTCGCGATTTTCTTTCTGCTGGTGTTTGCCGGTGTCACGATTGACCAGGTACAGGTTGGCGGTGGCGGCAGCACCAATATTAACTCGCCCAATGCGCTGACTATCAATGTTCTGATCTTCTCGCTCTTTGGCGGGTTGATTCCGGCCGCATTCCTCTCATCCGGGGTTTTGCGTGACCGCTCTTTCAAGATGGAAGAGATATTCTTTTCACGTCCAATCGGAAAACTCGGCTTTGTATTGGGTCGCTTCATCGGTGGATTTGTCGCCACAGCGCTGTGTTTTGCCAGCGTGCCGCTGGCCTTTTTGATCGGGTCCCAGATGCCCTGGCTGGACCAGGAACTCATCGGTCCGACGAATTTGAACTGGTATCTCTACATCTATTTGGTCTTCGGCCTGGTCAATATGTGGGTCGTCGGCACCATCCTTTATGCGATCGCCAGTTTCACGCGGTCTAATCTTGCGGTCTGGATCGGCTTCCTCGGGCTGATCGTGCTCTATCTTGTTGGCAGCACCATCGCCGGCCAGGAACCGAGCTTGCGCGACGAACTGGCGCTGATCGACCCGTTCGGGTTCAACACTTTCAGCGAGGTCACCCGTTACTGGACGGCGTTTGAAGCCAATACGCAGGTCGTGCCGTTTGAGAGCACCTTCCTGATGAACCGGTTGATGTGGATCGGTATCGGGAGCGCGCTTCTGGCGATCACCATCATGACTTTCCAGTTCCGCAAGGCCGGGTCCGGATCCAGCCGCAAGGCGGGCAAGGCACAACAGGCGAAAGGGCCTGTCAGCGCCATTTCAGATATCGATCTGCCGCGTGTCCAGCCCATGCTGAACGCGTCCACCGTTCGGCAACAATTCTTTGCCCGCACGAGTTTCGAGGTGAAGGGCGTGGTTTTGAATGTGGCCTTCTGGGTCATTCTGGCCTTTGGCCTGTTCAATACCGTCCCGGGCTTTTTCTTCGCGAGCGGTCTTTACGGCACAGACAACTATCCGGTGACCCGGGTGATGATGAATACGGTAGCTGGCGCCTATTCCATTATCCCGATCATCATCGTGATCTACTATGCTGCAGAGCTGGTGTGGCGGGAACGGCGGTTTGCCTTCAATGAGATCGTTGATGCGACGCCCACACCTAGCTGGGTGTTTGTGACGTCCAAATTCCTCGGCATGATGGTGGTTATCGTCGCCCTGGCCGTTGTCGCGATTATCGCTGCCATCCTGTCTCAGATGATCATGGGCTACACGGTTTTTGAGCTGGATCAGTATGTGTTGCGCGGGGTTCTGCAGATCGTCTTCCCGGCCGCTCTTCTGGCGGCTCTGGCGATTTTCCTGCAGGTCTTGTTCAACAATCGCTGGCTCGGCATGGCAGCCATGCTGGTCTTCTTTGTCGTGTCCTTGGTGATCAGCCAGATCGGTTTTGATCACAACCTCTATCAATATGGATCGACGCCGGGCGCGCCTTACTCCGACATGAACGGGTATGGCCATTTCCTTGGCATGCTGCTCTGGTTCAACAGCTACTGGGCCTTCTGGGCACTCTTGTTGATGGTGTTGTCCTATCAGCTCTGGAGCCGTGGAGCGCTGACCCCGATCGTGCAGCGCCTGAAGGCCTTGCCGGCATCCTTCTCGCCGGCAACGGGTGGTCTAGCACTGGTCTCAGTCGTGGGTGCGGTGCTCACAGGTGGGGTGATCTTCTATAATACGAATATTCTCAACACCTATATCTCTGGTCCTGAGGGTCGTCGCATGGCGGCGGAGTATGAGCGGCTGTATGTGCATCTACTGGACGCGCCCCAGCCAACCATCACGAACACCCTGTATGAGGTGGACATCTATCCGGATGAGCGTCGTTATGTGGCAGCTGGCGAATACATGCTGCAGAATCTGACGGATGAACCGCTTGAGACCGTGTGGATCTCCTATGGCGCCGGGACAACTGTCGTTAGCCAGGAGATTGAAGGAGGGGAGCTGGCAACATCTGACGAGCGTTTCCGGTTTTACAGCTTTGATCTGGAGACTGCGATTCAGCCCGGTGAGAGTCGGAATTTCAGCTTCGAGGTGGAGCGCAGCAATCCGGGTTTCCGGAATTCCGGCAATGTGACGACGGTCAACTATAACGGGACCTTCTTCAACAATGGCGAATCCATGCCGCAAATCGGTTTCGATGCGGGTCGTCGGTTGCAGGACCGGGCTCAACGGCGCCGACAGGGGCTGGAGCCAATCGAGCGAGCGCATGATCTCGAGGATGAGCACCGCCACTATGAGAATGGCATCACCAATTCTCACTATGTGACGTTCCGAACGATTGTTTCGACTGCCGCGGATCAGATTGCTATTGCGCCGGGTTATCTGCAGCGGGAATGGGTTGAGGGAGATCGCCGGTATTTCGAGTATGTGATGGATCGGCCGATCCTGAACTTCTACTCATGGCTGTCGGCCGAATATGAAGTCGAAAGTCGAGAGGTTGATGGGATCAATCTTCAGGTCTTCTACCACGCTCCTCACCACTGGAATGTGGAGCGAATGCTGGAAGCGTCAGAAGACAGCCTGCGTTACTTCTCCGAGACTTTAAGCCCGTATCAGTATCGACAGTTCCGCGTTCTGGAGTTTCCGGCCTATGCCTCGTTCGCCCAAGCCTTTCCGAACACTATTCCCTACTCGGAAGGCATTGGTTTTATCGGGGATCTGCGTGATCCCGATGATATTGACTATGTCTACTACGTGACCGCGCACGAAGCGGCGCACCAGTGGTGGGCGCACCAGGTCATGTCGGCCAATGTGCAGGGCGGAACGATGCTGATCGAGACTTTCGCTCAGTATTCCGCACTGATGGTCATGCGCCAGGAATACGGCGATGACGCCATGCGACGCTTCCTCAAATGGGAGCTGGACACCTATCTGGGTGGGCGGGGCTCTGAAGCCATCGAAGAGCAGCCGCTCTATCGTGTCGAGAACCAGGCCTATATCCACTACCGCAAGGGTGCCGTGATCATGTACGCCCTGCAGGACTATGTGGGAGAGGAGACGGTCAATCGTGCCATGCGGCGTCTCATCGACGAGCGTGCCTATTCCTCCGAGCCCTATGCGACCACTCTCGACTTCCTGCGTATCCTGCGTGAGGAGGCCGGACCGGAATGGGAGGGCATGATCCACGATTTCTTCGAACGGATCGTGCTTTTTGATCTTAATGTCGAGGACAGCGAACCCGCTCCGACAGCAACAGAGCTCGAAGATGGCCGTTGGGAGGTCTCCTTCACCATCAATGCCAAGAAGTTCTGGGCGACAGGTGAAGGTGAGCAAACTGAAGAGCCCATCGATTATCTGATCGATATCGGTGTCTTCAATCGCAATCTGGATGGCGCGCTGGAGGGCTCAGATCATGTGCTCTACCTGGACAAGCACCGCATCAATGAAGAAACGATGGAATTCAGCTTCATCGTGGACGAGCGTCCGGCTTATGTCGGTATCGATCCCTACAACAAGCTGATTGATCGCAATTCGGACGATAATCTGGTGCGGGTCACGATTGACTAGACCCGCCAGTCACCCGGAAAGGGGAGGGCTCGCCCTCCCCTTTTTGATTCCGCCACAAGGACGTTCGACATGATCACGCTTTACGGTCTGAAAAACTGTGATACCTGCAAGAAAGCGCTCAAAGCGCTGGCTGATGCTGGCCGGGAGACGCGTTTTGTGGACATCCGGGCGGAGGCGGATCTGGCGGACCGGGTCCCCGTCTGGCTGGCGAAAATCGAGTCCAAGCGTCTCGTCAATACACGATCCACCACATGGCGCGGACTAGATGATGAGCAGCGTGTGCGGGCTGAAACGGACACTGCGGCCCTGTTGATCGAGCATCCCACACTGATCAAGCGCCCGGTTATCGAGGCGGGCTCAGACATTTGGGTAGGCTGGACAAAAGCGGTGGAAGCCGCGCTGGTTCAAGCCTGAAGGACGGTGTGCACTCACGGCACCAGCACAAACAGATCTAGCTCGCGCTCGAGTGTTTCGCTCTCGCGCTGCAAAACCAGATGAAGGCGTGGTGTTTCATCCGGTTCGCAGGTTCGTGAGGCAACCGGTTCATGATCATAGTGGGTAATGAAATCACCGGGCTGAATATCGGCGATGTCGGCCGGCGTACCATCCACGACAGACACCACCTCAAAACCGTTATCGCGGGGTCGAAACACCATGCCGTGGGCGCGCAGGGGCGGGAAGCTGATCGGTGTTTGCGGGTCGATCCGGTCCAGTTGTACGCGCTTGTTGGCGATGTCGAATGTCCAGTTGAAGTGGCGCATCACATCTCCGCCGAACAATTCCGTACCATTGGATGTATCGAGCATCGGCGTTTGCAGGATGTGGGGCCCCAGATAGACGTCATGGTCTGCACGTGCAGCGGATCGTCGCTCAACGCGGTTAAGATGGACGGACGCGCCGTAGGGCCGCGGTTCATCAACGAGATCATAGCGGTCCAGGTTATTCAATGTCAGGGCTGTATTGGCCGCGCCGCTATCGACAAGCAGGCGCCGGGTGCGGTTGGAGAATCTCACCTCCATCCAGGGGCGGATATCGGGGCCCCGGACGCTGAATACCGTTTCGCCGTCTGCCGGGGGCAGCGCACCCTCACGCAGATGGATCGAACCGGTCTCATAATCAAGCGTGAGCAGAAAACCGTCAAACGTCTGATAGGAGAGAATACCGTCAATTTCGCGCCCCAAGGCGAGCGAAAGATGGTCAAGCTCACTGACGCGCGCTTGCATCCGGTTCACATTGACTGGTCCGATTGAGAGGTCCGAGAAATTGGCCCGCTGACCGGCGCGCACACGTGAAGACGAAATGCGGGCAATACTGTCCGGGTCGACGTGTGTCGTTGCCGCGCCCGTATCATAGATGAACCATAACCGACGGGGCTCTGCGGTCTCGTCCGGGGAGGCAGTGTCCGGGGAAGCGAGATCAAGCGGCAGGAAAAAATATCCGCGACACATCTCGACGGGCAAGGCGTGGGATGGCGTGTCTTGAACCGGTGCAGCCTGAATGAGACTCGATGCGGTAAGCAGGGCCATCAGCAATTGCGACATGAAACTATTCCCCCTCTGTTTATCTCAGGATAAATCACAAAACGTGGGGACGAACAGGGATTCGGGATGATGAAGTCCATCTGCGTGTATTGCGGGTCCAATCCGGGCAAGTCGCCGGCTTTCATGAAGGCGGCACAAAAGCTGGGGCGCGAGCTGGCACAGCGGGAGATCACGCTAGTTTATGGCGGTGGCCAGGTGGGGCTAATGGGCGAGGTTGCCGATGCCACACTCGAGGCCGGGGGCCGGGTGGTGGGTGTCATCCCCGAATTCATGGCGCTCAAGGAGATCGCTCATCTCGGTCTGAGCGAGTTGCACGTGGTTCACACCATGCATGCGCGCAAGGCCAAGATGGAGCAGCTGGCTGACGGGTTTATCGCGCTGCCCGGCGGCATCGGCACCATGGAGGAATTGTTCGAGATCTGGACCTGGGGGCAGCTCGGACAACACCGCAAACCCTTCGGATTGCTCAATGTGGACGGGTTCTATGATGATCTTGTGCGCTTTATTGACGGCATGACGCAAAAGGGATTTCTCGCGCCCATGCATCGCAACGCCCTGCAAGTGTCTGACTCAATGGCCGATCTTCTGGAGGCGTTTGAGGTCTTCGAGGCGCCCGAGGCGGATGTGCGTTTGAAGACCCAGCAGACCTGACACAGAGCGGCTCGAGACTTGACCCGATCTTCGGTGCACGGCCTGATGCGGTCAAACACCATCGGGAAGGGACATCCATGACATCGCTTTTGACGCCCATGCTGGCACTGATCATCTGGACATTGTTCATGTGGCTGTGGATGTATGCCACGCGACTTCCGGCCATGCACAAGGCGGGTATTGATGCCACAAAGATCCGGCGCAAGGGCGAACTGGACATCCTGCCGGTCGAGGTCAGCCGGATCGCCGATAACTATAATCACCTGCACGAGCAGCCGACGGTTTTTTATGCGCTTGTCGTGTACGGTCATCTGGTCGGTGCCGAGACCGTCTGGCTGACAGGTTTGGCCTGGGCCTATGTGGTTTTCCGTGTTGCTCACAGCCTGGTGCAGGCTCTGTGGAATTTTGTTCCGGCGCGGTTTGCTGTTTTTGTGCTCAGCACGCTGACGCTCATCGGTATGGCAGGCATCGTGACGGGTGTGACGCTGGCCGGTTAGGGGCCACCAACAGCGCCGCGATATTTTCAAGACGGGCTTTGAATGCTAACCGAACGGGATGCACGCACCCGAAGCCCGACTCGCCCTCGTTATCGACCGGTTTGACCAGGTTGAAGCCCGTCTTGGCGCTGCCGCCGACGCGGAGGAAATCGTCAAGCTGTCGAAGGAACATGCCGAACTCAAGCCGGTGGCCCAGAAGGCCTCCGAGCTCAAGGCCGCACGCCAGGAACTCATCGACCTCGAGGAGATGATGAACGGCGATGATGCCGACATGGCCGAGATGGCGAAGGACGAGTATTACGCTCTCAAGGAGCAGCTGCCCGACCTGGAACATGAAATGTCGCTGCTGCTCCTGCCCAAGGACAAGGATGACAGCGCGGATGCCCTGGTCGAGATCCGTGCGGGCACGGGTGGCGATGAGGCGGCTCTGTTCGCCGGCGATCTTTATCGCATGTATGAACGTTACGCCCAGCTGCAGGGCTGGTCTTGGTCACTCGACAGTGCGTCAGAAGGTGAACAGGGTGGCTACAAGGAGGTCATCGCCTCGGTCTCCGGACCAGGCGTGTTCGGGCGTCTGAAATTTGAGAGCGGTGTTCACCGGGTCCAGCGTGTGCCGGCGACAGAAAGCCAGGGCCGTATCCACACCTCAGCCGCGACAGTGGCCATAATGCCCAAACCCGATGAGGTCGAGGCCGGGCTCGATATGAGCGATGTGCGGGTGGATACCATGCGTGCTTCCGGTGCCGGTGGGCAGCACGTCAACAAGACCGAATCCGCTGTGCGCATGACCCATATCCCGACCGGGATCATGGTGGTCTGCGCGGAAAAATCGCAGCACCAGAACCGGGCCAAGGCCGCGGAATTGCTGGCCGCGAAGCTTTATGACATGCGCCGTGAGGCTGCTGCAGCTGAACGCGCGGCGGAACGTAAGGACCAGATCGGTTCGGGTGACCGCTCGGAGCGCATCCGGACTTACAACTTTCCGCAGGGGCGTGTCTCGGATCACCGGATTAACCTCACGCTCTACAAGCTCGACGAGATCGTGGCCGGGGACGGTCTGGACGAAGTGGTCACCGCCCTGATTTCCGAGGACCAGGCCCGTCGTCTGGCGGCCCTGGAAGAGGAGGCGTGAGCGAGGATTTCGCGGCGCTGGCGGACCGCGCCGCCGACCAACACCGTCAACGGCCCGGACATGGCCTGTTCGTCAGCTGGCAAGGCCTGTCGCTGGCCGATATCCGGCGGGACCTGCTTAGGCGTCTGGACGCGGCGGGTATTCATGCGGTGGACCAGGAGGTCCGCTTTCTCATTGAACATGCTCTGGCACCGGCACGCCTGGCTGAGGCGTTGGCCGATCCTGTGCTTGCACCCTGGCAAAAACTGTTTGACCTAGCCGATCTCGCCACGGCCCGTCTGACCCGCAAACCTCTGTCCCAGGTTCTGGGCACTCAACCCTTCTGGACGATCGATCTGGCTGTGACGGGCGATGTTCTGACCCCGAGAGCGGACACGGAAACGCTTGTAGAGGCCGTGCTGTCGCGCCGTCCGTCGGCGCGGTCCGACTCTCTGGGGCGTTCGGTCGAGCTGGTCGATCTGGGTACGGGCTCGGGCGCGATCGTGTTGGCCCTGCTGCACGAACGAGCCGACTGGACCGGTCTGGGCGTGGATGTGTCGTCCCGGGCGCTCGCTGTGGCTCAGGCCAATGCCGCGCGTGTGGGAGTGAGCGAGCGGGTACGTTTTCTTCAGACGTCCTGGTCTCACGCCCTGGCAGATGAGAGCGCCGATATTGTGGTGTCGAACCCGCCTTACATCGTCAGTGATGTCTTGACCGGGCTGGAGCCGGAGGTACGTGATTTTGAGCCGCACCTGGCGCTCGATGGAGGTGAGGACGGGCTGGACGCCTATCGCGTGATTCTGGATGACCTGCCGCGAATCCTGCGTCCGGATGGATTGTTCGCACTCGAAATTGGCTATGATCAGGCAGCGGCGGTCAGTGGTCTTGCGCGGGCGGCGGGGCTTGTCGGGGTTGAGGTGTTGAATGATCTGGCCGGACTGCCGCGCGTGGTTCTCGGCTTTCGCAACTGCAGCAGCCGCTAAAAAGGCTTGGAATGCTGAAAATTGCGGTCTAGTTTCGAAATCAACAGATGGCTCGCGCCAATGCGGGGGCATGCGCGGCCGGACAAAGCCGTCTGAATATATCCGGCCAAAGACAAAAACCTCCTATAGGCGCGCAGGATTGCACCTGCGAATGCACAGCTTGAACCGCAGGGTAACTTGCATCGCTGGTAAACAGGGATAGGCGACATGAAGCGTCAGCGCGGACGAGGACGGAAGTCCAGTAACCCGGCCAACCGGACTTTCGAGAGTAATGGTCCGGAGGTGAAGATTCGGGGAAATGCGTCCCAGATCTTTGACAAATACTCCCAGCTGGCTCGCGATGCGGCCTCGTCTGGTGATCGTGTGCGCGCAGAAAATCTGTATCAGCACGCCGAACACTATTTCCGCATCCTGCAGGCCAACGCGCCCAAGCGTGATGTGAATGCCGAAGAGGGCGAAGAGGCGGACGCCCAGGACAATGGCGAAGAGAACCGGTCCGAACAGCAGGCGCGAGAGCCCCGCGAACCGCGTGAGCCGCGTCGCCGGTCGCGTCGTTCCCCCCGCAATGAAACCGCAGATGCGGACCCGATGAATGTCGTGACGCCGGAAGGTGATGCGTCCGCGGGTGATGCGTCTGAAGGTGGAGAGACCGCTGAAGCCGCAGAGACCCCGTCTGAAGACCCGGCGCCGCGTCGCCGCACGCGCCGGACCCGTCGTCCGCGCTCGGACGCTGCAACCCCGGAAACAGGTGAGGCTGAGGCGGCCCTGGAACAGGCTTCTGTGGACCAGGCCTCTGCGGACCAGGCCCCGGCGGAGAGCACGGCTGAGGCCGGTGACGGTGAAACAGAAGCGGCCTAGAGCGCTGCGTCTGACCCGTTCCAGTCTGCTTTACATCACACGTGAAATATCTGCGCCGGGCTCGATGAGGCCCGGCGTTTTTACGCGGGCATACACGCCGCAATCCATGTGACCGCGCGTCTGCATCAACAGGGCCGGCATATCGATATCGCGCTGTGCGGTGTCAGGATGGACCGATGTCGCCGGGCAGCGGCGAATGCGCGCCATGATTTCCAGCTGGGCGGATCCGACTTGCCAGACCTGACCGACGGCCTCCAGCTCGCTCCAGGCCTCCATGCCGGAAACAAGAAGATTGCCACGAAACCGGACCGGATCGACGGGCAGGCCGCAGGCCGTTTCGAGTGTTTTCACACTCTCAAGATTGATGATCGACAGATGCGGATCGGGGATATCTGTCAGGGCCTGATCGCTGGCATGCACCAGATCCAGCGTTTCGGGCTCAAGCGAGGCCAGAGCGCACAGCTCTTGGCACAAACCGGGATCCACAGACACACGGGCAGTTTTTTGCGGCAGATCAAGTGTGAAGCTCTGTCCTGAGGGAAGAGAGAGTTCCAGTTGATCCCCGTCGATGAGGCGTGTCTTTACCCGCGCCAGTTCTGGGTAGAACGCCAGCATCAGCGTGAATTTCTTTTTCATGTGCGCGGGCGCGCTGACATCAAAGGGCGCCCCCGGACGAGCCAGCGCATAAGCGCGATCACCGGGCAGTACCCGGTCCGCGGCAAGGGAACACGCATCAAGCGTTTCCGGGCTGAAGCCTTTGAGCGCGTAGCGGTGGATGGTGTCGAGACGGGCCATGAATTTCTCCTCAACCGGGTGACAGGCCGGAAATGTCGCAGGCGTGGGCCTTGTGTGTCGCGAATGCCACACTTACATGCATGACAAGTCGCAGACCGGCGTGCTTGATGAAGGCGCGGGTCTGCAGGTTATCTCGCCTTGTCAGGGGGATCGACATGGATTTTGAACGTTATACAGATCGTGCACGCGGCATTTTGCAGGCGGCGCAAGGACTGGCCATTGGCCAACAGCATCAGCAATTTACGCCCGAGCATATCCTCAAGGCCCTGCTCGATGATCAGGGCGGGCTCGCGCGCAATTTGATTGAGGCCGCCGGCGGTCAGGTCGTGCCGATCGCAGACGCCGTGGAGCGGGCGATAGATGCCTTGCCGAAGGTGCAGGGGGCCAACAGCCAGCTCGTCATGGTGCCGCAAACGGCCCAGGTCTTCACCCAGGCCCAGTCTGCGGCTGACAAGGCAGGCGACCAATTCGTCACCGCTGAACGTCTGTTGCAGGGCGTCAGTCTGGCAGCGGGTTCGAAGGCGAACCAGGCGCTGAACCAGGCGGGTGTCACCCCGCAAAAGCTCAACGAGGCGATCAATGACCTGCGGGCCGGGCGGACGGCGGACAGCGCCTCCGCGGAAGATACATTCGAGGCCCTCAAGAAATATGCGCGGGACCTCACCGAGGTCGCCCGGGAGGGAAGGCTGGACCCGGTGATTGGCCGCGATGAAGAGATTCGCCGCGCGATCCAGGTCTTGTCACGTCGCACCAAGAATAATCCCGTGCTGATTGGTGAGCCCGGCGTGGGCAAGACCGCCATCGCTGAGGGTCTGGCTCTGCGGATTGTCAATGGTGATGTGCCCGAAAGCCTGGTGGACAAGCGTCTCCTCGCACTCGACATGGGCGCTCTGATTGCCGGGGCCAAGTTTCGCGGCGAGTTCGAGGAGCGGCTGAAATCAGTCCTGCAGGAAGTGGAATCGGCACACGGCCAGATCGTGCTCTTTATTGATGAAATGCACACCTTGGTCGGAGCCGGCAAGGCCGATGGGGCCATGGATGCCTCGAACCTGCTGAAACCCGCTTTGGCGCGCGGTGAGCTGCATTGTGTGGGCGCGACCACGCTGGATGAGTACCGCAAGCATGTGGAGAAAGACGCGGCCCTGGCGCGGCGTTTCCAGCCCGTCATGGTGGAGGAGCCGACGGTTGAGGATACGGTCTCCATCCTGCGCGGTCTGAAGGAGAAGTATGAGGTTCACCACGGTGTTCGTATTGCCGATGGTGCGATTGTCGCCGCGGCCAATCTCTCCAATCGCTACATCACCGACCGCTTTCTGCCCGACAAGGCCATTGATCTGATGGACGAGGCCGCCTCGCGCTTGCGCATGCAGGTCGACAGCAAGCCGGAAGAGCTGGACGAGATTGATCGCCGGGCGATCCAGCTGAAGATCGAGGCCGAAGCGCTGAAGAAAGAGAAGGACGAGGCGTCCCGCGATCGTCTGGAAAAACTCTCTCGGGAGATCGCCGAGCTGGAAGGGCGGTCTGCCGAGCTGACGGCGGCCTGGCGTGCAGAGAAAGACAAGCTGGCGTCCGCGACCACGATCAAGGAAAGCCTCGACCGGGCTCGCCAGGACCTGGCGGATGCGGAGCGGCGCGGGGATCTAGCCCGGGCTTCGGAGATCAAATATGGCCGATTGCCGGACCTGGAGCGTCAGCTGGCGGACGCGGAAACGCGCGGATCAGATGAGCAAATGGTGCAGGAAGTGGTCGATGAAGAACAGATCGCCCACGTCGTCTCGCGCTGGACCGGTGTTCCCATCGACAAAATGCTTGAAGGGGAACGTGACAAGCTGTTGCGCATGGAAGATGGCCTGCGCGGTCGTGTGATCGGTCAGGATGATGCTTTGACATCGGTCGCGGACGCCGTGCGCCGGGCTCGGGCGGGATTGAAAGATCCCAATCGTCCGATCGGGTCTTTCCTGTTCCTGGGCCCCACCGGAGTGGGGAAGACAGAGCTGACAAAAGCCCTCGCCGAATTCCTGTTTGATGACGAAACGGCGGTCAGTCGTCTCGATATGTCGGAATACATGGAGAAACATTCCGTTGCCCGCATGATCGGCGCGCCTCCCGGTTATGTCGGGTATGAGGAGGGGGGGGCCCTAACCGAAGCCGTGCGGCGGCGCCCCTATCAGGTCGTTTTGCTGGACGAGGTCGAGAAAGCGCATCCGGATGTGTTCAATGTCCTGTTGCAGGTGTTGGACGATGGTCGTCTGACCGATGGTCAGGGCCGCACAGTGGATTTCCGCAATACCATCATCATCATGACCTCCAATCTGGGAGCCGAGCACCTGCAATTCGTCGAGCAGGTGAGTGAAGCCCGCACCCTGGTCATGGAGGTGGTCCGTAGCCATTTCCGGCCAGAGTTTCTCAATCGGATTGATGAAATCATCCTGTTCAACAAGCTCGCTCCGGAACATATGGGCGCGATTGTCGACATTCAGACGCGCGGTCTGGCCCGTTTGCTGGAAGACCGGCGCATGACGATCGATTTGGATGGTGAGGCGCGCGACTGGCTGGCCGCGAAAGGCTATGACCGCGCCTACGGCGCCCGTCCGCTCAAGCGGGTGATCCAGAAAGAGCTTCAGGACCCGTTGGCACGGATGCTTTTGGACGGCACAATCAAGGATGGTGATGCCATCCATGTCAGTGCCGAAGCCGGTCTGTTGGTGATCAATGGTGTGGCGGTCGGAGAGGTCCGGCCCGATTTTTTGCCTGCACGCCAGGATTAATGCGTGCCCGTGACTTTCATGTGGGGGCGTCCGTTGGACGTTGTCGCGAAGGATTGTCCCGCCTCGTCCAGCGTGCACGTGACGCGCTGTCGATAGGCCGAGAAACTGTCGAACGTGACGACATCCACCGGTGTTTCGAAGTGGAAGGTCACATCATACCGCTTGCCGCCATTGAGCTTGCGGACCGCGATGACTTCACCTGTGAAAGGCTGACCCAGATAGGTGCCGCTGAGGGTCTGGCCGAGCCAATAGGGTTCGAGCGGACGATTACCGCTGGCCGCATGAAGCGTGTTCCAGTTGCGAAACCCCAATTGACGAGCGAGCAGCTCCAGGGCTTCGGCATGGGAGATGAAATTGCCCTCTTGTTCCAGGGCGCTTCGCAATTGACGGGCCTGCTGTTTCAGATTGGGCAGGTCGGCGAGAATAGGTGACATGGCATGCCTCTTTCAGTGCATGCGGACTGATCGATGGGGCTCGCATTGCCATCGCGCCGCAGATCAACTGAAGAGCGAATGCATCATATCGAAGGGACCACTTCACCTTACCCTTGCGGGCGCGAGCGGCAGGCGTGTCCAGCCGGGAGAGGCTTATGACGCCTTCAACGAGGGTCGGTCAAGCCTTTTCTAGCTCCAGTCCTTGAACCAGCCTTGTGTCCGATTGGCGAAAGCAACGAGCGACAGCATGACGGGCACTTCCACCAGAACACCGACTACAGTGGCCAGGGCCGCGCCGGAATGCAGTCCGAAGAGGCTGATCGCGACGGCCACGGCGAGTTCGAAGAAATTGGAGGTGCCGATCATGGCGCACGGTGCGGCCACGTTGAACGGGGTGCGCCACAGCCAGGCTGCGCCATAGGCCAGGGCGAAAATGCCGTAGGTCTGGATCAGGAGCGGGATGGCAATCAGTACAATTGTTACCGGCTTGCCCAGGATGACTTCGCCCTGGAAGCCGAACAGCAGGACCACGGTCGCAATCAGGCCGATAATGGAGCCAGGCTTGATGCGTGCTGTGAAGGTGTCAAGGCGGGCCTGGCCGTGGTCAGGGGCATGGCCGCGGATCAGGAAATGACGCGTGAACGCACCCGCAATCAGCGGGGCAATGACATACAGACCAACGGACAGGATCAGGGTTTGCCAGGGAATGTCGATATCGGTCACACCCAGCAACAGCGCGACGATCGGGGCGAAGGCGAACACCATGATCACATCGTTCACGGCCACCTGGACGAGGGTGTAATTGGCATCCCCCCGGGTCAGCTGTGACCACACAAACACCATGGCGGTGCAAGGGGCGGCGCCCAGGATGATCAGACCGGCGATATAGGATTGGGCATCTTCGGGTTCGATCCATCCCGCAAAGATGTGCTCGAAAAAGAGAACGGCGATGAGGGCCATTGAGAAGGGTTTGACCAACCAGTTGATCACCACCGTGATAACCAGACCCTTGGGGCGTTCACCGACGCGGGACAGGCTGGAAAAATCGATATTGATCATCATCGGGTAGACCATCGCCCAGATGAGGACTGCGACGGGTAGGTTCACCGATGCGATCTCCATGGCGCCCAGGCTGGCAAATAGCCCGGGCAGAACGGTGCCCAGCCCGATCCCGACAAGAATGGCCAGTCCCACCCAGACAGAGAGATATGTCTCGAAAAACCCAATCCCGCCTGGTGCAGGCGGTGTCTGTTGTGATGCGTCGCTCATGGAAGCACTCCCGGATATCGGGCGCGAAATAGCGGTTTGATGACGGTTCCGCAACGCTCAATTTGGCGTCAGATGATCAAAATGAGGTTCTGGATTATGAGTCATCAGGTCTGCCGAGCCGATGAGCTGAAAACCGGTGGTGTTAGAGGATTATCGTGCGGTCGCCGCACCGGAAAATCCGGCGTTGTGCGTGCCAGCGAACCGCGCGCGCCAGGACGGCGGCTTCGATATCCCGGCCGATCATCACCATCTCATCCGCTGTTGTCGCGTGGTTCACGCGTTTCACATCCTGTTCGATGATCGGACCCTCATCGAGGTCAGCTGTCACATAATGTGCGGTCGCGCCGATCAGTTTTACGCCCCGATCATGGGCCCGGTGATAGGGGCGAGCGCCCTTGAAGCTCGGCAGGAAGGAGTGGTGGATATTGATGCATTGTCCATCGAGCCAGCTGGCGAAGTCATCACTGAGGATCTGCATATAACGCGCGAGCACGGTCAGCTCAGCCCCGCTGGCCTCGATCACGTCTCGAAACTGTTGTTCCTGGGCTTGCTTGGTGTCGGGCGTGACCGGCAGGTGATGAAAGGCCAGGCCGTGCCAGGCGGCCTGGTCAGCAAAATCCGTGTGATTGGAAACGATGCCGACAATCTCGATAGGCAGCGCGCTGATCTGGGTTTTATGGATCAGATCAACCAGGCAATGATCCTGTTTGGACACAGCGATCAGCGTGCGCAGTTTCTGACCCAGATCATGAATGCTCAGATCCAGCTCAAGTGCCTGCCGGATGGGACCCAGCAGGCGTTGAAGATCGGCGGCATTGCCCTGACCGGCCAGATGCATGCGCACGAAGAACTGACCGGTCTGAGGATCGCCATACACGGCCGCATCACGAATATCCCAGTCCGCTCCCGCCAGTGTCGTTGCGACAGCAGCGACAATACCGGGCCGGTCTGCGGTCCGGATGCAGAGAACAAGATCTGGGGTCATGGTTTCAGGTCAGGCCTTATTGCGCACCGTCTTGATTGGACGCCATGAGCGTATCATCGGGCTCTGCCGCGGAAGCTGCCGTTTCCAGCATAGCGAGAATACGATCCCGTTCGGCTTCAAACAGCGGAAGCTCGTCGTCTTCCAGCTGGCGACCCGTCGGCAGGTCCAGCGTCATCGGATTGACCGGACTGCCATTGAGGTGGACCTCATAGTGGAGGTGCGGGCCTGTGGAGCGGCCGGTCGTTCCCACATAACCAATAATCTGGCCCTGGGTGACACGGCTGCCGGCGCGGATGCCGCGGGCGAAGCCGTTGAGATGGGCGTAAGCCGTCTGATAGCCGTTGGGGTGGCGAATCCGGATGTAATTGCCGAACGAGCCGAAGCGATTGGCCCGCTCGACCACGCCATTACCGGCTGCCATGATCGGGGTTCCAGTCGGCGCGGCAAAGTCTGTTCCGTTGTGGGCGCGCGTATAGCCGAGGATCGGGTGGCGACGGCGACCGAAATGTGAACTCAGGCGCGCGCCATTGATCGGAGTGAGCATCAAAAGGCGCTGGGCACTTGCGCCGTCTCCAGAATAATAACCCACAATCCCGTCCGGAGTTTCGAAGCGGAAAAACTCCTTGGGTTCGCCGCGGCCATCATAACGCGCATAAACAATATCACCTGTGCGGGCGACATCTCCGTCGGCGTCGATAAAACGTTCGAACAACAGGTCGAAGCCGTCACCGGGATAGATCGACCGCTGGAAATCAATAGCGTAACCGAGAACACCGGCGAGTTCGACAACGACCCGGTCGGTCGCGCCCGCCTGCAGGGCATCCACGTACAGGGAGGAACTGATCGTGCCGGAGGCGCGAACCCATTCACTGCTGAACGTGTTGCGGGTTTCACGTGCCCGATAAGATCCGTCAGACAGGCGAGCGACGGTGATGGTTCGCTCAATGTCGGGACGGAAGGACAGTCCGTCGAGCTGTTGAAACGCCTCGCCGTCCTCATCCTCGGAATCGCGCAGATAGACCTGGATGGCCTGACCCACCCGCAGATCGCGCACGTCAAACAGATCGCCCAGCGCATAGATAGCGCGTGCAGCTTCGCGGCGTCCTGCACCGGCATCGTCGAGAACGCCCGCCAAAGTCCCGCCGCGCGGTACTGTCAGGCTGGCATTGCTGATGGCGTCACAGTCAGGGCAGTCGCGAAACGCGTTCTGGTTCAAGCGTTCCAGCGGCAAGGCCGGGGCAGTGGATTGCAGCGCAATCGAAGACGACAACAGAGGCTCACTGTCGGAGGTCTGGGTTGATCGACCCATGTCATCTTCCAGTTCGGCTAGGCCAGCGGTATCAAGATCCGCCTCGGCCTCCGGGACGTCCTGTTCGGCGAGAACCGGTGGCTCACTCGCATCCGAGACACTCCGGGCGGAAATCAGGGCAAACAGCAAAAAGGCCGACAGGAGGACACTCGACAGAACCACAACCATACGGGCGCGGCGCGTATCAGCCTGGGACACATCAAATCCGGACATTCTTCATTTCCCTCTCGGGCACGCGGGGTGAGCCGATGTGCAACACGTAGCGCAGGTCAGTCCTGCACAACACCGTCGCTCGCACCGCCTCCTGGCTGTAACACAGCAAATAACGCGCCTCTTAAAGACGTTTGCCTGCCCCCAGCTCCCCAGCGGTCGAATCATGTCTTGTGCTGATTGGGTTGCCAAGTCCTTTCCACGCTGCAAATGCGATTCGTGTGATTGTTGAGGAGCGCACCGGTTCGAATCGTGGTTTCGATACCCTTATGAGCACTGAAACCATCTCCGCCCTGTCCGCCGAACAGCTTGCTGCCCTTCTGGCTGCGCGCCTGTGCCATGATCTCGTCAGCCCGATTGCCGCATTGGGAGCTGCCCTGTCTGTTCTCGATGACGATGACTCGTCCGACATGCATGACGATGCGATGGGGCTGGTGAAGGAAAGCGCCAAACAGGCTCAGGCCAAGCTGGAATTTTCCCGCCTTGCTTTTGGAGCCGGCGGTTCCGCTCCGGGCATTCTCGATACACGTGAATTGCAGCGTTTGACGGAAGGCATGTTTGCCACCGTCAAACCGGAGATCGTGTGGAAGGTCGAATCGCCCGGTCTGGAAAAGGCAGCGGCCCGCCTCCTGCTCAACATGGCGGTTCTCGGCGTCGAGGCGGCGCCGCGGGGCGGGACCGTGACGGTTGAAGGTGTAGATGCTGCCGGTGGCGCGCGCCTACAGGTCGTGTCCGAGGGGCGCCGGGCCAAGCTGGAAGACAGTGTGGTTAAGGCGCTGGCGGGCGAAGAGCCGGAAGACGGTTTCGACGGTCGTTCGGTCCAGCCCTATTATGCAGGTGTGATTGCACGCGGCGCGGCTGGACGTATCACGGCGCGTATTGAAGGCGAGCGCGTTGAGTTTGTTGCGCTTGTGGCGCCGCCAGAAGAGCGCTGAGCGCTCCTTCATCTTTGGCGTGTGGCCCATTCGGGCGTGAATATTTCATAATCTCGTACAGTTGAACGCAATCCCGCGGCACCAACAGTCCGTTAACTAAGATCGTGCGACGTTTCCGTTGATTCTGGTGCAGACTTCATTTGCGCCGACAACGACGGGGCCTGAAATGGACGATCTTATCAGCGAGTTCCTCACCGAGACCGCCGAAAGTCTTGATGTTATCGACGCTGAACTGGTCCGCTTTGAGAATAATCCGGACGACCGCGCGATCCTCGATAATATTTTCCGCCTGCTTCATACGGTGAAGGGCACGTGTGGCTTCTTGGGCCTTCCGCGCCTGGAAGCTGTAGCGCATGCTGGCGAGACCTTGCTGGGCAAGTTCCGGGATGGCGAATTGGCGGTAACCCCGCCGATGGTGACGCTGGTTCTCGAATCGATTGACCGGATCAAGATGATCCTCACCGCGCTTGAGGCCACGGGCGTCGAGCCGGCCGGTGAAGACCATGAACTGATCGGCCGTCTGGAAGACGCGGCCATGGGACGCATGGTTGAGGCGACTCCGGCTGCTCAAGAGCCTGAAGCGCCCGCCGAAGATACTCCAGAGGGCTGGGATGCGGATTTGGGACGCGAACTGCGCCCAGGTGAAGTCTCGCTCGCCGATTTGGAAGCGGCATTCCAGAGTGCTGAAGCTGAAATGCCCGGTGGGGCTGAAGCCAGCCCGGCCGAGGCACAGGAACATCTCGGCGTGGGTGATTTTGATCCGGATCTGGGCCGGGAACTGCGTCCGGGTGAGGTCTCGGCGGCTGAGCTTGAAGCGGCCTTTGCGGCGGCTGATGCTGAGGTTCCCGCGGGTGTCGCCGATCCGGTGATCACGGAAGATATGAGCCAGGAAGAGGCGTTGCAGACGGCTGTGGCCGAACTTTCGGGCAATGGTGCCGCCGGCATGGATGGTGGGCCGCGTGTCCAGCAGACGGTGCGTGTGGGTGTCGATGTGCTTGAAGCGCTGATGACCACCGTGTCCGAACTGGTGCTGACGCGGAACCAGTTGATGCAGACCATTCGGGGTCTGGAAGATGATGAGCTGAAAGGCCCGCTGCAGCGTCTGTCTGCGGTGACCGGCGAGCTGCAGGACGGGGTCATGAAAACCCGCATGCAGCCGATCGGCGATGCCTGGCGCAAACTGCCGCGGATCATCCGCGACGTCTCCACGGATCTGGGCAAGAAGATCGAACTGGAGATGGACGGGAACGAGACCGAGCTTGATCGCCAGGTTCTCGAACTGATCAAGGATCCGCTGACCCACATGGTCCGTAACTCTGCGGATCATGGTCTGGAAATGCCGGACGAACGCCTTCGTGTCGGCAAGCCGGAAAAGGGCACGATCAAGCTGTCCGCCTATCATGAAGGTGGTCACATCATCATCTCCATCGCGGATGATGGTCAGGGTCTGAACACCGACAAGATTGGTGAGAAGGCGCTGGAAAAAGGCCTGACGACGCACGAAGAACTGGCTGGCATGAATGAGGGCCAGATCCATCGCTTCATCTTTGCACCGGGCTTCTCCACGGCCGCGAAAGTGACCAACCTGTCCGGCCGCGGTGTCGGCATGGATGTGGTGCGTACGAATATCGAGCAGATCGGCGGCGTTGTGGATGTCCACTCCACGCGTGGCAAAGGGTCGAAATTCACGATCAAGATCCCGCTCACGCTTGCGATTGTTTCCGCGCTTATTGTGGGCTGCGAAGATCAGCGCTTTGCCATTCCTCAACTGTCCGTTCGCGAACTGGTTCGTGTGGGTGCAGGGTCCGAGCATGTGGTCGAGAGCCTTCACGGCGCTCATGTTATGCGTCTGCGTGACCGTCTTCTTCCGCTGGTTGACCTGCGCGTCGCCTTGCAGGTGGGCGGCGAGACCAAGATGGATGGTGACGAGGCCGGTTTTGTTGTGGTGCTCGACGCGGGCGGACGCAATGTCGGGGTTGTCGTCGATAATGTGCTCGACACGGAAGAGATTGTGGTCAAGCCGCTGTCTGAATCGCTGCGCAGCGTCGGCGCCTATTCGGGTGCAACGATCCTGGGTGATGGTTCCGTGATCATGATCCTCGATCCCAACGGTCTGGCCGCTGACATCGTCACGGCCATGGATGATGAGCGGGGGGGCGATGTGGCCGGTTCTGTTGTCAACGAGATCCAGGAAACCCAGCGCCTGCTGCTTGTTCGTGCTGGCGGCGAAGAGCCAAAGGCGGTTCCACTCGCCCTGGTGACACGTCTGGAAGAGTTCGACGCCAATACCATCGAATTCGCCAACGACCGCCATGTGGTTCAGTATCGCGGTCGCTTGATGCCGATCGTCGCCATGGGTACGCAGATGGGATCGGGAGGCGCCGATCAGCGTCAGCCGGTTCTGGTCTTTGCGGAAGATCACACCGCCATCGGCCTGGCTGTCGACGAGATTGTCGATGTGGTCGAGGAGCGCGTCGATCTGCAGATGAATTCTGATCGTCCGGGAATCATCGGCTCGGCTGTGATCAAGGGCAAGGCGACCGATGTGATCGACATTGCCTGGCATCTCGACCAGGTGCGGGCCGGATCGGTTCAGCGCCGCGCCACGTCGCGTAAGCGTGTCCTGCTGGTGGATGCAGATGCCTTTGCCCGTCGCATGGTCGCACCGCTCCTGGCTGCAGCGGGTTATGATGTGACCCCGGCCGGCGGCATGCATGAAGTGCGGTCCATTGCGGCGACGGGCGAGCAATTTGATGCCCTGGTCGGTGATCCGATCGCGCTGGAGCGGATCCAGGAAGACGCCATGTGGCCCAACGCACCGGCTCTGGCCGTCACGGACTGGCCGGAAACAGCTCAATCCGAAGGTCTGGCAGCGGTTCTCCCGCGCTCGGATCGCGGCGCCCTGATCGCCGCCCTTGATAAAGCATCCCAAGAGGAGGAAGCGGCATGACCGTGACCACGACTGACTCCAGCGAGCTCGGAACCGAAGCCATCAGCGAATACGTATCTGTTCGCATCGGCGGACAGTTGTTCGGCGCCCCGGTGGACGCCATTCGCGAAGTCTTCACGCCGCAATCCGTTACGCATGTCCCGCTGGCGCCGCCAGAGGTTGCTGGGTTGCTTAATCTTCGCGGTCGGATCGTCACCGCCGTGGACGCCCGCCGTCGTCTGGGCTTGCCGCCGCGCGAGGCCGGTGAGACCGGAATGGCACTTGGCGTTGAGCGCGGTAGTGAAATCTTTGGATTAATCGTGGACTCTGTCGGGGAGGTGCTTCGCCGCCCGAGTGCCGAGCTTGAACCGGTCCCGCCGCATGTGGACATCAACTGGCGCTCGATGGTGAAGGGTGTGCACCGCCTGGAGAAAGAACTGCTCGCTGTTCTCGATGTGTCCGCTGTTCTGGGCACGACTGCAGCTGAAGCAGCCTAACGGAGGTATTGGGGATGAAAACCTGTCTGGTTGTAGATGACTCGCGTGTCATCCGAAAGGTTGCGCGAAAAATCCTTGAGGAGCTGGATTTCAGCTGTGAGGAAGCGGCCGACGGACAGCAAGCCCTGGACGCCTGCCGACAGCATATGCCGGATGCGGTTTTGCTGGACTGGAACATGCCGATCATGAACGGTCTCGACTTTGTCAAAGCCCTGCGGCGCGAAGAACGCGGTGATCAGCCGATCGTTGTCTTCTGCACTACGGAAAACGACATGTCGCACATCACCGAAGCGCTCCGGGCCGGGGCCGACGAATATGTGATGAAGCCGTTTGACGGGGATATTATCCAGTCGAAATTCGAACAGACCGGCCTGTTGCGCGCGTCATAGGGGTTTTGCATGAGCCAGACAGTCGCTCGCCCCGGATCCGCCACTGCGATTGCCCGTGTCATCGTAATTGATGACAGCGCCGTCGCGCGTGGTCTGATGACCCGATGGATTGAAGAAGATGCTGACCTCGATCTGGTCGGATCTGCTGTGGATGGCGAGCAGGGTGTAGCCCGTGCTCGGGACCTACAGCCTGATCTTATCGTTCTTGATGTCGAAATGCCCAAGCTGGACGGGCTTGCCGCGTTGCCGATGCTGATTGAGGCGTGTCCGAACGCCAAGATCGTCATGGCCTCGACGCTGACCCGTCGCGGTGGCGAGGTGACGATCCGTGCCCTGTCGATGGGGGCTGCGGATTATGCGTCCAAACCCCAGGCCGGGCGCCTGGCCGGGGCGGAAGAGTTTCGGCGCGATCTACTGGGCAAGCTGAAAGCGCTGGCGCCGCGGCCCATTCCGCCGGTTCCCAGTCAACGTGAAATCGCGGCCGCACCGCGACCGGCAGCGCGAACGGCACCGCCCGCACGTCCGGCCGCTACACCTGCTGCTCCGCCCCAGCGCAGGGCGTTCAATCCGGTTGCTGCGCCTCCTGGGCAGCGCCATACGCCCCGTTCCAATGCCCGGCCGCAATTGATCGCCATTGGCTCATCCACGGGTGGGCCCCAGGCCCTGCGTGATGTGGTCGCCGCATTCAATGCAATGGATGTGAAGGCTCCGGTTGTGATTGCACAGCACATGCCGGCGCTGTTTACCCGAATTCTCGGTGAGCACCTGACGAAAGCCGGGGCTTTGCCGTGCAAGGAAGCGGAAGATGGAGAACGTCTCCTGGCTGGCCGGATCTATCTGGCACCCGGTGATTTCCATCTGACGGTTCGAAAGGATGCCGGCGGATTTTACGCCGTCTTGGATCAGACACCGCCGGTCAATTTCTGCCGTCCGGCTGTCGATCCGCTCTTCCAGTCCGTGGCCGAAGCCACTGGTGGACAGGCGCTCGCCATTGTTCTGACCGGTATGGGCCATGACGGACGCGAAGGTGCACGTCTTCTGCGCAATGCCGGAGGAACCGTGCTGGTACAGGATGAAGCGACGAGCGTCGTCTGGGGCATGCCCGGAGCGGTGGCCGAGGCGGGTCTCGCTGATGAAATCCTGACCCTGAAAGATATAGGACCGGGCATAGTCCGGCGCGCCAAGGGTGGACTGCAATCATGATCAAAAACGATGACATGGCCTTTGTGGCCGAGGAAGCCTACAAGCGTTCCGGTCTCGTACTGTCGATGGACAAGGGCTATCTTCTGGAAAGCCGATTGTCGCCGCTGGCGCGCGCTGAGGGTTATCCGTCTATCGAGGCGCTGATCAGTGCTGCGCGTCGTGAAAAGAATGAGCGCCTGCTCTGGGGCATCACAGAAGCCCTGGCTACGCACGAAACCTTTTTCTTCCGAGATAACACCCCGTTTGACCTGTTCAAGCAGGACATACTGCCGGTTATGTCGCGTGCCCGGGCTCGTAACGGTGTTCTGCGTGTGTGGTGCGCGGCCTGTTCCTCGGGTCAGGAGCCGTATTCCCTGGCCATGATCCTGGATGAGGAAAAGGCTCGCCTGGGCGGGCTGCGTATCGAGATCACCGCAACAGATATGGCGCCGCGTATTCTGGAGAAGGCAAAGGCCGGGATCTACACCCAGTTTGAGGTTCAGCGTGGCCTTGCGATCCAGCGGCTGGTCCAGCACTTCGATCAGAACGGCGATCAGTGGCGGATCAAGCCTCATATTCGCCAGATGGTGAATTTCCAGCGCCAGAACCTTTTGGAGAATTTCGGTTCGATGGGCATGTTCGATGTCGTCTTCTGCCGCAATGTGCTCATCTACTTCGATGCCGAGTCCAAGAAGGGCGTGCTGGCCCGTCTGGCCCGTCAGATGGCTCCCGATGGTTATCTGGTGATGGGAGCCGCCGAGACCGTCGTCGGCCTGTCCAGTGACTTCTCACCGGTTCAGGGTCGTCGTGGGCTGTACGCGCGCGGCGAGGATGGTATCCGGGCTCTGGCGGCCTGACGGATCAAGACTGACAAACACAGAAAACCCCGCTTCTGGCGGGGTTTTTTATTGGCTCATAGTCAGCGTGCATTGAATGTGACACAGCAAAAAGCCCGGATCCTGTGGATCCGGGCTTCCATGCGGGTTGGGAGCGCTGTCTTAGGACGCGACTTTTTCCTCGACCGGGTCACGCAGCACGTAACCACGACCCCAGACAGTTTCGATATAGTGTTCACCCTCCGTGGCAGAGGCGAGCTTTTTGCGGAGTTTACAGATGAAGACGTCAATAATCTTCAGTTCCGGTTCGTCCATGCCGCCATAGAGGTGGTTGAGGAACATTTCCTTGGTGAGCGTCGTACCCTTGCGCAGGGAGAGCAGCTCGAGCATCTGATATTCCTTGCCGGTCAGGTGGACGCGCTGATTGTCCACTTCGACGGTCTTGGCGTCGAGGTTGACGGCAATCTGACCGGTGCGAATGACCGATTGGGAATGGCCCTTGGAGCGACGGACGATGGCGTGAATGCGGGCAATCATCTCGTCTTTGTGGAAGGGCTTGGTCATATAGTCATCAGCGCCGCAGCCCAGGCCGCGCACTTTGTTGTCGATGTCCGCATTACCCGTGAGGATCAGGATCGGCGTATCCACCTTGGCCACGCGGAGGGTTTTGAGCACATCAAAGCCCGGCATGTCCGGAAGGTTCAGATCGAGCAGGATGATGTCGTAATCATAGAGTTTGCCGAGATCGACACCCTCTTCACCCAGATCAGTGGTGTAAATGTTGAAGCCCTCGGACTTCAGCATCAGTTCAATTGACTGGGCTGTCGCCCGGTCATCTTCAATCAGAAGAACCCGCATGGTTCGCCTCCGGTCTCAGTTGGGCATGCGCGAATCAGCCTCACGCCCGGTCGGATCATGATTAACCTTATTCGTACGCTAGGCGGAAACCCTTAACGAACATTAACCGCGTCTTGACCAGACCCCGGAATCGCAGCGAGCGACAGAATCGGTGCAGGGGGTTGATCAGAAAAACCTGTTAACTTTTACGCTGTTAACTAATTTATCTAATGAAAATAATGGGTAAGGACAGTGTCAGGTATGTTTTATAATCGCATAAAGTATGCGCAAGCTACCGTGATCAAACTATAATCCGCTGAGGAAAACCGTGCGAACCGAGCCATTGCAAAGGCTCAAATCGCACGGAATCTAAGTTTTCCACAGCTTGTTGTGTTATTCGGCAGCCATCAGCGCGGTGTCTGCGAGCGCCAGCAGTCCGGCGACACGCTCATCAGCAACATCCTTGCGGCCATCATAGATCATCCGGTCTTCATAACCGGTCAGCCAGAGCGCATCCGGATTTCTCCGGGCGATCAGAGTTGTGCCCTGTTTGGCTTCATGTGGGGAACGGTGCAGCCGGAATATGATGAGACCGTCTTCAAGAAGTTCACCCAGCGGACCGGGCACATTCCGCACAGGGTCGATCAAAGCCACCACTTCCATTTTGCCTGCCTCGGTTGAGAGCGAGAAACGCGAACGTTCAATGCCCGACAGACCATACTGGCTGTCCCGATGCAGCTGATAGGCGGTTTCTACCGGGACGGCGAAGGCGCGATGCCCCTCAATTTCCCGGCACTGGAAGAAATAGTGATTATTGACACCCAGGCGTTTCATTTCCTGTTGCAACAGGCGAAGCGCCTGTTCGTCATCATTCACACTGTCGATAATGGGGGTCTGGTTCTCCAGGGTCACAAACGGGCGTGAGCGCAGAGAGGTGATGGCGTCGGCTACCAGCGGGTTGCGCACTGGGCGGCCGGTCTCATCGAATGTGTAACTGCCGTCCTCGTTGACATGGAGAACTTCATCCGGGTGGGTGAAGTGCACCATGAACGAGATGAGGACCTGCGGGTGCAGTTCATGGAACAGGTCCAGCATGTCGAGGAAGTTCTGGTCGATCCGTTCCGGGAAGAAGGCGAGTTCTTTCGTACCGATCCGGATGATGTCGAGGCCGGCCTCGGCCAGGCCATTGAGGTAGTCGAACAGGTTGCGGTTCGACAGCACCATGGGGTCGCCGCCGGACAGAAGGGCTTCACGAATGCGCGGGCGCGTGGTTTCGCCGCGTGCGACCTTGGCGTTGTGATCTTCGATATAGGTCCGGATCTCGTGGATCGAGCCGGTATCCTTCTCGGTCTTGCCGGTCAGGAAATCGGAGCGATAGCAGTAACGGCACCAGGATGAGCAGGCCCGCACCACATAGAGAAGGACCAGTTCATACTTGTGCAGCAGTCCGGGAACCGGGCTGTAGGACAGCTGGTTGGACGGATCGCTTTCTCCGGAGAGGTCATTCGTTTCCTCCGGGCGGGCCTTGATCAGGTTCCGCACGGCCTCGCTGCGGCGGGCGAGGTCCATATAGTATCCTGTGGCGCGCGGGGGCAGGCGGTCGGATACTCCGGCGCGTTCCAGCTCGTCCAGTTCGCTCTGCGAATAGACTGATGCCCCTCCGTCGCGCAGATAGGCGCGGTATTGGGCGAGGTCATGCTGGATGTAGCGACGAAACTTACTCTCACGGATCTGAGAGTAGAGATTGTCCTTGTGAGCGCGGCTGCGCGTTTTCAGTTTGGGCCGAGAACCGGCAATAAGCGTGCGCGACTTGGCGGGCGGCATGCGTGTCTCCCGTCAGTTGGGGCGTGCGGTCTGCGGAACATGGCCTCATCCGTCTCCCGGGAGGCTCCAGTTTCTTGCAGGACTCGTCACGTGAGTGGCTGAGTGATGGCGCCAAACTAGCGTGTCGCACGCGTTTGTGAACCGGTGGAGCGGAAAAACATCAGGGCTGCAGATTTTGCCGGGTGTTTACACACCGGCAACCGACGCTTCCTAGGCTTTCCCTGTCATCCTGATTCTCCAGGGTGCATGTCATGTCAGGACAGGCCAATGCAAACACTTATCGATCGGATCGGACGGCTTGATGCCCGCATTCTCGAAGGGCGGGTCACAGCACTGAACGGTTTGATGGTCGAGGTGGAAGGGCCACAGTCTGGCCTGAGCCTGGGCGCCCATGCGGTGATTGAGACACCCCAGGGCGGCGCGCCGTGTGAGATTGTCGGCTTTCGCGGCACCACAGCGCTGACCATGCCGTTCGGCGCCTTGCATGGCGTGCGACCGGGTGCGCGGGTGTTTCTGCAACCGGATGCGGCGAGTATTCGCCCAAGTCTGGCCTGGCGAGGCCGTGTGATTGATGGGTTCGGCCGACCGCTTGATGGTCAGGGTGATTTGCCGGAAGGCGGACGGGCCTGTCTGATCAAGGCGGATCCGCCGTCAGCTCATGGCCGTGACCGGCTGGGTCAGCGCCTGGATCTGGGTGTGCGGGCGCTCAACACGTTCACGCCGATGCGGCGCGGACAGCGCCTGGGTATTTTTGCGGGTTCCGGTGTGGGTAAATCCGTTTTGATGTCGATGCTGGCCCGGGCCTGTGCGGCCGATGTGATCGTGATCGGGCTGATCGGTGAACGGGGCCGCGAAGCGCGCGAATTTGTGGAAGACGTGCTGGGGCCCGACGGTCGCCAGCGGTCTGTCGTCGTGACCGAAACCTCGGATGCGCCAGCTCTCGCGCGTCGCCAGGCCGCCTATATGACATTGACGGTCGCCGAGTATTTCCGGGATGAGGGTCTGGATGTCCTGTGTCTGATGGACTCGGTGACACGGTTTGCCATGGCCCAGCGCGAGATCGGCCTCGCGGCCGGTGAACCGCCGACGACGCGGGGCTTTACGCCCTCGGTTTTTGCTGAATTACCAAGGCTTCTCGAACGCGCTGGTCCGGGGCCTGTACGTCCTGGACAAAAAAGCGGATCCATTACCGGTCTTTTCACTGTTTTGGTGGATGGTGATGATCATAACGAGCCCGTAGCCGATGCGGTTCGCGGTATTCTCGATGGTCACGTGGTCATGAATCGCTCCATCGCAGAACGTGGACGCTATCCGGCGATCGATGTTTTGAAATCGGTCAGCCGCTCTGCACCTGAGGTCTATGACCCTGCCGAGCGACCGCTGGTGGCCGAGGCTCGAAAACTGCTCGCCGATTTCGGCGATATGGAAGAATTGATCCGCCTGGGTGCGTATTCCCAGGGGGCGAATCCGGAGGTGGACCGGGCCATCGCGCTCAATCCGGCTCTTGAAGGGTTTCTGACCCAGGCAAAAGACGATGCGTCGGACATTCCGACGACATTCGCGGGTCTGGCTCAGATTTTACATGGTGGTGAAGGAGTCGTCGCATGACACGCTCGCATCAACCTTTGATCCGACTGGCGCGGTTCAAGGTCGAGGAATTGCAAAAACAGCTTGCCGAGCTGGACCGGTCGAAAGCGTCGCTGAATGACCAGATCGTCCGTTTGGAGGCGTCCGTACCTGAGGAACAGGCCCAGGCGACCCAGTCCAAGGAAGGCTATCTGGCCTATGGATCGTATGCCCAGGCGGTGATCAAGCGGAAGGAAAACATCCGCGCCTCGCTCACCGAGGTTGAGACCCAGGCGGATGCCTTGCGCGAGCGCTTGTCCGAAGCCTTCCAGGAATTGAAGAAATACGAACTCCTCGAAGAGCGTCGCCTGGCCCGGGCCGAAGATGCTGTCAGACGCGCAGAGCAGGACGGGCTTGATGAAGTGGCCCAGATCCGCCATCGCCGCTCGCATTAGCGCAGACCGAGTACTTCTCCGATCAGCAAAGGCCACCTCCATGGGAGGTGGCCTTTGTGTTTGCCCCGGCCCGCATGTGGTTGGGCTGTGAGACGGACCGGAGCGCAGGAGACGGATCAGAAATTGCGGGACCAGCGCACATCGAGACGGGCATTGGTGCCAGGTTCGGTGACACCCGCAAAAACCCGCTCATAGTCTTCATCAAACAGATTATCGACGCCGACATTGATGGTGAGGCCGCTCTGTTCCAGCGGTTGCCAGCGGGCATAAGCGCCGAACACGGCATACGCATCGCGTTCCGCGTCCGGGCTTGTCGTATTGTCGAACTCTGCCGCCCATTCCATGCGACCGCCCAGGACCAGACGCTGTGCGTCCAGGGTCCAGCGCGCATCCAGGAAAAGCCGGTCAGGCGAGAGGGAGCCCAGGGGATCACCGCTCTCGCTGTCCTCACCATCGATATGGCTATAGCTGGCATCGAGACTGAACGGGCCGTGTTCATAGCGAAGCTGGGACTCGATACCGCTCAGCTCGGCATTGCCGACATTGCGGCTGAACGAGGTGCCCGCCGAACACGGTGTGAAGAAGGGCGGCGCAAAACACGTGGGATTGAACGCGAACGCGACCGTCAGATCGATCAGATTTGTTGCGTCCGTTTCAAAATAGGCGGTCCGCCATTCCAGCTGGTCCGCTGAGGTGAACAGGCCGTTGCGGCGCACGCTGACACCCAGTTCCCAGGTTTCGGTTTCTTCCGGCAGGAGATCCGGATTGGCAATGAACTCATTGGTGATGAACACCGGCGCACCCAGGATGGGGTGGGGTAGGGAGAAATGGGTCCCGTCCATATAGAGTTCATTGATCGAGGGCGCGCGGAAGGCCTCTCCCCAGCTTGCAAAGATATTGAAGCTCTCAACGGGGGCATATGTCGCGGCGAAGCGTGTAGACGTAGCACTGTCTGACGTATCGCCAGCAAGATCAGATGAGGTCTCGAAATCGTCATACCGGACACCGGGCACCAGGGTGATCCGACCGGGCAGGCTGAACGGCGCCGGACCGGTCAGTTCCAGCTGGGTATAACCGGCTGTGTACTGACTGGACGCATTGGGAGCGCCGCCACGAATGCCATCCGTGGCCGCCGTGTCCAGACCGGTTTGTGTGTCCTCGTAATACTCACCGCCCACGGTCAGGGCTGCGTCATAGGCTCCCAGATCGAACTCAAAACGTTGATCAGCGCGAACGCCGATTGTTTCCAACTCGCGGGAAAGAAAGCGGTCGCTCGATCGTTCAGCCTCGTCCACCGTGGACGTGTTGCGGTAGACGGTAACATCCAGATCCAGCCAGCTCACAGAGGGCGGGGTCAGATTGACTGTCAGGGCAAGGTTGTCGGACGTGATATCCTTGTCGACCAGAAGATTGAGGGGATCTGCAACAGCAAGGCCCTGACCATTATTGGGTTCTGTTGCCTCACCCTCATAACGTTGCCAGCTGAGTTCACCGCGCAGGCCGTCGCCCAGATCCGCGCCTACCTTGATCAGACTGGAAAACAGCTCATCCTCGGCGGGCAGATCATCGCCTGAAGCCAGTCGGATGTCCGAACTGGAACGCTGGCTGACAGAGACGAGACCATCGAACCGGCCGGTCTGACCATAGAGGCTGGCTGATGTCCGTACTTCCTCGGAGACCGAGGAGAGACCTGCGCCGAGATTGAAACCCCAAGTATCGTTTGCGTCCAACAGGTCCTGCGCGCTGGCTGTCTGAAAAGCGATAACCCCGCCCGAAGCGCCGGAGCCATAAAGAGCCGATGATGAGCCGCGCACCGTCTCCACACCGACAAGCAGGGCCGGATCCACAAAAAGCACGCCATCATGAGCCGAGGTGAAATTTTGGCGGCTGCCATCGAGCAGCAGGGTGGTGTTCTCGCGTCCCTGACCGCGAAGAGCCAGGGTTTGGCCCGTGCGCCGGGGACCGCCAGCGATGTCGAGCCCCGGAATGTCACGCAGCAAATCATCAAGATCGGCGGGCCGGAGCAGATCCAGCGTTTCCATGTCCAGGCTGGAGAGCAGGCCGGGATAATCAAAGGCGTCGATTTTGGTTTTGGTCGCCTCGACGATGATGATGTCGTCAATGTCGTCAATGTCGTCGATGGTGGTGTCTGTTTGAGCCAGCGCCAGGCCGGGCAGACAAAAGGCTGCTGCGCTGCCGAGAAGAAGATATTTCATGGTCACCCCTGAACTGCGAATGATTATCAACTGCGACGTTATTGCGCCTTGATTTATGCAATTGCAAGTGAGAAACACTCACAATAAGCATGCGGGCTTTTCGGCGCGCAGATTGAGACCTCAAGGGGAATTCAGATGAAAACGATGATGGCGGCTGGACTTGGCGCACTGGTTTTGCTGGGTGGGTGTACGGTGACGACCGATATTGATTTGCGGGACAGTGTCCCGCCGGTCGCGGCCGACGCTTCCCGGTTTGAGGCCGATCGCGCGGCGATCCTGGCCATGCAGGGCGAATACGAGGTGACGTTCGACTTCCGTGAGACCGTGGCTGTTGCTCCGGGTTACGAGCTCGCTGAACCGAAACTGACGCCGGCTCGCGAGATCGTCATTGTCGTGGAAGACACGGGCGACACGATCATGCTGCAGCATCTGTTGGTCGTGGGCTCGGCGGAAGACCCTTTCATCGTGAAGCACTGGCGTCAGGACTGGCGATATGAACCGGCCAGCCTGCTGGCGTTTCAGGGACATGATGACTGGGTGATTGAAAGCGTGGCTGCTGACGATCGTTCGGGGGCGTGGTCGCAGACAGTCTACCAGGTGGATGACAGTCCGCGTTATGCAGGCCTCGCACGCTGGACCCATGATGATAACGGGATTTCCACGTGGGAACCGGCGGTGTCCCTGCGTCCGCTGCCGCGCCGGGATGATACAACGCGTGATGACTATGACGCGATTGCTGCGGTGAACCGGCACACCATTCTCAATTGGGGCTGGACCCATGAGCAGGACAATTCGAAAATCGCCCTGCGTGATGGGGTGACCACGGAGATTGCGCGAGAAATTGGCATCAATACCTATCGCGAAGCCCCGGTCGAGGGCGCGCAGGCGGCGTATGACTACTGGGACCTGACCCAGGCGTACTGGGCCCGGGTGCGCGAGCATTTCCTGGCGCTGGAAACCGAGGGCCAGGCCTTCCATATCGAGGATGATGCCGAAGGCACGCTACTATATGGCGCCATTCTGGACGCTGGGCAGAGCGTGTTGTTCGAACAATCCACAACGGATCAAGCCTGGGAGGACATCCAGCCCTTCCTGGAAAGCCAGATTCAACCGGTCGACTAGTCAGGCAGGAGACCGGTGATAGGCGGGCGGCTGAGCCATCAGTCGCCCGTTTTCATGTCACCGATGGTGATGGCTAGTTCCGGCCATAGCGCCGTTTGGTCCAGAAGAAGAACGCGATCAGGATGAAATAGATCGACAGGCGCAGGAGCACGACTATGCCGCCGCGCTCATCGACGCGGCTGAAGGCGATATCAAATGCGAAATCCACGGGCACACCGGTCGCGACGCGAAAGAAAAAGGGCGCCACGGAATCGACCAGAAACGCAATCGCCGCCGCGGCTGGCCATTGTGGCCATTTGCGGATGATCAGCGCCCCCACCAGTGACAGGACGATGATCAGCCACCAGTCGAAACCGGTGAAGCCATAGGCCAGTCGTTCGGAAAATGAATCATACATGCAAAGCCCCCAACTCTTTGAGCGGGTAGATTAGGCGGCTTCCTTGCCGCGGGCCAGAGTTCCGGCGAGCGCATCCAGATCACGCGATGCCCCGGATTGAGGGGAGCGGATGGCGACCAGGGTTTGTGCCCGAATCGCAGCCGGAATTGTGTCGTCGCGCTGGACGATTCCGGCCAGGACAGGCGTGAAACTCAAAAAACTCTCGCAGGTCTTCTTGAAAGCGGAAAAGGCGTCATGAGCCGCTGCCCGGTTGGGTGTGTTGTTGACCACGACGAGCGGGGCCGCACCGTCATCCTGCAAGCGCAGGGATTTGACGAAGGCATAGGCATCGGTCAGCGATGTGGGCTCGTCATTGAGCACGATCATCACATCATCCGCGGCCAGGGCCAGACGCAGGGTCGAGCGGTCCGCTCCAGCTGCGAGATCAAGAATGGCGCGATCATAGGACAAGGCTAGGGCCGCAGTGCCTGCTGCCAGCTTGGTCAGGCTGGGACCGGACAGATTGGCCAGGGCGCCCGATCCGGAGCGACCGGAAATCACGTCAAACCCGCCGCGTTCGGGCGCGCCGCCAAAGGCCGGGCAAACAGCCTTCTCCAGCGATACTGTTCCATTGATCACGCTGGCGATGTCCGAGGAGGGGTTCAGACCCAGCTGAACGTCGACATTGGCCATACCCAGATCACCATCGACCAGGAGAACCCGCTCACCCAATTGCGAAAAAGCGCGGGCGAGTCCGGTTGAAATTGCGGTCTTGCCAACCCCGCCCTTGCCAGAAGCGACGGCGAGAATGCGCCCGGCGGCGCGGTGTTCCGGTGCAGTGGCCAGTTTCATCAGTCAATCGCCTCGTCAAATGGCATGTCGCGTTCGTCCAGAAGCGCGCGGGCCAGGCGCAGCGGTGTGGCCGGAGCCAGACCACCGCCAATAAAGGGCGTGGAAGAAAGTTGTGAAAAGGCGAGGCCGGTTTCGCCCACGCCCAGCAGAGCCCCCATACGGCGGGCGCAGTCGAGCTTGACCGGGATGGCGCGCCCCGCCCCGATGGAGGCAAACAAAGAGGCCGCATCTTCAGCGTCTTCCGGTGCCAGTCCGGCATCAAAGACATAAATGATCTCGGCATCACCGGCATCGGCAAAGGCCAGCGTCATGTCCAGATCATCGAGTTCAAACGGGTTGACGGCGGGGCTGTCGATCAGCACCGGGCCAGTAATGTCGCGCAAGGCGTCGGACAGTTCACGCGGATCGTCCACAGCCTTGAAGTCTGCGCCCATGGCTTTGGCGAGGCTGGCCAGGCGGGCATCGGCACCGGCGCGTTCACCGTCGCAGGAAATCATCAACGGGCGAGCCCCTGCGCCTGTGGCGCGTGCGGCAATCTTGGCCATGGCTGACGTCTTGCCCACACCCGGTGTGCCGGCAAACAAAAGCGGGACTTCCGGTATCGCCGGGATTGGCAGGAAGGCATAGCGCGCCTCAATTGCGTGAGCGAGGCGGGCCACCGATACGCCGTCGGACAAATCCTGGGCAGAGCGGATCAGGCTTTGCGCGGCAATACCGGGCACGCGGTGAAACCCTAAAGAGCGGATGATGCGCTCCAGGTGTTCGTCTTCATGGTCGCCGCGTTCGATCTGCCATTCATCTGCCAGCCGGGCGCCCCGATCACGCAAAGGTTCCGGTTCCGCCTCGCGCATGGGGGCGTCGGAGGCCGCACGGACCTGGACGCCGCCTTCCGGGCCGTCATGAGTGGAGATGATAACCGCCTCGGGACCCATTTCCCGTCGGACATCCGACATGGCTTGAGTCAGGCTGGGGGCGGCAAAGGTTTTCAGACGCATTGTCGAATATTCCGGCTCGGCTTAGCCAACATGGCCCAGCGTGCGCAGACGGGCGGTCGGGTGGATTTCATTTTGCGACATGACCACAGTTTGCGGTCTAAATCGCTCCACAAGTGACCGAACGTACGGGCGAATCAGTGGGCTCGTCAGCAGTACAGGAACATGACCCTGCGTGCCGGCGGTTTCAAAAGAGTTTCTAATCGCCTCAACAAAATCGTGAAGGCGGGACGGTGCGAGGGCCAGCTGCTTGCGTTCACCTTCACCGATCAGGGCTTCCTGGAAGGTCTGTTCCCATTGCGGGGCCAGGGCGAGAACCGGCAACTGGCCTTCCACGTCACGATTGGCGTAGCACAGCTGGCGGGCAATCCGGGTGCGCACATGTTCGACAATCGTGTCGAGATTTTGTGTTGCAGCACTGGCTTCGGCAACCCCTTCAAGGATGGTGGGCAGGTCGCGGATGGAGACCCGTTCCTTGATCAGGTTCTGCAGCACACGTTGGATACCTGCACGGGTGATCTGGGCCGGGGCAATGTCTTCCACCAGCTTCTTGTGTTCCTTGGAGAGCTTGTCGATCAGTTTCTCCACCTCGGCATAGGAGAGAAGGTCCGCCATGCTCTCGCGCAGGGATTCGGTCAGATGTGTGACGATGACCTGGGCTGGTTCAACGATGGTGTAACCGCGGAAAGAGGCTTCCTCGCGCAGGTTTTCATCGATCCAGGTGGCAGGGAGACCGAAGGCGGGTTCTTTCACATGCTTGCCGGGCAGGTCGATCGGCAGACCACCGGGATCCATGACCAGAAGCTTTTGCAGCTGGATTTCTCCGCGCCCGGCTTCCAGCTCCTTCACCCGGATGGCGTATTCCTCATTGCCTAGCGTCATATTATCGACGATGCGCACGGCCGGGGTGACAAAGCCCATTTCTTCGGCCAGCGAGCGACGCAAGGCCTTGATCTGGTCGGTCAGCTTGCGGCCTTCCACATCATTGATCAGCGGGAGAAGGCCATAACCGAGCTCGATTTTCAGCTCGTCGATCGCGAGGCTGTCCTCGATCGGCGCTTCGGCCGGGGTTTCGCTCTGCCCGTCCGCTCCGGCCTCTCCGGGGCCGCGTGCGGCGTCTGCGAGGGCCTCTTCGGCTTTCTGTGCATCCTCGGTTTCGCGGTTCCGGTTCAGCCAGGCCAGGCCTCCGGCACCGGCTGCCATCATGGCAAACGGCAGGAAGGGCATGCCCGGCAGAACACCCACGAGGAGGGCCACACCGGCGACCAGCGCCATGCCTTGCGGTTTGGCGGTCAGCTGTCCGTAGACCGCCTTGTCGGCTTCGCCATTCACGCCGGCCTTGGAGACCAGGAGACCGGCGGCGACCGAGATGATCAGGGCCGGGATCTGGGAGACCAGACCGTCGCCAATCGTGAGCGAGGAATAGGTGCTGGCCGCATCGCCAAACGCCATGCCGGATTGGACGACCCCGATCACAATACCGCCGACAAGATTGATGGCGGTGATCAGGAGACCGGCCATGGCATCGCCGCGGACGAATTTCGAGGCACCATCCATGGCACCGTAGAAATTGCTTTCGCCTTCCAGTTCCTGGCGGCGTTGACGGGCTTCAGCTTCCGTGATCAGCCCGGAGGACAGATCGGCATCGATGGCCATTTGTTTGCCGGGCATCGCATCCAGCGTGAACCGGGCCGCCACCTCGGCGATCCGACCGGACCCCTTGGTGATCACGACAAAATTCACAATGACCAGAATGGCAAAGACAATGACGCCGATGACGACATTGCCCTGCATCACAAACCCGCCAAAGGCCTCGATGACGCCGCCGGCGGCGTGTGTGCCCTCATGTCCGCGCGACAGGATGAGACGGGTGGAGGCGATATTCAGGCCCAGCCGCAAGAGCGTGGTAATGAGCAACACAGTGGGAAAGGCTGAGAATTCCAGCGGTTTCTTGATGAAAAGCGCGGTCATCAAGACCAGGACCGATGCCGAGACCGACAGTGATAGCGCCAGATCCAGCATAATGGCCGGCATGGGCAAAAGCAGCATGACCAGAATGGCCAGAATGCCGATCCCCATCGCGACATCGCCGCGCATGGCCAGTTTCAAAATTCTGGGCAGGTCGAATCCGCCGGATGTTTCGCCGGACGTCTCGCTGGTCTGACCTGAAGTGGGTGCTGTATCCGCCACGCGTGTTTACTCGCCTTGGGCCATTAGGCCGCAGAAATATCGCCGATGCCCTGATTGGGCTGGGGAACCTCGACACCCTGATCGGCGTAGAGCTTCAGCTTGTTGCGCAGGGTCCGGATGGAGATGCCCAGGATATTGGCCGCATGGGTTCGATTGCCCAGACAGTGATCGAGCGTGTCGAGGATGAGATCCTGTTCCACTTCGGCCACGGTCTTGCCAACCATCACGCGCTGGGCGGCGTCGGCAGCATCCGCAGCCTGACGGGCTACATTGCCGCCCGACTGACTGGAAAAGGCCGAGCCGTCCGGCATGCGGATCGCGTCAGGGCCAATCTCCCGGCCGTTGGCCAAAAGCACAGCGCGGTGCATGGCGTTTTCCAGTTCACGCACATTGCCCTTCCACTCCCGCGCGATCAGATGGGTGCGCGCCGCATCAGAGAGCGGACGTTCCTCGATCTGGTTGGCATCGGCATATTTGCGGACGAAATGCTCGGCCAGCGCGATGATATCGGTCGGGCGCTCACGCAGCGGCGGCAGGGCCAGATTGACCACGTTGAGACGGAAGAGCAGGTCTTCGCGGAACACACCGTCCGCCACGGCCTTGCGCAGATCGCGGTTCGAGGTGGCGAGAATACGGATATCGACCTTGACCGGTTTTGTACCGCCCACACGATCGATCTCACGCTCCTGGATCGCGCGGAGCAGTTTCGCCTGCAGGCGCACATCCATCTCGGAAATCTCGTCGAGCAGCAATGTACCGCCATTGGCTTCCTCGAACTTACCGATGCGGCGGGCCATAGCGCCGGTGAACGCGCCTTTTTCATGACCGAACAGTTCGGATTCGAGCAGGTTCTCCGGAATGGCGGCGCAGTTGACCGACACAAAGGGGGCGGCTGAGCGGCGGGACCGGGCGTGGACATGGCGCGCCATGACCTCTTTACCCGAACCACTTTCACCGGTGATCAGCACCGAGGCGTCGGACGGCGCGATGCGTTCGGCGAGTTCGATGACCTGGCGCATGGCCGGATCGCTGGCGATCATCGGACGTTCGTCGTCGGCCACGGCTTCGAGAACGGCGGCGATCAGGTCGGCATCTGGCGGCAGCGGGATGAATTCCTTGGCCCCGGCGCGGATGGCGGCCGCGGCAGCTTCGGGACGCACATTGACGCCACAGGCCACAACCGGAACGGAAATCCGTTCGCGCTCATTGGCATCAATCAGTGCCTGGACGTCCAGGGACAGATCGACCATCAGCAGGTCGGCCCCCCGACCGGCCCGCAAATGGCTTGTGGCCTGTTCGATCGTATCGACCTGCGCAACGGTGGCGCCGCGATCCATGGCGATCTTGGTGGCGGTGTAGAGCTGGCCGCCCAGGCTTCCCACGATCAATACGCGCATAACGTCCACTCCCTGCTGAACACGACGGTCTGGTCTTCACGCATCATGCCGTGTCCCCGTCCTTGATGATTTCCGTCATGGTCACGCCCAGGCGATCTTCCACAACGACCACTTCGCCCCGTGCAACGAGGCGGTTATTGACGTAGATATCGATGGCTTCCCCGATCTTGCGATCCAGCTCGACCACCGATCCGGCGGTCAGTTTGAGCAGGGAGTTCACATCGATATTGGCCTTGCCGAGCACCGCGGAGATATTGACGGGAACGTCAAACACCGGCGCCAGATCGGCGGCATTCTTTTCTTCTTCTTCCAGCATCGACTGACCGGGAGCCGGCGGGGTTGCATTGCCCGCTTGCGGCTGTCCGCCGCTCAGATCGGGAAGGTCGAGATCATCAGACATGGCTCGGTCTCCTTCAGGCCGCGCTCGCGCCGCTCATCGGCGTCTGCAGGGCGGGATCCTGTTGGTCTTGCGCGGGCGCCTGCAGCCAGCGTTCGACAATCTCTTCAATGCGCGCAGCGACATCTTCACTGCGGCGTTCAATGGCGCCCGATGCCCATTCCAGACGGATGTCAGCGCTGCGCATGCCCGGGTCCGGCCGGACAATGATCGCGCCGTCATATCCCGCCATACGTGCCGTGTCCGTCAGTCGCTCCGACAGCATGTCGACGAGATCGGGATGGCAACGCACGGAAAAATGCGGTTCGGATCTAATGTCTTGAAGTGCTTCGCGGGCAGTTTCCAGCAATGTCTCCTGTGGAAACTGATCGAGAGCAGAACCGGCGATCTGGCGAGCGACCGCCAGGGCCAGACGTGTGGCGTCCTCGCGCAGGGCTTCGGATTCCTGGGTGAGGCGGGCAAGGATGAGCTGCATCTGCGAGGCCACGGCCTGGAGCGCGTCGGCGCACTTGCCTTCCTCCATCTCCCGGCCTTCTTCCACACCCCACATGCGAGCGGCATCCACATCATCCTGGGTGAAAAAGCGCTTATAGCTCTCACCCTCCCGGAGGATTTCGCCATTCCGGTCAAATTCGGTGTCAAAATCGAAACGCATCGGTTTCATGGCGGTCTCCTAGTAGATCAGCTCGTCATCGGCGCCGCCGTCGGCGAGCATGATTTCACCCTTGGCCGCCAGATCCTTGGCGAGGGCGACAATGGCTTGTTGGGCCTGGTCCACATCCTTCAGGCGGACGGGGCCCATGGCTCCCATGTCTTCGCGCATGATTTTCGCGGCGCGTTCAGACATGTTGGAGAAGAAGAGGTCGCGCAGGCTGTCGGACGCGCCCTTCATGGCAAGCCCCATCTGATCCTTGTCGATGGCCCGCAGGAGCGTCTGGATGCCGCCCGGGTCGAGCTTGGAGAGATCCTCGAAGACAAACATCAAGGACCGGATCTTCTCGGCACTGTCGCGATTGCGTTCTTCCAGGGCCGCGAGGAAGCGGTTTTCCGTCTGCCGGTCGAAGTTGTTGAAGATGTTCGCCATCATCTCATGGCTGTCATGCTTGGCCGTACGGGCCAGGTTCGACATGAATTCAGTGCGCAGCGTTTCCTCGATCTTGTCGAGAATTTCGCGCTGCACCGGTTCCATGCGCAACATGCGGGAGACCACCTCGAGGGCGAAGTCTTCAGGCAGGGCGGCCAGAACACGTGAGGCGTGGTCGGATTTCACCTTGGAAAGCACCACCGCCACAGTCTGCGGGTATTCATTCTTGAGATAATTGGCCAGCACCACCTCATTCACATTGCCCAGCTTGTCCCACATGGTGCGCCCGGCGGGACCGCGCAGCTCTTCCATGATGGACTCAACCTTGTCTCCGGGAAGGAAGGAGCCAAGCAGGCGTTGTGTGGCTTCGAACGAGCCCATCAACGAGCCCGTGGACGACATCTGGCCGACAAAATCGACGATCAGCTTTTCCACGGCATTGGCGCTGATGGAGCCGAGATTGGACATGGCGGAGGAGACTTCACGGATCTCCTCCTCGTCCAGATTGTCCCACAAGCCGTGGGTTTCCTCGCCCAGGGCCAGCAGGATCACGGCGGCCTTTTCCGGACCGCTCAGCCGGTTGGGATCATCGATGGAGCGTTTTCCCTGCGACATCGTCTAGCTCTCGTGCAGCCAGGTGCGGAGGATGGAAATCGATTCCTCCGGGTGTTGTTCCACAATGGTGGCGACCTTCTTGACCGAGGAGGCTTTCACCTGACCATCAATCTTGGCGATATCGATGCCATCATCCGAGCCGCCGGGGAGCGCGGTGGGCATGGATCCGTCCGGCGAGGGCAGGGCCGCAGCCACAGCGCCTTCAGGCAGGGCTGCGCCACCGGCACCGGCACCCGCCAGGGCGAGGCCGGGGTCCATGGCGGCGACCGCGGCGCCACTGGCACTCTTCACCAGCGGACGGGCGACAAGGAAGATGATCAGAAGGGCGGTGATGAACATGACGGCGATCTCCGCAACGCGCATGATATCGCCCTTGTTCATCGAGAAGGGTGAGCTGGCGGACGTGCCCAGCAGCGGGTCTGCACGCGCAAACTCGAACTGGCGCACCACCAGCTGGTCTTGACGGGCTCCGGTGCCTTGATCGGTAAAGCCCATCGCTGAGCGAACCAGCTCGGTGATCTGATCAATCTGGGCCTGCGGACGCTCGGCCCACTGGGTTGTCCCGTCCTCAGCGATTGTCACGATGCCATCCACGGCGACAGCCACGGAGAGTTGTTCGATATCACCGGCTTGGCGGATCTCTTCGCGGATTGTGCTCGACAGGGCAAAGGTCCGCTCGCTGTCACTGCTTTCGGACGTGTCGAAGGGGCCGCTTTCGCCGCCTTCAGCCCCGGCATTGTCAGGAATGTTCTCAGAAGCGGATACTGCGTTCGGGCCGCCATCCCGGCTGGCGGACTGGGTGTTGTTGCGGCGCTCTGACTGCAGGACAGACCCGTTTGGATCATAGGTCTCGCTACGTTCTTCGACATGATTCCGGTTGAGCTCGGCTGTCACCTGGACCCGGGCAGCGCCCACGCCGACAACACCCTCGACAAGATCGAGAATGCGGCGGCGCAATTGTTCTTCGACCTGGTTGCGGCGGTCATCGAGCATCACCGACAGGGCATCCTCGCCATCGGTGCCCGCCAGCAGTCGGCCGCGTTCATCCGAGACAGCGACATTACCGGCTTCAAGACCGGCCCCGCTGGCGACGATGTTGCGAATCACCCGGATCTGTTCACCGTTCAGCGTGCCGCGTGTCCCCACGGTCACGGTCGCGGTGGCCGGCTGCTGGTCGCGCGCGAAGACCCGGCGTTCGGGCATGTTGATATGGACCCGGGCCGAGGAGATGACGGTGAGGGATTGGATGGTGCGGGCCAGCTCGCCCTCCAGCGCACGACGCGCATTGATGTTCTGCTCGAAACTGGTCTGGTTGAAACTGTCCGACCGGTCGAAGATCTCATAACCCACGGACGCTCCCGCCAGCGGCCCACCGGCGGCTACGCGCACACGGGCTTCGTCGACCTGGGCTGCATCCACATAGATGGCCGATCCGCCCTCACGGATTTCATACCGGATGTTGGATTGATCCAGGGCCTGGCTGATGGAGGCCGCCTCGGCCGGGTCCAGGGCTGAATACAAAAGGGCCTGCGATCCCCCGCCCACGGCACCGGAAAAATACACCATGGCGGCGGCCACACCGGCGGCGAGACCGAAAATAGCTGTCAGCCGACCGACGCCGAAAGCCCTAAGCTGTTCAAAAAACGCGTTCACGCGAAAACCCTGCCCTTCGTCTGTTCGCGACAAATCACTCGCGAAGCACTGGGCAGAATTTTCCTACCTTGAAGGTAAACGACCCTTTAACTTTGCCGCATAGATCATTACCGCGCTGCACGTTTTTAACAGCACGGTTCAGAATGTCTGAAGTCTGGTGAGGTCCAGGCGACCCAGCCGCGTGACCGGCCCACACCCGAGGGTGGGCAGGCTGCGAATGGGCAGGCAGACCGTGTAGGGTCAGGCAAGGGGTTGCAGCGGTCCCGAGGGGGTGCGGAACCGCTGCTGATTAGCGCTCGGTCAGGGGGAAAGCGCTATCGGTATTGTTGCAGGCGCGTCGTGCGCAGACCTGCCAGTCCGTGTTTATCGATGGAGCGTTGCCAGCCCAGAAACTCTTCGACCGTCAGCGAGTAACGCTGACAGGCCTCTTCCAGCGAAAGCAATCCGCCGCGTACGGCCGCGACAACTTCCGCCTTTCTGCGGATCACCCAGCGCTGGGTGTCCGGCTTGGGCAGGTCGCCCAGCGTAAGTGGTGTTCCATCCGGTCCAATGACATAGTTTTCTTTTTTAAGGCGCGGCTGCATGTCCGATCCCCGTTTGTTATGGCTTTATGATGGGGACTATACGGGCGCGAATTTAACATGACCCTAAGTGTCTGGGTAAATTTACCTTTAATAAATGAAACCGGGTTTTTCGCGTTATTGAGTCGAATTTGAATCAAAAAAAACCGGCCCCCCCGAAGGGAGGGCCGGCTTGAGTGGGTCTGTGGTGGATTAACGCTTCATCCGGATCGCTTCGTCGAGCATTTCATCGGCCGTTGTGATGATCTTGGATGAGGCCGAATAGGCCCGCTGGGTGGTGATGAGATTGGTAAACTCGGTGGCGAGGTCCACGTTTGAGTTTTCCAGTGTCGAGGCGACAACATCCCCTGCGACACCAATACCGGCGGCGCTCAGCGTGTACGGACCGGAATCCGGTGTCACCGTGTAGGAACCCCCAGCCTGGGCTTCCAGACCGTTCGGGTTCACGAAGGTCGCGACAGGGATCTGATAAATCTGGCGCACGATGCCGTTGGTGAATTTGGCATAGACAAAACCAGCCTCGTCCACTTCCACACCCGCGAAGTTACCGAAGGCCGAGCCGTTCACATTGGTGGACAGAAGGGCGCTCGGGCTGGCGAACTGGGTGAAGCCGCCCGGAGCATCCGGTGCGCCGAAGTCCAGTGTGATCGACTGGGCTGCAATGCCCGCGCCCGCGGCCCACTGGAATTCGTTGGCGCCCAGTGCTGCGGCGTTGCTCGACCCCAGGAAGCTGAAATCTGTGGGCAGCGTGGTATTGGCCGTGTCGATGCGGCCATCTTCGTCAAAAGAGATAACGCCTGTGCCGATCTGGCCGTCAAAGAGACCCGCGCCGGTGGTGACGTCGGAGGCCGGTGTGACGTGGAGTTCAGCATGCCATTCATTGGCATTGGCGCTCTTGAGCATGGAGATGGTGAGCGTACGCACACCACCCTGGCTGTCATAGATTGGAATGGAGCGCTGGAAGTCCGGCGTGACTGTACCCGACGCCATGTTGTTGAGGCTGTCGGTCGGGTCGTAGGTGGCCTCGGCAGCCGAAACGGCCTGGTCGCGATCCAGGTTGGCGTTGATCCCGACGATGGACGAGGCTTCCGCGGCACCACCAATGGATGACAGATTGATGGTTTCCAGCTCGTTCAGATCGGACGGGTTGGTGACCACTGTGCCGTCTGCAGCCACCGGCCAGCCTGCCAGATAGGCGCCGGCATCATTGCGCAGATAGCCCAGGGCATCGGCATTGAAGCGGCCCGCACGGGTGAAGGCGACCGGATCGGCGGCGCCGGCATCGGCATCCTGGCGGACCACGAAGAAACCATTGCCTGCGATGGCCATGTCGGTTGGAGACGATCCGGCGGTCAGGAGGCCGGATTCACTGATGGCCAGACGCGCGGCAGACCCGACACCGGCGGCTGTATAGCGAGCCGGATTGGCACTGGCGTCGTACATAGGCGTGAAAATGGCCTGGGCACGTTTATAGCCGACCGTATTCACGTTCGCGATATTGTCCGAGATGGCCGACAGGGCACTGGAATTGGCGAGCAGACCAGATGCGCCGGACAGCAGGGCGGAATTGATACTCATTTTGGGCTCCTAGCTTCGTTTAGCGAGTTTGGAGCTTTCTGCTGATGTTTAGACCGGCGTGCCATTCTGGCAGTCCGGTTCAGGCCGCAGCCTGGTCGTTACTGGGTCAGATCCGAGCGAATGCTCCGGACCAGTGACAGGGGAACATCGATGCCGCCCATGGAGACGACAACTTCACTTCCCGACAGATCCACGGATGTGACCTTGCCGGTGGCCTGGATGCTGGCTTCGACGGTCTCACCGTCGGCATCCGTGGCCAAAACTTCAATGGAATAGATACCGTCCGGAGCGGCCGAGCCATCATCCTGCTCGCCATCCCAGACAAAACTGTGCTTGCCGGCCGCCAGTTCAGCGTCGTCACGGGCAACAATATCGCCCGCAGCGTTCTTGACGATAATCGTGGCCTCGGTGGCATCACTGGGCATGTCGTAATCCCAGACCGCCTGGCCATCGGCCAGCTGGGCCTGATCCGTCGAGGCAGTCGCATAACGACCGATATAGCCCACCGCAGAGGTCTGGGCCGCGGCGGATTGCAGGATCAACAGGGTTTCTAGATTCTCATTCATGTTGATCTGTTGCTCAACACCGGAGAACTGGACCAGCTGGTTGACGAATTCCTGGCTGTCCTGGGGATTGAGAGGGTCCTGGTTCTTCATCTGCTCGGTCAGGAGCGTCAGGAACATCTCAAAATTCTGGTTCAGCTCATTGGCTGCCGTCTGGGTGGCGGCTGTGGGTGTGGTCTGTACACCGCTTACGTCTGTCATGATGACCTCCTAGACTCGCACATCCACGCTGTCGCGCGATTGCAGCAAAAATCCATATGTCTCGATCAGGGGAGAGGCAGTGACGAGCAGGTCACCTCCCTCTGCGTAGGCATTCAATACAGGGCCCGTCGCCGGGTTTGATCCGTCGTCTGACCCTGAAAACTCTTCGGACCCGTTTTCATCCCGCAGCTGGAATTCCAGTCCGTTTTCACCGACATCCAGACCGGCGTCCTGGAGGGCGCGTTCCAGATCGCGGGCGGAGCGCTGGAGTTCCGCCAGGGTTTCGGGGCGTTCGGCGGCCAGGACCGCTTGCACCCGGTTGTCATGACCGACTTCCAGACGAACATCGACACGGCCCAACTCGGCCGGATCCAGTCGAATATCAAACACTTTCGCGCCAGACTGGAAGCGCTGAGAGATCTGTGCGGCCAGTTGATGGGCGGTGTGAGGGGCAAAACGGGTCTGGGTCTGGGCTGCGGTTGATTTGGCGATCGTGGCGGCGGCGGTGCGCGGCTCTGTACGGTCCAGGCTGATATCTGCATCACCCGTGTCCGTACTGGTCTCGGCATTCTCGGCCAGCAGGGCGGGATCGGTGACAGGCCCGGGCAGGCCAGCCGGCGCGGGTGTGCGGGTCTCGCCCTCGGCGTTTGGGGGCGGGCTCATAGACAGAGGATCGACAGCCTGGCTCGATTGTGAGGCCGGCTGGATCACGATGTTCGGCGTGTTCGTCTGGGTGTTTGCCTGAATACTGGGTGCGGTCGAAGCGCTTCCCGAGAAGAGCGAGGATGCGGATTTTGCGGTTGCGGAGGCTGAAGACTTGCCCTGAGCGGGACGCTGTATCGCCGGTCCGGTCTCTGTTCGCACAGCGCGGGGCTCGACGGAGAATGCCGGTGCAGGCGCTGCAACTGTCGCCGGAGCCGCAGCATTTGATGCTGGGGCGGGCGTGGCGGGCTGTGCCTGAACGGGTGTCGTGGTGGGTGGCGTGACGGGTGTCTTTACCGGCGCTTGGGCGTTGGCTTGAGCCAAAGCAGGCTCAGGCGTTCCCGTCCCCGTGTTTTGGGTCGCACTGCCTGAGGCTGCGGGCTGAGGCGTTTGCGGACTGGCGGGTGCCGCGCTCGGAATGACAGTCGGCGCCGGTGTCGTTGTTGCGCTGTTTGAGGCAGGCGCACCGTTTGTGGGTGTGACCGATGCGTCCGACGCGTCGGTAACGGGCGAGAAAGTCTGCGGTGCCTGACGCTCTGTGGCCATCGTCGTCAACGTGCTCGTCGTCGGAGTGGTGACTGGTTTGGCGGCTTTTGCTGCAGGAGCCGTCTCTGTCTGTGGGGGGCCTGCCGCTGGCGCGATCGATGGTGTCGACGCGTTAGCCGGTGTGGGTGATGTGGGTTGGGGCGGCTGTGCCGACGCTTGTCGTGTTGTCGCGGCGACACGTGCAGACGGGTCTACGGCGGGGCTCGTCGGTGCAGTTGCCGGAGTCGTGGTCGGCGTTACTGCCGGACCAGCGGCCGAAGTAGGAGCCGGGCTAGCGGTCTGACGTGTCGCCTGTTTAGAGCCTGTATCAGAAGACGTTCCGGACGACGCGCGTGCGACGGCTTCCTTCGCCAGGTCCACCTGCGCCGGTTTTGCTTCGACGTGCTGAGGACTGACCCGAGAAGGGGAGGTCGAATGTGTTGTATCCGGCGATGTCCTAGGTGCACTCGCCGATAATGACCCATCCTCTCCTGCCGCCTGAGTGGCGTCTGTCAGCTCGCTCACAGGTGCGGCGGCTGATCCGGAGGGGCGGGTTTGGAGCGGGTCGGTGGACGTGTTTTCACGCGGCGCAGCGGGAGCCGGCGCCTTGGCCAAACCGGACGAGGCGGGTTTTGTGCTGGGCTGGGGCACTGGTGAGGTTTGGTCCGCGCTTGCCGCAGTGTTGACCTTTGATGGTGGTGCTGCCTGAGCCGTTATCGACGTCACTACCTGTGTCGGTGTCGTTACCTCTGCCGGGTTCGCTACCTCTGCCGGGTTCGCTGACTGTGCCTTTGCCGGTGTATTTGCCGGCGTGGTGGTCTGTGCCGCCGCCGCGACGGTGGCGGTCGGGCTGGAGGTCTTGGGTGCGACATCTGCACCGTCGCCGTTTGTGGCGGGTGCCGTCGGGGTGGCCATGGCGCCCGCTGAAGCGGCAATTGCAGCTGGGGATGTTGAGGCCGGAGCGGTCGTAGCGGGGCTTTGCTTCTGCGTGCCCGGCAGGCTCGGCGTCACAGATTGTGCGTCGGCCTGTGAGTTGGCGCTCGGTGCCTCGGCTTGTGTCGCGTGGGGCAATGCCGTTGTACGGCCCGCAGGCAGGGTGGAGCCGGACTGCCGGGACTGGGATTGTGCAACAAGAGCCTCAAATACACCGGTCGTTGAGGTGTTTCCGGTCTCCGCATCCGTGGGCGCGGTCTGACCGGCGTCCTTTGCCAATTGATCTGCCGTTTGAGTCGATTGCGCGGTTCGTTGCGCAGACGCAGGCGTCGTCCCGGCGGAAGCCGGAGCGGATGCTCGACCCGCCGTGGCAGGGTGAGAAGTCAGGAACGAAGCAAGCAGGGTCATAAAACTCGGCGTGTTAAACAGGTGGCACTCATTCGCCGGTTATCCCGCAAGCGGCATGCCAGCCGCAAAAATCTGTAACCACCTGAAATTATGCGTTAATTTCCCGGTAATAACCGTAAACATCTGGTTTTTCGGGAGTATTTTTCCGCCCGGGGGGACGAATATGCCGAGGTAGGCCCATTCCGCCCCGGCGAGGAAATCGGGGGCCCTCACATCATCCACAGGTGCACGATCTGAAACTGGCCCGCCGCTTGCGACGTTAACCGTGACGTAAAAGGCGCACGCCGCGCCTGTGGAATGATTTGATTGATGAATAAAGACGCTAAAACAATCACTTGCTCGAAGGTCCTGCCCGGCGTGGGCAGCGGCGTACGAGCTGTCGGGCCCGGCAAGGCTTGCCGTTCAGGCGGCAGATTTCTCCGCCCAAACCGTGATTGCGTGAACGTCTTGAGGAGTCCGGCATGTCTTTGAGTGGTGTGATCGGCAATGCATTGTCCGGCCTGAATGCCTCCCAGATGGGGCTTCAGGTATCGTCCAATAATATCGCCAACGTGAACACGCCCGGCTATGCTCGGTCGGTTGTCAATTTACAGACACGCTCGATGGGCGGTGCCGCACTGGGCGTCGACGTGGCAGGGGTCACGCGGATCGCTGACCAGTTCCTGCAGGCAGCGCATCTGGGTGCAGTCTCTGACGCCGGCATGTTCACGACGGTGTCCACCAGTCTCGATCGTCTGCAAAGCTCGATGGGTGGACTGGATGATGCCGGGTCGATGTTCTCCCGATTGAACACTGTCTTTGACAGTTTCTCCGAAGCCAGTGTGGATCCGTCCCTGTCCGTCACCCGATTGTCGGCCGCCAGCAATATCCAGTCCTTCTTGGATGAGGCGTCGCGGATCTCACAGACGATTGAATCCCAGCGTTTTGAGGCCGATGCCCAGATCTCTGCGACGGTCACGCGCGCCAATGTCATTCTCAATGAGATATTTCATCTGAACTCGTCCGTTCAAAGCCTGTCCTCCAATGGTGGGGATACGACCGGACCGACCAACCGCCAGGCCGAGTTGCTCGATGAACTGGCGGGTTTCATGGATATCTCCACCGACTACCAGCAGGATGGCCGGGTAATCGTTCGCACCGGTGACGGTGTGCTGCTGGTCGACAATTACGTCGCCGAGATGAACTATGTTCCGGCTGGTTCTGGCACGTTCGGCATGAATTACGGGACGATCAATGCGGTCCTGCCCAATGGTGCAAGCACGGAGCTGGATGGCCATATCGTGTCCGGTGAATTGCGCGGACTTCTGGATTTGCGCGACACGGAGCTGACCCAGATCGGCCTTGAACTGGCAGAGCTGACGGCGGGCGCAGCGGATGCGCTGAACCGGATCCACAATGATGCGGCCGCTTATCCGGCACCACAAACGCTGGAGGGCCGCAATACCGGCCTGGAAGGCACGGATTTGCACAATTTCACGGGTGCCACGACTCTGGCTGTGACCGGCAGCAATGGCAGCCTTGTCAGCCGGATTGATATTGATTTTGATGCGGGCACGCTGTCGGTGGATGGCGGTGCTGCCCAGGCCCTTGGTAATACGGTCGACAGTCTGACGACCGCGATCAATGGCGCGCTGGGGGCCAATGGCTCGGCCAGTTTCACCAATGGGGCGCTGACCCTGTCCGCAGCCAATGCGACCGATGGTGTGGCCCTGATCCAGGATGAAGCCAATCCCTCCGCTCGTGGCGGGCGAGGATTTTCGCACTTTTTGGGCCTGAATGATCTGGTCGACAGCACGCGGCCGGGCTTTTTCGAAACCGGCATGAGCGGGGCCGATACGCACGGCTTTACGGCGGGCACCCTCCTTGGTTTCGAGATTGCCGGTCCCAATGGCGGATCGACCCGCGAGATCTCGGTGACAATGAATGCCGGTGAAACCTTCAACGACGTGCTTACGGCACTGAATGATCCGGTTAATGGCGTCGGTCGCTATGTCACCTTCTCGCTGGACGGGAATGGAACGCTGCAACAAACGCCCAATGTCGGTTACGAGGGGTATTCCGTCGATCTGACATCAGATTCCACCAACCGCGCCAATTCGGGCATTTCTTTCTCGGAGCTGTTTGGTGTTGGCCTGTCCGCCCAGGCGGGGCGCGCCCAGATCTTTGAGGTCAACACGCTGATCCGCAATGACAGCTCGCTGCTTTCGCTGGGCAAGCTGGATCTCGATGCGGCGACTGTGGCAGGCGATTTTGTGCTGAATTCGGGGGATAATCGCGGCGCCGTCGAAATGCAGGACGCGTTCAGCTCGGTTCGTGATTTCAATGCTGCGGGCACGCTGTCAGCGACCCAGACCTCGCTTGAGAATTATGCCGCCCGTTTCGCCGGCAGTGTCGGGGCTCGCGCCGCGCAGGCGGTCAGCGAAGCCGGTTCTGCCGAGGTGCTGCGCGATACCGCCATGCAGAAACGACTGGATGTGGAAGGGGTGAATCTCGACGAGGAACTCGCCGCGATGACCTTTTACCAGCAGTCTTATAATGCGTCTGCACGCATGCTGCAGGCGGCCAATGAGATGACCGATATTCTGATGAATATCGTCTAGGAGGTTTGACCCATGCCGCGTATTTCAACTTATGGCTCTCAAAACTCGGCGCTGATGGATCTCATGCGGGCCCAGCAGGGCGTATTCGACGCCCAGCAACAGGTGACCACGGGTAAAAAAGCGACGGATCTCAAAGGGATTGGACACAAGGCCGAAACCTTGTCTGCCAGCCGGGCCTCCCTGGCACGATCTGAAGCCTATCAGGAAGCGGCAACGCGAACGGCGTCCTTCCTTGAAAGTCAGGAAATCGCGCTGGAGCGCATCAATAGTTCCATGACCGATCTGCGTGTCGCCGTCACGGAGAAACAGGGCGATTTTGTGTATGGCCAGGTCGAGGATGCCTTTTACCAGGTTGTGACCGCGCTCGGCGCGCGTCATTCCGGCGGCTATATTTTTGGCGGAACCCGAACGGACACCAATCCACTGACCATCAGTTCGCTGGACGACCTGCAGGCGCTGGCCACGGCCGGTGATGCGTTCCAGAATTCCGACAGACGTCCCTCGGTAAAGCTGGATGAGACCGTGACCGTGGAAACCGGTATGCTGGCGGATGAAGTGGGGCAGGAGATTTTCGAGATCTTCAAGCGGATTGCCGATTATGAAGCCGGTCCCAATGGTCCCTTCACCAATCCCCTGCCGGGGCCGCAGGAGACCTTCCTCATCAACGAAATGAACAATGTCGTCACAGCGATCGACAATCTGCTGGCTAAGACCGCTCAAAACGGCAATGCCCAGGCCAATGTGGACACGATCAAGCAATCCCATGCGGACCGGCAGATCTTCCTCAATATCATGATTGCGGATCTGGAAGACGTCGACATGGCGGAAGCGGTGACGAAGTTCGAACAGGCCCAGGTCGCTCTGGAGGTCTCTGCGCGGACTTTCTCTACGCTGAGCCAGGTCACGCTGCTCGATTATCTGCGCTAACACGCCGGGACGGGGTTTGAGGGGATCCCTCTGCCATGAGGCGGGCGCCATGATTATTCTTCATGTTCAGACACATGGAGATCCACATGCGTGCATTTCAGCTCATCAAGACCCTCACCGGCGCTGTCACTTTCGCAGCGGTCGGGGCGCTTTATGCATTTATCACCGGCCAGGACGTCGTTCCGCTTGTCTTGCTGGGCAGTTTGTCAGGTCTTGTGATCGGTCTGGGCTGGGCGTTTTTCGGAGACGGTGCGCAGCGCGGTTTGGCGGCGGATAAGTCCGGCTTGGTTGCACCCGTTCCGGCGAGCAAATCCTCGTCCGATGTGGAGGGTGGATCAGCCGGGTCTGATGCTGGATCAGCTGGATCTGATGCTGGGGCCGCGGGTGCAGACGGGGGTGGTGCGGTTTAGGTCATCACGCCTGACCCCGGTTGCCCGCTTTCAAATCTTCGCATTTTGTCCTATAGACCGCGCTTCCTATTCACCGTTTGCTCCGGGCCTTGACCCCGTTGGAGGCGTAAATGACTGATTTTCCGACCGGCGGCGCGTCTGCGTCCGTCGATGACCTCCTGTCCCGACTGAACCTGTCCGGCGATCCGCTGGGCTTGGGTGGCCATCCGGCCGATCACCGTGTCGTCGTGGCGATGTCGGGCGGCGTGGACAGCTCTGTTACCGCGGCCCTTCTCCATCATCTTGGCTATGACGTGGTGGGAGTGACCCTTCAGCTCTATGACCATGGCGCAGCCATTGCCAAAAAAGGCGCCTGCTGTGCCGGTCAGGATATCTATGATGCCAAGCGTGTCGCGGAGAGCTGTGGATTTCCTCATTATGTGCTCGATTATGAAAGCCGGTTCCGTGAAGCGGTGATCGAGGAGTTCGCGGATACCTATCTGGCGGGTTTTACACCCATCCCCTGCGTGCGCTGTAACCAGACCGTGAAGTTTGCCGACCTTCTGGAGACGGCAAAACAACTGGGCGCGCGATGCATGGCGACCGGCCACTACATTCAACGCGTGATGGGAGAGCAAGGTGCCGAGCTGCGCCGGGCCGCCGATGCAGGTAAGGACCAGTCCTATTTCCTGTTCGCAACCACGGACGAGCAACTTGATTTCCTGCGCTTCCCGTTGGGCCATCTCAACAAGGACCAGACGCGTGAGCTGGCAGAAGCTTTCGGCCTGATCGTGGCGGACAAGCCGGACAGTCAGGATATCTGTTTTGTGCCGGAAGGTCGGTATGTCGACATCGTGGAAAAAGTGCGTCCGGGCGCTTCGCGTCCCGGTGAGATCGTGCACGTGGATGGTCGTGTTCTGGGGCGGCATGAGGGTGTGATCCGCTATACCGTGGGGCAGCGTCGCGGTCTGGGGATCGCAGCCGGTGATCCTCTTTATGTGGTGCGCCTGGATGCTGAGATGGCCCGGGTGATCGTCGGGCCTCGCGAAGCACTGGAAGTGGATCGTATCCGATTGAAAGAGGTCAACTGGCTGGGCGATGACGCGCTGGTTGACGGGGCGCCTGTGCGGGTGAAAGTGCGTTCAACACGCCCGCCCGTTCCGGCCGCATTGTCTGTCGAGGGAGACGAAATCGGAGTGGTTCTGGCGCGTGGTGAAGACGGTGTTGCCCCGGGGCAGGCCTGTGTCTTCTATTCGCCAGACAATGAGGACCGAGTGCTGGGCGGGGGCTGGATCACCTCCACCGGCGGCAAAGCCCTCGACGGTGTGGGGCGAGTCACCCTGATTGGCTAAGGTCTAGCCTGCCAGGAGGCCTTTCCACGCCACCACAGTCAGCCAGTGCATGACGAGGGCGGGCCATAAGGATCCGGTGAGCCTGAGTGCATACTGACACAGGCCACCCAGCACAGCGACGATCAACAGGAATCCGGGTTGGAGAAAAAGGGGCTGGGCCAGCGGCAGTCCAGCCCAGACCTGGACAGGATGCCAGAGCACGAAGAGGCCGACAGCCAGAAGATCCGCCAGGGGTCGCAAGAGGAGTTTCCCGGCCCACCACGGCAGAAAGACCCGAAACGTGACCTCTTCGAGAGCGGTGGGCAGGACGATGGCAACCACCGCCGTGATGATGAATGGAGCCCATTCATCTGTAAAACCAAACTTGAACAGGTGTTCAACTTCGCCCACATACATCGCCATGATCGCAAAAACCGCATACAGCCCCGCCAGTTGCAGCACATGCTTCATGTGCGGGGGTGTTTTGAGGCTCGATATTGCGATTGCGAAAAAGCTTGACGCGCTGCCGCATGATCTCATCATGCGCGCAGACTACGTCCAAAATACATCCCAGAGGAGAGAGAAATGAGCGCACAGGACGATCCGGTTGTCATCGTCGGCATGGCCCGTACGCCGATGGGCGGGCTGCTGGGTGAGCTGACCGCACAATCTGCCAATGAGCTTGGTGCTGTCGCCGTCAAAGCGGCGATGGAAGAAGCCGGCGTGGCAGGCGAGGATGTTGATCAGGTGCTCATGGGCAATGTGCTCATGGCCGGTCAGGGCCAGGCCCCGGGCCGTCAGGCGGCGCTCAAGGCCGGCCTGCCGAAATCCGCCGAAGCCACCACGCTCAACAAGATGTGTGGTTCCGGCATGCAGGCGGCGATCATGGGACGCGCGGCCCTGATGGCCGGCGATGCGGACATCATCATCGCGGGTGGTATGGAGAGCATGACAAATGCGCCGCACATGCTGCCGACCCACCGGGGCGGTTTCAAATACGGCCATGACACCGTCAAGGACCACATGGCCCAGGACGGTCTGGAAGACGCCTATGAGTTCAAGCCGATGGGTGTGTTTGCCGACATGATCGCGGAGGAATACCAGTTCACCCGCGAGCAGCAGGATGCCTATGCTCTGGAAACCCTGTCCCGCGCCCAGCGTGCGACGGATGAAGGTGATTTTGAGCGTGAGATCACACCGGTCACCATCAAGACCCGCAAGGGCGAGGTGACGGTCGAGACCGACGAATTGCCGCGCAAGGCGATGCCGGAAAAAATTCCGAACCTGCGTCCCGCCTTCAACAAGGATGGCACTGTGACAGCCGCCAATGCGTCGGCCATCTCTGATGGTGCTGCAGCCCTGGTCATGATGCGCCAGTCCGAGGCCGAGCGTCGGGGTCTCAAGCCGATCGCCCGGATCGCGGCGACGGCGGCTCATGCTCATGAACCGGCCTATTTCACCACGGCTCCGGTGCCGGCTATGCGCAAGGCGCTCGAAAAAGCCGGCTGGTCTGTCGAGGATGTCGATCTGTGGGAGATCAATGAGGCGTTTGCGGTTGTCCCCATGATCGCCATGAAAGAGCTGGGCATTTCCCACGACAAGGTGAACGTCAATGGCGGCGCCTGTGCGCTGGGTCACCCGATCGGCGCGTCCGGTGCGCGTATCATGGTGACGCTGCTCGCGGCTCTTGAAAAACACGGCAAGACCAAAGGTGTGGCTTCGCTCTGCATCGGTGGTGGTGAAGGCACGGCCGTCGCCGTCGAGCGTCTTCAGTAAACACGCCGGATTGACCGGATTGGAAGGGCGGTTCCGGCGGGGCCGCCCTTTTTCGTTCGATCATGACCAGGGTCACACGCGCATCCGGTTTTCTTGCGCGATCACGGATCTGGCCGTTTTTTTGTCATGCTTGGCGTGTAACGCTGACCGTCAGGAGTGATATCAGGCGAGCGTAATCGGGGGGAAAGATGCGTAAACTGGTTGTGGCCGGCATGATGGCGGGCCTTTTGACAGGCGGGTGCGGACTGGCCGGGTGTTCCGGAGCCTCGGATATGATCCTGCCGGGATCCGGCGACGCCTATCTGGCCGGCGCGGATGTGACGGATATGGACGCCGCCCAATTGCGTCTTGCCCGGAACGAGATCTTTGCCCGCCATGGCTATGTGTTTTCGTCCGAGGATCTGGCGACCTATTTTGCGGCGCAGGCCTGGTATGAGCCCGCTGCCGACAATGACGCCATTGCCCTGAGCGATATCGAGACCGCCAATGTACAGATGCTGCAGGTCGCCGAAGCGCGGGCCCGCACGTTTCTGGGCGGCGAGACGCCGGTACCGGTTGTTGATGGCGAGACGGCGATGGCCTGGAGTGGCCGGATCGAGTGGGACTATCAATGGGCTGCCAATGAACGGACCAGCGGTGAAGGCTATTTCATCGGTCAGGGCAATCATTTGCGCGAAGGCGCGCTGGACGCGGACCGTTTTGTTCTGATCCGCGAGGCCGAAACTACCTGGGTGGAGATGGCCAGCCTGGAGGGCGGTGGATCGGAAGGCTTTTCCTATGCCATGCAGATGGCTCTGCCCTCAGTGCTCGATCGCATGAATCTGGTGACCATTGAGAACCGACCGGCAGAACGGGAGGGCGAGACGCTGAGCGTGCTGACGGTCAATGGCTATGCCTATCCGGAAATCATGCTCGACCTGGATCAGCCCGGTGCCGACAGCGAAGCGGTTCTGGAACGCGGTATGCTGTTAAGCCAGTCGGTCGATTCCTACGGCAGTTTCCTGTTCGAAGTGCCCGGAGGATGGGTGGTTCAGCCCTATATGACCGGCGAGTTGTGGGTCACCGAGGATGGAATTGTCGTCCAGGCCGATCTGACAGGCTTCATGACGGCATTCGATTATGATCATTTCGTCTTCGAACCGTTCGATCTTCGCTATCGCGTAAGCGATCTGGAACGGCGCAGCGATGTGAGTTCCGAGACCTTTGATCCGGACCTGTCTGCCATCGAGACCTGGAACTATGCGGGCTAGCCGTCAATATGGCCGAGGGGCAGTCCTCGGCCATCCTTGATATTGCGGATCTGGACGGATGTGCGGAAATCGCCCACCACGTCGAGCGGAATCAGCTTGTGGGTGACGAAATCATTGTAGGCGTCGATATCACGGGTCACGACCTTGACCAGATAGTCATACGGACCCGTCATGGTGCACGCTTCGGTGACTTCCTCGAAACTCTGGATCGCGGCTTCAAACTTCTCGTAATTGGCCTTGCGGGCCGGAGAGATTTTCAGCTCCAGATAGGCTGTGAACATCAAACCGATGGCCCGGCGGTCAATCTGGATGGAGCGGCGCTTGATAATGCCTTCGGTTTCCAGTCGGCGGATCCGGCGCCAGCAGGGAGAGGGGGTCAGGCCCACCAGATCGGCGACATCGGCGACAGACCGGCCGGCATCTTCCTGGAGTGCTTCGAGAATGCGGACGTCGATCGCGTCGAGTTGGGCGGTCATTATTTCCTCAAATCCGGTGTTTGAAGGAAATTAGTCCAAGCTTGGGCTTTTGCGAACCCGGAAATGGCAGTCTCTTCCATGTATGGGGCATGCTGCAGGCAAAATCTTCGTTCAAATACGCCTCAGGCGCGATCCGGCAGCTCAGTCTCCACCGCCGCCTCCGCCATCTCCGCCACTATCACCCCAGCCCCCATCGCCGGCCCAACCGCCTCCGCCGGAGCGCCGACCGCGCGTGTTGGAGAGGGAGGCCAAACCGCCAAACAGGCCAAAGATCAGCCAGAAGCCTATCACAAAGGGTTCGCCCACGATTTGGGAGAACAAGGTTATGGGATTGCTGCCCGCGACAAAGTAGAAAAAACCGCCAAACAAGACCGGAGGGATCATCAACGTGATGAGTGTGCCAATCAAAAAGCGGCGGATCCCGGATTTTTTCGGTTCATCTGACATGCTCATCCCCTGCGTCTCGCCCCCAATTCCTGTCATCGATGAGACTAATCGGGCACAGGGTAGGCAGCAAATGAAAAGTGAGCGCTAAAAATTCGCAAAACTGTCGATCTTGCGCAAAAATCATTCGTCTTTTTGCAGGTGCGAACTGGAAAATTGGCTCTGACGTCCAAGTGTAGACAAGACCTATCCATTCGCGTTAGACGCCCCCACGCATCCTGCATAACGCATGCAGGGACCGTCCGACAGAAATGTCGCCCCAAGAGCCAGCGAGAGTCCATGACCCAGTCAGACCCCCGTTTTCACGTACCCGCGCCGCACGCCCGGCCCGGGGATACGCCCGACTTCTCTCACATCGCCATTCCCCCGGCCGGCGAAGCCCGTCGCCCGGATATCGATGTGGAAGGCAGCGAGACAGCAGATCTGGCAACGGGTCTGATTCGTGTTCTGGATCATAATCACCAGGCGGTCGGTCCGTGGAATCCGGAGTTGAGTGCAGATCACCTGCGCGAAGGTCTCAAACACATGATGACCACGCGCGCCTATGACGACCGCATGCTGAAGCTGCAACGCCAAGGCAAGATGAGCTTCTACATGAAGTCGACGGGCGAGGAAGCTGTGGCGGTTGCAGCGGCGATGGCGCTGTCCGGTGATGATATGGTGTTTCCGTCCTACCGCCAGCAGGGGATTTTGTTCTCACGTGGTCGCGACATGGTCGACATGATGTGCCACTGCATCTCCAATAGTCGCGATAATCTCAAGGGTCGCCAATTGCCGGTCCACTATACCTGGGCCGAAGGCAATTTCTTTTCCATCTCGGGCAATTTGACCACACAATTTCCTCAGGCTGTCGGTTATGCGATGGCCTGCCAGTATCGGGGCGAGAGCCGGATTGCGGCCAGCTGGATTGGAGAGGGCTCGACCGCCGAGGGCGATTTCCACGGCGCCCTCGTCATGGCGTCGACCTACAAGGCACCGGTGATCCTCAATGTGGTCAACAATCAGTGGGCCATCTCGACCTTCCAGGGCATTGCCGGTGGGCAGGGGCAGACCTTCGCGATGAAGGGGATCGGCTATGGCCTGGCCTCGTTGCGTATTGATGGCAATGATTTCCTCGCCGTCCATGCGGCGACGGCCTGGGCGGCCGAGCGGGCGCGGGCCGGGCATGGCGCCACGATGATCGAGACCTTCACCTATCGCGCCGATGCACACTCTACCTCGGACGACCCGTCGGGGTATCGACCGAAGGGCGAGGAGGCCAAATGGCCGCTGGGCGATCCGATTGAGCGTCTTAAAAACCATCTCATCGGTCTGGGTGAATGGGATCAGGAGCGGCATGACGCTCTGGAGGCCGAGCTCAACGACCAGGTGATCGCGGCTTACAAGGAAGCGGAAAGTCATGGCACGCTGCATGACGGGCCTTTGTCGCCGGTCAGCTCGATGTTCGAGGATGTGTGTGAAGAACAGGACTGGCGCCTGCGCCGCCAGCGTCAGGATCTGGGGATCTAGTCATGGCCAAGATGAATATGATCCAGGCGCTCAATTCCGCGCTTGATGTCATGATGGACAAAGACCCGAGCGTCATCACCTTTGGTGAGGATGTGGGATACTTCGGGGGTGTGTTCCGTGTCACCGCCGGTCTTCAGGAAAAATACGGCCTCGACCGCTGTTTTGACGCCCCCATCAATGAGAGCGCCATCGTGGCCTCTGCCATTGGCATGGCGGCGCATGGCATGCGCCCGGTCGCCGAGATCCAGTTTGCTGACTACATCTTCCCGGCCATCGACCAGATCGTGTCCGAGATGTCGCGCCTGCGCTATCGTTCTGCAGGACAGTTCACTGTGCCCGCGGTCGTCCGGACCCCGTGTGGTGGCGGCATTCGAGGCGGGCAGACGCACTCGATGAGCCCGGAATCATTCTTCACCCATGTGCCCGGTATTCAGGTGGTAATGCCTTCGAACCCCTATGACGCGAAGGGCATGCTCATCGCGGCGATCGAGAGCAATGATCCGGTGATCTTCTTCGAGCCCAAGCGTTTGTATAATGGACCGTTTGATGGGGATCCGACCAAGGCGCTCGTGACCTGGGGCAAGCATGAGAAGGGCGAGGTCCCGGACGGCTATTACACTGTGCCGCTTGGTCAGGCCGAGGTGCTGCGCGAGGGCAATGACCTCTCCATCATCACCTATGGCACGTTGGTGCATGTGGCCGAGGCCGCTGCCGAGGCAAGCGGGATTGATGCCGAGGTGATCGACCTGAAATCCCTGGCCCCCTACGACATCGAGACCATCACTCGGTCGGTCAACAAGACCGGACGGTGTATCGTCGCCCAGGAAGCGCCCCGGACCTCGGGTTTTGGTGCCGAATTGGCCGCCCAGATCCAGGAAGACTGTTTCTACGCCCTTGAGGCTCCGGTGAAGCGCGTGGCGGGATGGGATACGCCCTATCCGCACGCACATGAATGGTCCTACTTCCCGGGCCAGACCCGTTTTATCAATGCCATGCGCGACCTGATGGAGGCCTGATCCATGAGCGAATACCGCTACAAGATGCCCGATGTCGGTGAAGGCATTGTCGAGGCTGAGATCGTTGAATGGCATGTGAAGGTCGGGGACACCGTCTCCGAGGACCAGCATGTGCTGGACGTGATGACCGACAAAGCCACGGTGGAGATTCCGTGTGCTGTGAACGGCACCGTCACCAAGCTGGTGGGTGAGCCGGGCGATGTGATCGCCGTGGGTACCCAGATCATGTTCATCGCGGTGGATGGCGATGTGCCAGCCGAGGATGCGTCTGCGGATGCACCGGCAGCAGGCGGCGAGGCTGAAGCCAAGCCGGATACAGCTTCTGCTGCGCCTGTCGCTCCTGTTGCACCGGTCAAGGCACCGGAAGTGGCTGTTCGGGCCGAAGGTGAGCGCCCCTTGGCCAGCCCGGCGGTGAGAAAGCGGGCGATGGATGCCGGACTGGATCTTTATACGGTTCCCGGCACGGGCCCGGCCGGTCGTGTGACGCATGAGGATCTCGATGATTTCATCGCGTCGGGTGGTCGTCTGGCCTCTCGGGCCGGTGGACATTCGTCCGCACTGCGCACTCCGCGCACCGCTGTGACTGAGGAAAAGATCATCGGCCTACGCCGACGCATTGCGGATAATATGAGTCATGCCCAGCGCACCATTCCTGATATCGCCTATGTCGAGGAGATCGACGTCACGGCGCTGGAGGAATTGCGCAAACATCTCAATGCGACCAAGCAGGATGACCAGGCCAAGCTGACCTTTATCCCGTTCCTGGTGATGGCACTGACCCGGGCCTTGCCCGAGACACCGCAGGCCAATGCCCATTTTGACGGCGAGGCCATGCTGTTGACCAAGCATGATGCCGTGCACTGTGGCATCGCTGCGGCTACACCCAATGGTCTGATGGTGCCGGTGATCAAACACGCCGAAGCCATGGACATCTGGCAGATCGCGGCCGAACTGGGGCGTCTGGGGAAGGCTGCCAAGGATGGCAAGGCGACCAAGGATGAATTGTCCGGCTCCACCATTACCATCACTTCGCTGGGGGCGATTGGGGGTCTGGTCACAACGCCGATCCTCAATGCGCCGGAAGTCTCCATCATCGGTGTCAACAAGATGCAGACCCTGCCGCGTTTCGACGACAATGGTCAGGTTGTGGCACGCAAGGTTCTGAACCTGTCCAGCTGTTTCGATCACCGCATTGTCGACGGCTATGATGCAGCCATGCTGATCCAGCGCGTGAAGGCGTATCTGGAAAATCCGGCGACATTGTTCATGTAAGTTGCTGATACGTCGGGACAGACATCAAGGCGCCGCCCTCCTTGAGGGCGGCGTTTTCTTTTGCGGATGGAGGATTGCCGCACCCGCTCGATGCCATCGCGACGGACAAAAAAGGCGGCCCTGGAGCCGCCTTTCTCTACGTCACGGGTGTGCTGTTTACTCGGCCGGTTCCAGGTCCAGTTTCTCGGCAACAGTCAGGTCGCGCGGGAGAATGGCTTCGGGCAGGTTCTGATAACAGACCGGGCGCAGGAAGCGGCGGATCGACATGGTGCCCACGGAGGTGGCGCCGAAATTGGTCGAGGCCGGGTAAGGGCCGCCATGAACCATGGTCTGGGAGACTTCGACACCCGTCGGGAAACCATTGGCCAGGATGCGTCCGGCCTTGCGTTCCAGAACCGGCAGAAGCTGACCGGCCAGATCGGTATCGCCTTCGTCCATGTGAAGCGTGGCCGTCAGCTGACCGGACAGCGATTTGGCGATCGCAATCATCTCGGCTTCGTCTTTCACGGTCACGACCATGCCCAGCGGTCCGAAGACTTCTTCGCCAAGCACTTCATTGGCCAGCCAGTCCTGGCCGGAAACCACGAAGAGGTAAGGCGTGGCGTTACGCAGATCGCAAGTGGTGGTCAGGACTTCTTGTACACCGGCTGTTTCGCGGATGACGTCGCGGCCCTTTTTGTAGGCTGCGGCAATGCCATCGGTCAGCATGACCTGGGCACCAACCTCCTTGAGGCCGGCCACAGCGGCATTGATGAAGGCTGTGGCGTCGTCGCCCTCGATCACCACCGCGATGCCTGGGTTGGTGCAAAACTGGCCGGCGCCCATGGTGAGCGAACCGGACCAGCCTGTCCCGATGGCTTCGCCACGGGCCGTGACGGCGTTGGGCAGCAGGAACATCGGATTGACCGAACCCAGCTCACCGAAGAACGGAATCGGTTCCGGACGGGCGGCGCACAGGTCAAACAGAGCGCGACCGCCGGCCAGGGAGCCGGTGAAGCCGACAGCCTTGATCAGCGGATGCTGGACCACGGCAGCGCCGACCGAACGATCACCGCCCTGGATCTGGCTGAACACACCCGGATGAACACCGCATTTCACGATGGCGGCATGAATGGCCTGCGCGACTACGTCAGCCGTTCCGGGGTGCGCGGAGTGACCTTTCACAACAACCGGGCAACCCGCAGCCAGGGCGGCAGCGGTATCGCCACCGGCGGTGGAAAAAGCGAGCGGGAAGTTGGATGCTCCAAACACGCCGACCGGTCCGATCGGGCGCTGGACGAGCTTCAGGTCCGGGCGCGGCAACGGCTGGCGCTCCGGCAGGGCCTCGTCATGGCGGCGGTCGAGATAGTCACCATTCAGAATGGTTTGAGCGAACAGGCGCAGCTGGCCAACAGTCCGGCCGCGTTCACCGATCAGGCGGGCTTCCGGCAAACCGGTTTCCTGGCTGCCAATCTCGGTGATGTCGTCACCGCGTGCATCAATCTCGTCGGCGATGGTGTTCAGGAATGCGGCGCGATCTTCGCGGGAGGAATACCCGTAGGACCAGAAGGCATCTTCTGCGGCACGACAGGCTTCGTCGACCAGTTCGGGCGAGCCAGCGGCAAATTCGCGGGCCGGTCCATGCGCGGGTTCACTGGAAAAGATAGCGCTACCATTTTTCCATTCGCCTGCAATGAGATGTTTTCCTGTGATCATGATCGCCTCTTCCGGGAACAAGCCCTGCGTGTCCTGACCATCAGGACCGGGGCCAAACAATGCCTGTGGCGGCAGGGCTCGCGCGTTCTGCCTATGCCTCATCTAATAGGCCCTCCCGGAGGACGCAAGTCAAATTGGATACAATCCTGCCCGGTCTTCATGCAAGCGTGTTTGAATGACGGGCAAGCTGGCCCCGGGAAGTGAGGGTCGGGGCTTTCCATTAATCGCGGCAGAGGCTAAAGCCTGTGCCGAAACCCATCGGTTTATCGCACTCATCTTCCAAGGAGTTCCGTGATGTCGACACGTTCCTGCCAAGTCCTAATCATTGGCGGTGGCCCGGGAGGCTATCCGGCTGCTATTCGGGCCGGCCAGCTCGGACTGGACACGATCATTGTCGACAAGCATGGCCTGGGCGGCACATGTCTCAATCGCGGATGCATCCCGTCCAAGGCGATGATCCACGCGGCGACCAAGTATGAGGACATGGCCCGTCATGCCTCCGAGGATGCGTTGGGTATCTCCCTGGCTGAGGCGCCCAAGCTGGACATGGGCAAACTGGTCTCATGGAAGGATGGCATTGTTTCCAAACTGACCTCGGGGGTCGGCCAGCTGATCAAGGCGGCTGGTGTTGAGCATATCAATGGCTGGGCCCGTTTCACGGATGCCAAGACCTGTGTGGTCGATACGCCGGACGGTGAGGTGGAAATCACCGCGGAACACGTCATTTTGGCCACCGGCTCGGTTGAGGTCGAGCTGCCCTTCCTGCCTTTCGGCGATCACGTTATTGGCTCGACCGATGCGCTGGACCTGTCGGAACGTCCCGAAACGCTGGTCGTCGTGGGCGCAGGCTATATCGGTCTGGAACTGGGCATTGCCTTCCGCAAACTGGGCACCCAGGTGACCTTCATCGAGGCCTCGGACGGTATTCTTCCGCTCTACGACAAGGAGATGACCCGCCCGATCACCATGTGGTTGAAGAAGCACAAGGTGGATGTGAACCTGTCGTGCAAGGCCCAGGGTGTGCGTATGTCCGACGGACAGGCTATTCTCGACTATGTCGATGCCAAGGGCGAGGCGCAGTCCATTACGGCCGACAAAATCCTCGTCGCGGTGGGACGCAAGGCCTGTCTGGACGGCTGGGGTCTGGAAACCATGGGGCTCGATCTGGTCGATGGTCGTTTCATCAAGGTCGATGATCAATGCCGGACCGGCATGCGCAATGTCTGGGCCATTGGTGACGTCGTCGGTGAACCGCTCCTGGCGCATAAAGCGACCGCCCAGGGTGAAATGGTTGCTGAACTGATTGCCGGTCACCGTCGTGTATTTGATCCGGTTTCCATTGCCGCGGTGTGTTTCACCGAGCCGGAGATTGTGGGTGTCGGCCTGACGCCGGACGAGGCCAAGGCCCGCGGTGAGAGCGTGATCACCGGCAAATTCCCGTTGGCGGCGTCCGGACGCTACCTGTCCATGGAGGCCGGAACGGATGGCGGATTTGTTCGCGTCACTGCACGCGAGAGCGATCACGTGATTCTCGGCATTCACGCTGTCGGCACGCATGTCTCCGAGCTGTCGGGTGAGTTTGCGCTCGCGATTGAAATGGGGGCACGGCTTGAGGATATTGCGGGCACGATCCATGTTCATCCGACCCTGACGGAAGGTTTCCTGGAATCGGCCTTGACGGCGCTGGGGCACCCCATCCACATCTCCGCCCCGAAGAAAAAATAACTCCCGGACATTGAAGGGCGCGTCATGAGCGAGTTTTACAAGCCAGGCAGCGAGGCGGAGCAGATTGTGTGTGCAATCTCGGGCACGTTCCTGTTGGTCACAATTTCTGATGGTCGGTTTGAAAAATCGGAAGAGATCCGATTGCGTCGCGGTCTGATCGATACGGCTAAGTTTACCGGCCTGTCAGCGACCGAAATGGACACGATCGCCCTGTCTGCCCAGGCGGCTTTCGAGGCCGATTATGACAAGGCGTCCGCCCATACGCTCAAACAGGTGGCCGCGCTCAAGGCGCATGCCCTGGCCAGACGCGCGATCACCGATACTGCGCGCCGGGCCGTGGTGACAGACAAGACCGTCACGCCTCAGGAAGAGAATGCCCTCAATGTTCTGGCGCACGCGCTGGGCCTGAAAGAGGGCGAGCTCTAGACGGAGCACCTGCCGAACCGGTCATGGCTTTGTGACGACCGGGTCGTTTGAATCTGTTGGACTCCCTTTTGCCTGCCCTTTACGGTTGTGTCCGTGTCGGGCGTGGGGGACCGGCAGGCTAGGCGTGGGGGTAGGCCGGTGAAGATTTTTCCAATCTCGTTCACGATGTTGCTGAACTCGTTCTGGGTCATTCTGGGCGGCGTTGTGGTGGTATTCCTGTTCATCGCGCTGGGCAGCGGTGATCCGGGGCAGGTGATGACGGAAGTCGCTATCCTGCTGGCGGAGATCTATCTGATCTTCGTGCTGGCCGCCTTTTATCTGCGCATTCGCCGACGTCGCGAGGCCGCGCGAATGGAAGATTTCCTCAAACAGGAATTCGCACAGAATGCGACTCGCTTGTTTCACATCATCCGTGTCGATCCGGCAAACCGGGACCAGGCGGTCGAGAGCGGTCGTCTGGTGGTGTTTGCCCATCTCATGCAATCCGATTTGCAGGTGTTGATCGATGCGCTCATGCGGACCTCAGATGATGTGCGGCGTGAATCACCCATCCTCGATGTCTCCTCAAGCGGCGATACCCCGGTGACCCTGGTGCGCAAGCTGGAGGAAACCAAGCAGGATGCCGCTCTCCTGGGCATCAAGGTGCAGGAAACCCAGCGCATCATGGCCTCTTTCAAAAAATCGGCGGAGAGTGATTTTCGTACCCGGTTCAATGACCGCTATATTCTGGGCGCCTATGATGATTGCGTGCGCGGCATGGCCGATGTGGCGCGACTTCTGGGTGAAACGGCTCTGGCTGATTATTTTGATGGCCTGGGTGATCGTCCAATTGAGTATGATGACTATGAGCTTTTTGCTGCGACGGACACGTTTGGCTAGCGGGTCTCATCTGGAATACTGCTGCTTCGATATGAGGAGCAGACATGGCCGACACATTATTCGGACTCACAGGCATTATTGATCCGGGCACACTGGCCCCCGGCGAGGGGCGGGGTTGTATCTCGTTCGAGACCGCGTTGATGCGCGAGATCGAGCCGCAAGCCGAGGATTTCGACGCGCTGGGCCATGTCAATAATGTCGTCTATCTCAAATGGGTTCAGGAAATGGCCGTGACTCACTGGCACCTGATCTCCCCGGCTGACCGGGTGAACAGCGAGGTCTGGATCGCGCTCAAACATACGATCGAGTATCGCGATCCAATCGAGCCGGGTCAGACCGCCGAGATCCGGACCTGGCTGGGCCAGTATCGAGGGCCGCGTTTCGAGCGCCATGTCGATATTCGCAAGCCTGGCGCCAAGCGGTTTTCTGCTCGTGCGCTGACAGAGTGGTGCCGACTGGATCGCACCACGCGCAAGCCCTTGCGCATTGACGCGCAAACTCTCGACGTGTTCGGGCTGACGGATCTGGTCTAGTTCGGGCTCTGGCGGGCCGCAGTCAGTGTGGTGCTCAGGCGATCGATCTGGGATTTGAGCGCACGCAGCGCTGTTTCGTCCATATCGGTGGCCTCAAAGGCGCAGGCCAGCATGTCATTGGCCCGGGTCTGCAGCGCACGCCCGGCATCGGTCAGCCGGATACGCACTTGACGTTCATCGTCCTGATCGCGCACCCGCTGGACATGGCCCTGTGCCTCAAGGCGTTTGAGCAGAGGGGTGAGCGTGTTGGATTCAAGTCCCAGACGGCGCCCCAGCCCGCTGACCGGCAAGTCATCGCCTTCCCACAGGGCCATCATGGCCAGGTATTGCGGATAGGTCAGGCCCAGCTCGTCCATCATCGGTTTGTAAAAACGATTGAAGGCGTTGTGGGCCGAATAAATGGCAAAACACAGCATGTCATCGAGCGTGGGATTGAATTCGGCCGTCATGGTGTGTCTCGCGCGGATGGGTCAGGACTGTGTAAATAAGTCGCGCGCGATTTGTTCGCAAGCGCTTGAACTGGAGGGAGGGGATGCTAGATATATCGTGCGCGATTAAAGCGCGTGCGATATGAAAAGGAAAACATCATGACGGTATCCGTTCTTTACACCACCACAGGAAGCGCGACCGGCGGGCGCGAGGGTGTTGCCGTGACCAATGACGGCGCGCTGACACTGGAATTGTCGACACCGAAAGCGCTCGGTGGCGCGGGCGGAGAGGGCACCAATCCGGAACAATTGTTCGCCGCAGGTTATTCGGCCTGTTTCATCGGCGCGATGAAAGCCGTGTCGGGTTCAGTGGGTGTGGCCGTGCCGGCCGATGCGCGTGTTGAGGCCACTGTGGGGATTGGTCCGCGGGCCGAGGGCGGATTTGGTCTGACTATCGCTCTGGCTGTCGATCTGCCGGGCATCGATAAAGGCCAGGCCCAGGCGCTTGTCGAAGCGGCGCATCAAGTGTGTCCCTACTCTAACGCGACGCGCAATAATATCGATGTTGAGCTGAGCCTGGTCTGATCTTCAATGTCCCTCCGGTCCGGTTTCGAGCCGGACCGGGCTGTTGGCCTTGCCGGCGGCCGTGTTCAGCTGGTCGACGGTCGCGGGATCGAGCGGTATGCCTTCGCGCAGACGCTTGCCCTTCAGAGCGCGTTCGGGGTCGCCGGGATAGAGCACCGGACTGTCCCAGTCCATGGGAGGCGAGGCCAGCGCATAGGCCGCCATGGCGTCCATCTCGGTCTGCATCCAGTCGACATCGCCAAACGCGGCCGGGTCGAGCACGATGGAGAATATGGAATTGAGGATGCCGTCCTGCCGGGCCTTGTCGGGCTGGATCGTGCCGCTGCGCGAAAGCAGGCCTGCGAGGAACTCACAGGCAAAGGCGAGACCATATCCCTTGTGTCGACCCAGCGGAGCCAGGGCGCCGTTAAGCTCAAAACCGCTCATGCCGCTTGGGTCATCGGTCGGGCGTCCATCAGAGTCGAGGATGGCACCAAAGGGAACACGCTTGCCGGCATTGGCGGCGACGCGAGCCTTGCCGAGCGCAATCCAGCTTGTGGCCATGTCGAGCAGAAAGGCCGGGCGATGCGGCGTGGGCGGAAATCCGATGCAGATGGGATTGGTGCCAAAACGGGCGTCGGAGCCCCGAAACGGGGCGACCAGGGGCGCATGATCCGTCACATTTACAAAATGCAGGCTGATCAGGCCGGCATCGGAAACGGTGTCGGCATAGGCGCCGATCCGGCCGAGATGGTGAACATCACCCAGCGTACCGGCTGCGAGGCCGGTCTCGCTTGCCTTGCCGATCAGGCGGGAGACAAAATCCTGTCCCGCAGGCGCGCCCCAGGCCCGCTCGCCGCTCATTTGCAACAGGACGGACGTTTCATGGATGACGCGTGGATGTGCGGCTATATCGACCTGACTTCCGTCAATATGGTCCAAGTAGGCGGGCAGAAGACCGACTCCGTGGCTGTCATGACCCGTTAGATTTGCCTCTACAAGATGAGTGCTGACGTCCAGTGCTGTTTTACTACTCACCCCCATTCCGGTGAGCGTCTTTTTAGAAAACTCAACTAGAGTATCGCTTGGGTAACGTTGAAGCGTCATGACGTGTCCGTTTGCGAGGCTTTAGAGTGAAACTGGATGACTCAGCATTGCAACTGACCCCCAAATGCCTCTTTGGGTTGGTTTATCGAACAGGATGGGGCCAGCATTTCGTCCCGACAATGAACCAAAAACGGCCAAGTTGTTTAGGCTGCGGAAGAAAATTTTCCAATTCAAACAAATACTCAAGCGTAAAAACTGGCCTGTCCACCGAAAGCTGCGTGCGCCAATAAGGTTTCATTTACGACGAAGGTCTAGCGTTGCGTAAACCATAAACGGACTCGGGCTGGGTCCGTGGCGAAAATGTTGTTGAGGCCGTACTGATGAACGCTGTACTCGCAAAAATCCTGCAAAACACCACGAGCATTCGATTCCGCCTGCTTGCCGCATTCGGGTTGACGTCCCTCATGACGTTGATCGCTGCGCTGGTCGGGGTGACCGGGTTTAACTCGACCAATGAGGCGGTTCAGACGATTGCCCAGCGCTCCATCCCCGAAACGGTTGCGGTGGACGCGGTCAGTGAAGCGAGTACCGGCCTCTATCAAGGATTGGGTACGCTCGCCCTGGCCAATACGGTGGAAGGACGCCTCGACAGTTATGAGCGCGTGACGGTTTATCGTGATAATCTGAATGCGGCGCTTGCCGAGCTGACCGCCGTTCGTGGTTCTGACACACGGACCGCCGAGCTCGAGTCCGCTGCTGCCGAGCTTGCTGCGCTGGTAGATCGCCAAAATGATGTCGTGGATACACGCCTGGATCTGCGGGATCGCAGCCGCTATCGCATGAGCCTGGCCCAGACCGCCCGTGCCGATCTGACGGCCGGCATCGAAACGGCGCTCGATGGCAGTGATGAAGCGGATATTGAAAGCCTCTTGCGCGCCATGCTGGCCGCCAATCAGATCATGATTGAATTCAACCGCGCAGCGGTGGCGGCGTCCAATACGGAAGTGGACGCAATCTATGACGTCTATGATGAGGCGGTTGCTGAGCTGGATATCAATTTTGTGATCCTGGGCGATGTCGTCACGGATGAGATGCGGGCCCAGGCTGCAGAGCTGTTCGCCTTTGGTGAAGGTACGGATGGTCTGTTTGAACTGCGCAAGGCTGAGCTGACGGCTATGGCCCAGGCCGAGATGGTGGCTGAAGAGGCCAGCTATTCGACCGAGGCACTCATGACCGTGGTCTCCGCCTTCAAGTCGGAGGTGGAAGCCGGTGTCCATGCGGCTACCGATAGCGCCGGTGCTGCTGTCGTGAGTGGTCGGGTTTTGATGATCGGTATTGCGATCGTCGGTTTGGCTGTCGCCGCTGCCATTGGCTGGTTCTATGTCTCCCAGACGCTCCTCAAGCGGATCTCTGCCATGGCCACGACAATGAGCGCACTGGCCGAAGGCAATGCCGACGTCAATCTGGGCTTCAAGCCGGGACCGGATGAGATTGGCGACATGGCACGCTCCGTGGACGTTTTCCGACAGAACGCGATCGAACGCGCACGTCTGGAAGCGGAGACGGAAGAAGAACGTCGCATGAAGGAAAAACGCTCCGCCGCCATTGAAAGCCTTATCCAGGCCTTCGAGGACGCGTCGAACCAGGCTCTAACCCAGGTCGGTGAAGCGGCAAACCAGATGGAAACCTCCGCGCGTGCCATGAGCTCGACGGCGGCCTCGACAACAGGCAAATCGGCTGCAGTGGCGCAAGCCTCTGAAGGGGCGTCGCAAAACGTCCAGACTGTGGCGGCAGCGGCTGAGGAAATGGTGTCGTCCATTGGTGAGATCAGCCAGCAAATCACGCGCTCTACCGAGATTGCCGGGAATGCGGTGGATCAGGTCGAACAAACCAATGGAGATGTGCAGCGTCTCGATGATGCAGCCAAGCGCATCGACGATATTGTCAGCCTCATCAATGATATCGCTGAACAGACCAATCTTCTGGCCCTGAATGCCACGATCGAGGCGGCGCGGGCAGGTGAAGCCGGTAAGGGCTTCGCGGTTGTGGCCTCGGAAGTGAAGGCCCTGGCCTCGCAGACCGGTGCAGCGACACAGAACATCTCCGAACACATCACTGGCATCCAGGCCGCGACCAACAAGGCGGTTGACGCCATGTCGTCGATCGGGGGTACGATCCACGAGATGTCCGAGATTGCCACCGCTATCGCCGCGGCGATGGAGGAACAGCGTGCTGCAGCGGGTGAGATCACCCGATCTGCCCAGGAAGCCGCTGACGGCACGCGTGATGTCTTCTCCAACATCCAGGAAGTGGACCAGGCCGCTGCCGAGACAGGCGAGAGTGCGGGTCAGGTGCTCGAGGTTTCTCTCGCGGTGTCGCGTCAGTCGGCCACGCTGAAGGATCAGGTCGATCGCTTCCTGACCGATGTTCGCAGCGCCTGATTTATTGCAGCTCAAACTGATAAACATGACCGCCCGTGGCTTGCCAGCTGCGGGCGGTTTGCGTATATCACGCGGCTCCGAAATACACCGATGTGGTGGGGTAGCTCAGCTGGTTAGAGCGCAGGACTCATAATCCTGAGGTCGAGAGTTCAAGTCTCTCTCCCACTACCATCCGGTGTCCGGCCTCGATCGGAACTCCATCATCCCTTGACACTATGCCGCACCACACGCGTGCGTGAGATCACTGGGATTAAGTGAGTGTGCTCCTTACATTGCTCACTCATTGCATTGAGGAGGCCAGCACATGCGCCTGTCGACCGGAGCCTGGGTCTCCATCATTTTCAGCACGGTATTCATGCTCGCCCTGATCGTGATCAGTGCGAAGGTCTGGAGCTATATGCCTGAGGGCGGGATGAGCGCACACGGCTGGGCTGCTCTGGCGCTCGGTGTCCTGCTCTCCATCATCATCGGAGGTGGTTTGTCCGCCATCCTGATCATCAGCCGTCGTCGCGGCTATGATGAGGCGGCCCATTATACCTGGGGTCAGCTGGATACCGGCACGGACGACGACGACAACGCGCGGTGATGCGCTTGCGTCCTGCACAGGCGATATCAGGCTGCGCGGGAGGCGTGTCTTGCGCCGGGTTCGAAAGCCTCTTCCAGCGCCTTGTAGAGATTGTCCTTGGAGATCGGCTTGGCCACGAAACCCGTCATTCCGGCTTCAAGGCAGACCTGCTGATCACCGCTCATGGCATTGGCCGTCAGAGCGATGATCGGAATGCGGGCCACATCACTGCCAAGGCGGCGGATGGCACGGGTGGCATCGAGACCATCCATGACGGGCATCTGCACATCCATCAGCACCGCATCAAAGTTTTGCTTCTGCACCGCGTCCAGGGCCTGTTGACCGTTCTCCACAATCTCGAAATCAATCTTTTTGAGCTTCAGGAAACCGGCCGTCACTGTCTGGTTGACGATATTGTCTTCCGCGATCAGAACGCGCTTCCTGGACGCTGGGAGCGAGGTCTGGTCCGGCTCCATGACCGGGGCAGCGGGTTGCGGTTTCTCCTCGGCCAAGTTCAGCGGAATATCAAACCAGAAAGTGGACCCCTGGTCGGCCACGCTTTCAAAACCGATTGATCCGCCCATCAGTTCGACGAGCCGTTTGCAGATGGTCAGGCCCAGCCCGGTCCCGCCATGGCGACGCGTGGTGTCGGCGTCAACCTGGGAGAAGGACTCAAACAGGCTGGCCTGCGCGTCTTCAGGGATGCCACACCCGCTATCGCGCACTTCCACACGCATGGAGGTGCGTCTGCGGCCCAGGTCCACAAAACTAAAGGTCGCACGCACCGCGCCATCATCGGTAAACTTGATCGCATTACTGATCAGATTGAACAATATCTGCTTGATCCGGACCGGATCTCCAACCAGTTCTCGGGTGTCATGACTGGTCACGTCGATGACAAAATCGAGGTCTTTTGCGGTCGCACGTTCGCTCCACAAAGCCTTGGTATCGACCACCAGATCGCGAACCGCGAAGCTCTCCTTGGAGAGATCCATCTTGCCGGCCTCGATCTTGGAGAGGTCGAGAACGTCGTTGAGAATACGCAGCAGGATCTGGCCGCTATCATTGATGACGCGAGCGAGTTCCGCCTGGTCTTCGGTCAGACCGCTTTCCATGAGCAATTGTGCAACGCCCAGCACGCCATTGAGCGGGGTCCGGATTTCATGGCTCATAGTGGCCAGGAAGTCGGACTTCGCCTTTGAAGCCGACAGAGCGTCGATGCGCGAGCGCCCCAGTTGTTCGGCCAAGGCAGAGAGTTTGTGATTGCGCTCTTCAGCCTGTCTTGCCATCGCGGAGAAAAGCGCCAGCGTCGTACCAACACCGGCATAATATCCACCGGCATAGGTGATGATGAAGCCTTCCATCAGGGCGGCAGGTTCATCCCGAACGATCAGCTTGTTCAGTTCTTCAACGGGTGTGCTGGCATCGACCTGCAGCGGTGCCTTGTTCATCACGAAGGTCACGGGGCGCCGCGCAAACAAGGCCCGGCCATGCCGATCTGCCATCTTCAGAAAGAAGGAATTGCGTGAGATCAGACCTACGGGCCGGTCATTTTCCACGACGGGAACAACCAGCAGATCCTCGTCATCGGAAAACAGCTCATAGACCTCTTCACCCCGCGTGTTTGGAAACACGACAGGCGCATCAACGATCACATCACCGACTGTGCGGAGCATCTCGAATTCCTCGTCTCACCCTCGATTGCACTTTGGGCGAAGGACCTGAAGAATGGGTGAAATCAGCGGTTGGACACAAAAAATTCGCGTGTTTGTCACATTGCGACTTTCGCTGTTTCAGCAGGTTTCCTGCGCGATCCAGGTGAGGAAGTCCGGAGCGCTCGATCCTGCGTCAATAGCAAGCGTTAACACACACGGCGTGTCATAGGGGTGGCAGGCCAGAACGGCGTCACGAATGTCGGCCGAGCGCGCCTTGCGTGTTTTCAGCAGCATGATGTACTCCTCATCCTGGGTCACCTCTTCGTTCCAGCGATACAGGCTTTCGCCGCGGGGCAGGATATTCGCGCAGGCGATCAGCTTTTGGTCCAACAGGATTTGAGCGCAGCTTCGAGCCTGATCCGCATCCGGCCAGGTTGTGTACATCAATACATATGTGTCCATGGTCTTCTCCGAGTGTTTGTCGTTATATGCACGCCATGACGACAGACAAGAATATGCGCTCTGCCCTGGTTCTCTTCTCGGGCGGGCAGGACAGTGCCACATGCCTGGCCTGGGCCCTCGATCGGTATGACCAGGTCGAGACGATCGGCTTCGATTATGGGCAACGCCATGACGTGGAGATGCAGGCGCGTCTCACGGTGCGGGATCGTCTGGCTGAGACCTTCCCGGAAAGGGCAGACCGACTGGGCGAAGATCATATCGTGGATCTGACAGGCTATGGGGCCCTGGCAGAGAGTGCCCTGACAGCCGAGCGCGAGATCGAGATGCAGTCCAATGGGTTGCCGTCGACATTTGTGCCCGGCCGGAATCTGGTGTTCCTCACCGTGGCTTCGGCCCTGGCCTATCGCCGGGGGCAAGGCGTGCTGGTGGGCGGCATGTGCGAGACGGACTATTCGGGTTATCCGGACTGCCGCGCTGAAACCCTGGCGGTTCTGGAAAACGCACTTGTGCTGGGACTGGATACCCAGCTGCAGGTCAAGACGCCGCTGATGTATCTCGACAAGTCCCAGACCTGGCAATTGGCCCATGATATTGGAGGCAGACGCCTGGTCGAATTGATCCGTACCGAGACCCATACCTGCTATCGCGGAGACCGCTCCGTCCTGCACGCGTGGGGATATGGTTGTGGCACCTGTCCGGCCTGTGAGTTGCGCCAGCAGGGTTGGGAACACTGGAAGTCCCAGGGAGTGTCCGCGTGACGTATTCGGTCAAGGAAGCCTTCCTGACGGTACAGGGAGAGGGCGCACAAGCGGGCCGCCCCGCCGTGTTTCTGCGTTTCGCGGGGTGTAATCTCTGGAACGGGCTGGAACGGGACCGGGCGAGCGCGGTTTGCAATTTCTGCGACACGGATTTTGTCGGCATGGACGGGCCGGGTGGTGGCCGCTTCGCGTCCGCAGTCGATCTGGCGCGTCATGTGCACGATTTCTGGCCGGGTGGCGGACGGCCCCTGGTCGTGTGTACGGGCGGAGAGCCTCTGCTTCAGCTGGACGCGCCGTTGATCGACGCCCTGCATGAGGCGGGCTTTGAGATCGCGGTCGAAACCAATGGCACGATACAGGCGCCGGACGGTCTGGACTGGGTGACCGTGAGTCCCAAAGGGCATGCGCCCGTCGTCCAGACGTCTGGAGACGAGCTCAAACTGGTCTATCCGCAGCCGGAACTGGACCCGAAATCTTTTGAGCAATGGGATTTCAGACGCTTCTCACTTCAGCCCATGGATGGGCCGGCCCAGGTGGAGAACGCCCAGGCAGCGTTTCAGTATTGCCTGGAACATCCCCAATGGACCCTGAGCCTGCAAACACATAAATGGATCGGCGTGCCCTGAGCTCGGTGGGATCACTGCACGAAGGTCGGGCACACCCGGGTGATCAGCGCTCTAGTGCCTGGCACGCCGCCGACATCTGCGCATTGCTGTCCTGGAGGAAGCGCGCCACACGCTGGATGTCCTGGGCTGTGTAGTCTGTCTGAGCCAGCAGGCGCTGAATCTCGGCCTGCATCCCGGCCTCATTATTCGCGTAATGGTAGAAACGACCGACCAGGTAGAAGTCTCGATAATTGAGGCGGGCTGACAGCCATCCGGCGGTACACGCACATGCAGGTTCGGGATTGGCGACCTGGCCGCGTGTCTGGGCAACACAGGTCCGCACGATCTCACGCGTCATGACCTGACGCGAGGCTGCTGTCGGATCGCTCTGCTGGGCCTGGGCTTGGGCCGTCAGCAGGCAAGCCGAGACCGCCCCGATAAAAGTGAGCACCAGTTTCATCTTGTCCCCTCCACGGCGCACAGCCTAACGGTCTGATGCGTCATGTCGAATCGACTCGTCTGACAGACGAGTCGATCCGGTAAGTGATGACGAGGCTGATCCCTGTCAGGATGATGGCGCGTCGATATCGTCGGCAATCTGGTCCGCAAAGCGGCGGAAGGTCCGGTTGGCGTCATACCAGACAGAAGCACCGACCACATCGCGCAGGCTGTGTGTCCGCCACGCATATTCATACGAGGCAATCTGTTGGCCGGACGCATCGACGATAATGGCGGTGACTTCGGCACCACCAATGCTGATGCTACGCATGTCCAGACCGGGACGTGCGAACATTTGTTCCTGTGTCGGACGGTTGGGGCGGGCATCGATGATGGTCGCCTGGAGGGTATAACCGCCTTGTCCGAGAACGCCTGCGAGTTCATCACGCAGGGCGTCGTCAAGATCGTCGGCGAGGCGCTCGAGTTCGCGTTCGCCATACTCTTCGGATTTCTCCAGAAGCGCGTCTCCGAAACTGATCGGGGCAATGGTGAGTGGCGTCTGGGCAAAGCCGGGCGCGGCCAGGGCCAGCACCAGCGCAGAAGCTGCAAACATGCGTGTCATGGGTCGTACTCCCTGATTTTCATTGTCCCTCATTGTCACCATAACAGGGATGGCGACAAAGAGGATCACAATTTGGAGGGAAGTCGAAGAAAACTGTCCAGTCAGGCAGACTGTGACTAGTTGTCATCCTCGTCATCATCGCCATCGGGTAAGGCGAGATCGATGGCGCCTTCAGCCACATTGCCCGTGGTTTCGATCGCCGTTCCCACTGTGCCAACAGCAACATCGGTAACGAGGGCAGCGGCACCCAAGGCTACACATCCCCCCATGGGAAGGCACAACAACACGCCGGACAGGCCGAGAAGGAGTTTACGCATGAAAGTCTCCATCATTGACCTGTCCGACATGCCGGTAAAAGGCTTGCCAGAGTATGAAGCCAGCCGGATTTAGGGGGTGTCGGCCAACACGATTTCCGCATCCGAAGAGGCGGTAATGGTCAGGGTTTCGACATCACGGATGGCGGCACCATCGCGTGTGTCGAGTTCCACCCCGTTCACCTCGGCCTGACCTGCAGCCACGGTCAGATAGGCATGGCGACCGGGTTTGAGGGTGTATGTCACGTGCTCACCGGCCTTCAGGAAAGCTCCGAGAATACGGGCATCCTGTCGGATGAGAGCACCGCCTTCAGCTTCAGGATTGCCCGAAGCCAGGACAGACCACTTGCCGCTGCGATCGGTCTTGGGGAAGGCGACCGTTTCCCAGCGTGGATCACCTCCCGCTTCGGCGGGGATGATCCAGATCTGGAAGATCGAGGTGCGATCCTGTTCCAGATTGTATTCCGAATGCATCACGCCGGTGCCTGCGGACATGACCTGGACGTCACCGGCCTCGGTGCGGCCTTCATTGCCCATATTGTCTTTGTGCGTGATGGCCCCTTCGCGAACATAGGTGATGATCTCCATGTCGCGGTGAGGGTGCATGCCAAAACCGGTGCCCGCGGCAATCTCGTCATCATTCCAGACCCGCAGGGCGCCCCATCCCATGCGTTGGGGCTCATAATAGTTGGCAAAGCTGAAATGATGGCGTGCATTGAGCCAGCCGTGATTGGCATGACCTAGCGTGTCAAAAGCGCGTTTCTCAATCATGACGTCCTCCTTGGATAATCGATCTGGGGAGGATGTAGCCCTGGGCGTGGCGGAGAAAAACTGGACGTCCCGCGCAAGATTTATTCCGGAGAGGAAATGATCTAGCGGCCTTCCCGCCACCAGCCCAGGCCGAGTAAACCCGCAGCCAGCAAGACCACAAGCAGGCCGGGCAGCAGCGGGGTCTGGCGGGCATCTCGAACCACATAACGTTCATTGCGCATCAGTCCGAGCCAGGCCCGACCGGCCTGATTGCTGTCCGCTCGCGTCCGTCGCACGGTGGGAAGGCGCAGGTCTGACCCTTCGCCCAGGCTCAGTGTTGTTCCGCCGGTCTCCCGGGTGAGAGGGCGCAGTCCATCATCTGTGGGCTGGAGATCGGCAAATTCGCGCGGACTGAGCGGTCCAAGAGCGGCCACCGTGGTCAGCTCGCCCGAACGCAGACGGACCAGTCCCGACCCGGTGGCGGGAATATCTGCGGTGAAACGGCCCGTATCGCCAGCCTGCATGTCGACCGTCTCGCGACGACCATCCGGCCAGGTCAGTTCAAGGGGCGGCGCCTCGTCGGACAAGGTAATGCGTTCGGCGCGCAACTCACTGTCGACGGCCAGGGCGGTCAGGCGTTCCTCATCCAATTCCGGTTCTTGCATGAGCCAGTGGGCCACACGACGGAACATCTCCGCATAGGGTCCTCCGCCATCGAAACCACGGGACCAGAGCCAGGTCTGATCGCTCATCACCATGGCCGTCCGGCCGCGCTCCTGTCGGCTGACAACAAGAAGAGGCAGTCCCTCCTCCGTTTCCAGCAGGGTCTCGCCATCGAGCGGCGTCCCGTGAATCACGCGGAACCAGCGGCCCCAGTTCGGCTCGCCATCTGGCGGGGCCAAGCCGGCTGTGACCGGGTGGCGTTCACCCAGATCCGTGGTGGCCGGACGAAAACCCTCCTCGGTGATATAGCCCGTCGGTCGGACCGGCAGGACGGCCGAGAGCGGGGTTCGATACAGGCTGGGCGGCCCGGCAAAGGGTGGACCCGCCGTCACCAGCAGAGCGCCGCCGTTTTCGACATAGCGAGCGATATAGTCGAAATAGAGCATCTGGATGATGTTCCGGCGCGGATAGCGGTCGAAAATGATCAGATCGAATTCGTCCAGGCGCTCGGCAAACAGTTCGCGTACCGGAAAACCAATTAGGGCCAATTCTTCTGGCGGGGTGGCATCACGACGATCTGGCGGACGCAAGATCGTGAAATGGACGAGATCCACGGAGGGGTCCGATTTCAGGAGGTCGCGCCAGACACGCGCGCCATTATGGGGCTCGCCGGTCACCAGCAAGACACGCAACCGGTCGCGGACGCCATTTACAGACACGGCGGCCCGGTTATTGATCAGGGAGATTTCCTGCGGGCCCTCATTGACCTCGATCTCGATAACATTGGCGCCGCGGCGCTCGACCGGCACTTCGATGCGGGTGGTACGTCCGATCGTCAGACGGTGGCTTTGCGGTTCACCGCCTTCAAAGCGGAAACTGACCAGGGCTGAGCCCTGCATCGCCGGATCTTCGATACGTAACTGGAAGCTCGCTGTCTGGCCGACAATGCCGTATCGCGGTGCTTCCTCGATCACCAAACGTCGGTCCGTGGAGGCCATATTGCCGGCAATGACGGCATGCAGTGGAGCTTCGCTGTCGAGCAGGCCCTCAGCCGTCTCCGGAAGGTCGTGCACCTGACCATCGGTGGCCAGGATCACGCCAGCTAGACGATCGCGCGGTACACTGGCCAGGGCCGATTGCACACCGTCGAAAAGCCGGGTGCCGTCCTCGCTCTCACCGGCATCGATCTCGACCAGATCCAGCATGGGATCGGCTTCGGCCAGCGCCCGCAGTTCACCAGCGAAGGCGTCGGAGGCGTCGCGACGCTCTCCCAGTTCCATGGAGGCGCTGGTGTCGCGAACCAGAACAGCGATGTCGCTCAGGGGCTCGCGTTCCTCTTCAACCAGGCTGGGATTGGCCAGCACCAGGCCGATCAGACCCACAAGAACCGCGCGCCAGATCCAGCCCGCCAGACCTTTCCAGGCCGCGTAGGCAATGATCAGCACAGCCAGGGCCGCCGCTCCGATCAGTATGGGTTCGGGGAGCAGGGGGGCGAAACTGATATGAGTTGCTGTCAGCGCCATTTATTGCCCCAGACGTTCCAGAAGAGCCGGGACATGCACCTGGTCGGCCTTGTAATTCCCGGTGAGCGCGTACATCGCCATGTTCACTCCGACCCGGCGCGCCATTTCGCGTTGTCGGTCGCCGCCATCAACTGGATAGAGCGGCTCGCCATTGGGGCCCACAGCCCAGGCCGCGGCCCAATCATGCGCTCCGATCACCACCCCCGATGTGCCATCGCGCGAAGCGCCGTCTGGATTGGCCTCCACCCAGATCGGCGAGCCGGAATAGCGACCTGGAAACTCCTGGAGCAGGTAAAAGGCTTTGGTCAGCACGTGATCATTGGGAATGCGCGAGAGGGTTGGGACGTCAATCGATTCAAGGACGGACACCAGTCCGGGATGGGGGGCACCGGCGCGTGTGAAGGCCCGGTCGGCGTCCTGGGTGTCAAAAATGATCAGTCCGCCACTTTGCAGATAGGCACTGACCCGTTCAGCGCTCTGTGTATCAAGGGCCTGTGCCGTTTCCAGAACGGGCCAGTAGATCATCGGGTAGAAGATCAATTCGTCCACCGCCGGGTCAACGGCATGCGGCGGGGCAGGTTCCATGGCGCTGCGGGAGCGGACATCAAAGCCCAGTCCTGTGAGGCCCTCGCGTGAGCGCTGGTCGACGCTGGCGTCACCGGTTTCCACATAGGCAAAACGCAGGCTCAACGCGGCCTCAACTGACTGCGGTCGGGAGCCTTCGATTGGCTGGGCGGAGGCGGGGTCGATCATAAGACCGCTCAGGCCCATCGCCAGAAGCAGGGCTGTCAGACCATTTCCGGCCCGGCGTGGCAGGCGCGGCAGCCGCCCGGCCAGAGCCAGAGCGAGCAGGATATCGGCCATCAGGGCGATGAACGCCCCGATGAGCAGTGCAGGCAGAAGGTCGATTTGCTGGCGGATCATGCCGTTCATGTAACGCACACCCTGCAAGTCGGCCGACATAGCGGTCAGTTGGGTCCGGGCCGTGGCGATGTTGAGGGTGTTGAGGCTGGCGCCCAGGCGGTAGAGGCCGGGCGGGGTGAGGGCGGTTGCATCACGGGCGGACCATTGCTCATCCGGAATCGGCAGAGCGGAAACACCGGGACGGGAGAGCTGGCCATTGCCGTCGAGGATCTGATCAAGCACCCAGGCCCCGGAGGTCGCCGGAGTGATGTCCGATGTGCGCGCAAGTCCGGTGATCCGTTGCAGCATGCGCGGAAACAGGCCGGACAACGGCAGGTCTGACCAGTCGGGGCTGGCGGTAACGTGGAACAGGATGATCCATCCATTGCCGCGGCGTTCAGCCGTCACCAGGGGAGTGCCATCCTCCAGACGCGCCCAGATCCGGTCCGGGGCGGCGGTGCCGGGTTCGGCCAGAACCTGGCGGTCGATCGTGGCGCTGACATCCACGGGTAGTCCGGCGAAGGGGGAGCGGTCGTCAAACGGCGCCATGCGTTGGGGCGTGTCCCAGTTGAGAGCGCCGCCGAACAGGCGGCCCCCCTCACGCAGAACTACGGGCAGAAGATCATCGCTGCGTGCAGCCAGTCTGGGGCCGGCAAACCGCAGCAAGACCCCGCCGTCTTCCACGAACTCCGACAGGGTGTCATCATCGCTTCGCGCACTGTCGACCATCACGAGAATGGCCGCATCATTGTCGATCAGGCTGGCCAGATCGCCGGTGACCAGTTCGGTATGGGGGGCAAGAGCGCTTTCTATGTAATGAAGTTCGGAGAGCAGGGGCTGACCGTCTTCACCTTCCGGTTCGATCAGGCCTGTACGCGGTCTTTGCCATTGATCGCCCAGCAAATGCACGGCGCCTGCGCTGTTCGAGCCGTCAATCTGCAGGCGGGTGATCCGGTTGCGCAGATCCAGCGGCAAATCGATGGACAGGCGCACTTCTCCGCTGTCCGCTGCAAACCGGGTGTCCGCGCGGGCAATCGCCTGTCCGTCCGCACCCAGCGCGGTCACGCTGACGTCGCGTGGCAGGGGGCGGGCGATACGCTGAAGCCGGACGTCCAGACCCTGTGGAGTGGCCTCCGGGGGCAGGATGGCCAGCGGGACGCGCCCGTCCTCCGGTTGCCAGAGGCGAACCGGACCGAGATCACTCAGCTCACGCGCAAACCCGTCCTGGCCCGTCTGGTCCAGACCATCAGACAGCCAGATCACATCCATGCGGGCCGGCAGAAACGCCTGCGCGCGAGCCTCGCGGATCCGGGTCTCCGCCAGATCATAGGCCGAAGGCCAGGCTTGGGGGCGGGCGAGTTGAAGTCGCCGGTCCAGATTGACAGGCTGGTCGAGCCGGAGGGGGGCTTGTCGGTCAGGATGGGCAGCAGTGAGGATCAGTGCCGCCAGGCGTCCATCGCGCCGCGCCTGGTCCAGCCATTGCCCGGCCAGGCGGCGAGTCTCGCTCCAGTTTTCAGCAGCCGACCACCCGTTATCGATCACCAGCAAAAGCGGGGCATCATCGGCCGGGCTGGGTTCTGCTTGGGGTCCCCAGCTCGGCCGGGCCAGGGCGATAATGATCAGCGCGGCCATCAAAAGCCGGAACAGGATCAGCCACCAGGGCGCACTATGCGGTGTCTCCGCGTCGTCCTTGACGTTCAGCAAAAGGCGAAGCGGTGGAAAAAGGGCCTGTTTGGGCGCAGGCGGTGTGGCGCGCAGGAGCAGCCAGAGCACGGGCAGGGTCAACAGACCCAGCAGCGCCAGAGGCGCAGCAAAGCTTAGCGGGCCCAGCGTGATCATGTGGCCAAACCTCCAGCCAGCGCCTGGTAGATCGCCATAACCGGGATGCTAGCGGGCTTGTCGGTTCGGTGTGTCACCAAGACCCAGCCGCGTTGGCGGGCCAGGGCGTCAAGCTGTTCGCCGTGCTCGGACCAGCGTTTCTGATAGACCGAGCGTGCATCTTCCGCCCGGCCAAACAGGATATCGTCATGGCTGCCCGGCGCTCTGAACCGCGTCCGCCCCGTGTAGGGAAAGTCTTCCTCGGCCGGATCAATGACGCGGAGCATGACGCCACGCGCTTCAAATCCGGCAAAGCGGTCGAGGCGGGCATGCCAGGTTTCAACCGGATCAAGAAAATCACCGGCGAGGATGACACGTCCATGTCGCGCCAGGGCAGGTGCGTCCACTGCCGCGGCTTCGCCGGGACCGATCGCCAGGTGACGGGACACGCGTTCCAGCCCGTGTGCCCCGCTGCGTGGTCGTCCACTCTCATTGAGGGCGGCGACCCGCTCCCCGCCCTGCGTCAACAGGGTCGCCAGGGCGATGACGCAGACAGCGGCTCGATCGCGCTTGGTCGGAACGCGCCGGGAGGAGGCGAAATCCATCGACGGCCTGCCATCGCGCCAGATCCAGACCGTGTTGGCTGCTTCCCATTCATTCTGGCGAACAAAAAGCTGGCCGGTCTTGGCTGAGCGGCGCCAGTCAATATCGGACTGTCCATCGCCGGTCTGGTGGTGGCGATACTGCCAGAAGGTTTCTCCCAGACCTGACCGGCGGCGTCCATGAACACCGGGCGCAACCGTCGCGGCAATGCGGCGGGCTTCGGCCTGCAGAGCCGGTAGACGCGCAGCAGCATCCTCGCCCGCATGACGCAGGCGAAGAATCTGGGCTTCACGATCGGACCGGCGGGTCTGGCTCATCAGGGTCAGGCCGCCTGGGCAGCCAGGGTGCGGATCAGGCCTTCCAGGGTCTGGCCGTCGGCGCGTGCGGCAAAGCTCAGTGCCATGCGGTGTTTGAGAACCGGTTCGGCCAGGGCTTCCACATCATCCGTGGAGGGGGCGAGGCGGCCTTGAAGCAGTGCCCGTGCCCGACAGGCCAGCATCAGGGCCTGACCGGCGCGCGGCCCCGGACCCCAGGCGACGCCGTCGCGTACCGCATCCATATCGCTGTCTTCGGGACGTGCCTGGCGCAGTAGGTCGAGAATGGCCTCGAGCACTTTTTCGCCCACGGGCAGACGCCGCACGAGGTCCTGCAGGTCGAGGATCTCTCTGGCGCTGAGGACCTCGATGGCCTCTGCGGCGTTCGCGCCTGTCGTGGCCAGCAGGATCTGGCGTTCGGCGTCGCGGCTGGGATAGGGAATATCGACCTGCATCAGGAAACGGTCGAGCTGGGCTTCAGGCAAAGGATAGGTACCTTCCTGCTCGATCGGGTTTTGTGTTGCCAGCACATGGAAGGGGGCCGGCAGATCATGGCGTTCACCGGCCACGGTCACATGATGCTCCTGCATGGCTTCGAGCAGGGCAGCCTGGGTGCGCGGGCTGGCGCGGTTGATCTCGTCGGCCATCAACAGGCGGCAGAAGACCGGGCCTTCCACAAACCGAAATTGACGTTTGCCGTCCTCGCCCTCGTCTAGGATTTCCGAACCGAGGATATCGCCCGGCATCAGGTCTGGCGTGAACTGGATGCGCTTGGTGGACAGACCGGTCGCAATGGCAATGGTCTGCACCAGACGGGTCTTGGCCAGGCCGGGCGCGCCGACAAGCAGGGCATGGCCACCGGCCAGAATCGAGGCCAGGCACAGATCGACCGGTGTCTCCAATCCGTAGATAACCTTGCCGATCGAGGCTTTCACCGCTTGCAGGCGTTCCGCGGCCTTGTCGGCACGGGCAATCAGCGCGTCCTGCGAATTCTGCGCATCAGCGGCTTCAATCGCGTCGGTCATCGTCCTAGTTTCCTTGTTAAACCCGTTCCCTGGCCGCAGGGGCCGCTTTTCGCGAGCATGGCCCCGCAATGATGAGCTGTCCATGCCTGAACATGCCGGTAAAGCTGATCCATTACAGTCCCTTCTGGACGCCGCGCGGCGTTCTGGTGATGGTCTGCCCCCTGTTGAACTCTGGGAGCCCGATTATTGCGGCGAAATGGACATGGTCATCCGCCGTGATGGCAGCTGGTGGCATGAAGGCCGACGCATTACCCGTGACCGTCTTACACGCCTGTTTGCGAGGATCTTGCGGAAAGATGACGACGGCGTTCATTATCTGGTGACGCCAGTTGAGAAAATCGGGATCACTGTCGAGATCGCCCCCTTTCTGGCCATACGCATGGACCGGATTGGCGACGGGTGTGATCAAGTTCTCGTGTTCGAGACCAATATGGGCGATCTGGTCGAATTGGGGACGGATCATGGCTTCACCCTGTCCGAGGCAGAGGATGGCCAGCCTGTTCCGTTGATCCATGTTCGCGGTCGGCTGGAGGCTTTGCTCTCGCGTCCCGTCTTTTATGAATTCGTCGATCTGGTGAGCGAGCATCAAGGCCGTGATGGCATCTGGAGTGGCGGCGTGTTTTTTCCGTTGGAGCCGACGACGTGAGTGAAGTGTTGATTCAGCGGATTCGTGAACGCCTGGACCCGGTGGGACGTGTGCCCGGCCTGCCCGCCATGGGGGATGCGGTCATTTCCGGTGATCATCTTGATCCGCCTCAGGACCTTGTACCAGCGGCGGTGCTGGTGCCGCTCCTCTGGCAGGGCAGCGAGCCCCATCTCCTATTTACCGAGCGTGCGGCTCATCTCAAGAAACATGCGGGCCAGATCAGTTTTCCCGGGGGCCGGATCGAACCCAATGGGGAAAGCCCGGCCGAGGCAGCAGTGCGCGAACTGGAGGAAGAAATCGGGATCGCGTCCTCTCATGTCGAACTACTCGGTCAGTCCGATGTCTACCAAACGGGAACCGGATTTTCGGTGACACCCATCGTTGCCCGTCTACACGATGGATATGATCTCACCCCCGATCCAGGCGAGGTGGCAGATGTGTTCACGGCGCCGTTTGCGTTTTTCATGGACCCGAGAAATCACCGCAGACAATCGGCCATGTGGAAGGGCAGGATGCGGCATTTCTACGCCATGCCCTGGCAGGACCGGAATGTGTGGGGCGCCACAGCGGGCATGATCAAGGTCTTGCACCAGCGCCTGTACGAAAGGGCGGCCTGATGAGCAATTCCATTGCCGATCAGTCCTGGCTTCATGCGCCGGCGACGCGCGATGTCATCGATATGCTGGAGCACGAACAGGCGGGGTCCGCCCGTTTTGTGGGAGGGTGTGTGCGCAATGCACTCTTTGGCGAACCGGTCAATGATATCGACATCGCCACCCAACTCACGCCTCAAACCGTTTTGGCTGCGGCGCGCAAGGCCGGTCTCAGGGCCGTTCCGACCGGGATAGATCACGGGACCGTCACGGTCATTGCCCGGGGGGAGCCATTCGAGGTCACCACCTTGCGCAAGGATGTCGCTACCGATGGCCGCCGGGCGGTCGTGGCCTTTACGAAAGACTGGTCAGAGGATGCCGAGCGTCGCGATTTTCGGGTGAATGCTCTTTATGCCGCGCCGGACGGCACGGTTCATGATCCGACAGGCGGGCTGGCAGATGTCGAGGCCCGGCGTTTCGTGTTTGTCGGGGATGCGGAGACCCGTATTCGCGAGGATTATCTGAGGATTTTGCGTCTGTTCCGGTTTTCGGCCTGGTACGGACGCGGTGAACTGGATGAAATTGCGTTTTCCGCAGCTAAAAAATTACAGCAAGGATTGCGTGATCTCTCCGCGGAACGGGTGTGGTCAGAGACGAAAAAGCTTCTGGGCGCACCGGATCCGCGGAAAATCGTGCAACTCATGTCAGGTGCAGATCTGTTGAAAACACTCTATGGGGTGAACGGATCCTTAAGAGTCTTCGACGGTATAGTTGATCAGGATGTACAATCCGGTCTAGCGCCCGATTCTCTTTTGCGGTTCGTGGCGCTTGCCGATGGCGGCCCGGAAAGGATCAAGACCATGGCAGCTAAGCTGAAAATGTCGAATGCGGAGGCCGGTCGTCTCCAGAGTGCTGTTGATCCGTCAGCTGAAAAGGATCTCAAAGCGGCGTTCGGTGATCTGGCCGCCGCGGAACGGGCCATCATGGCCCTGGGTGCCCAAGCGTTCGAAGACCAGGCTCGCCTGGCCGCAGCTGGCGAAGTTGTGCCACCGCCGCGTGACTGGCGTATTCTTGCTGACTATGCCCGCAATTGGGAACAACCGGATTTTCCGGTCACCGGTGGTGATCTGATCCTGATGGGATATGAGCCGGGCCCGATGCTGGGTGATGCCCTGGACGAGCTGAAAGCTCACTGGGTGTCGGAACGGTTCGAGCCGAGCAAGCAGGACCTGCTCGATCGGCTCAAACACTAGTCGTTCCAAAGTGTTGTGATGATTGAAACCCCGGTGCCTGGCGCCGGGGTTTTCTCTTACCAGTCCGCGTCGAGATAGAGGGCTGTGAACGACAGCGTATCCACCAGGCCGTGAGCGATGATGAGCGGCCACAGATTGCGCTTGTAGAGCAGATACAAGGCCCCCAGCACGAGGCCGATCAGTCCGGTGACCACAAGGCCGCGCACACCCTGATAATACATATGTCCAAAACCAAAGATCAGTGCGGGTGTGAGAATGGCGAGGAAAAGCCCCAGCGGCAGACCCTTGAATACACGTTCGGTGCGACTGATCAAAAAGGCCCGGAAGAAGAGCTCTTCACCAAAACCGGCGGAGACCCAGGCCAAAGTCAGCCATAGCAGGTAGACAGGCAAATTCCCGCGGATATCGCCCCAGCGTTCCTCTACGCCCGGCATGGTGGTATCGGTGGACCACAGACCCAGAGCGTCACCGCCGATAGCTGTAAGGCCGCCCGTCGCCAGAATGGCCACGACGCCCAGAATGATTTGTGGCGGAATGAGCAGCCAGGATTTCAGGGTCATACGCGGGCGTAATCCCAGCTCGCCCCAGCTTTCGCCACGATGACGCAGATAGAGCGTGGCAAGAACCAGGACAATCAGCAGAGAAACCGGACCGGCAAATTTCCAGATGTAGTTGGCCAGAATGGCCTTGGTGCCGAGGGCTATGAGAATTCCGGCACTGAATTCCATGAGGGCGCGGCTGCGCGGCGAAGATGTGAGAGACATTGCGGTCATCCTGTTGTTCGTCTGGATGACATACTGCCTTCGACATCGACGCCCTTATTGAAGGATTGTGCGGCAGGCGCGTTGCCAGGCACGCGGGGTCTGGCCATAGGCTGATTTGAACTGCCGTGTGAAATGCGCCTGGTCGGCAAAGCCAAAGGCATAGGCCGTATCTGCCAGGGCCTGCCCGGTCGCGAGTGCGGTTCGGGCCGCGTCCAAACGGCGCATCAGCGAAAAACGATAGGGGCTTGTGCCGTGGCGGTATCGAAAGTCGCGTGAGACCTGCCAGCGTGACCGGCCGGCAATCACCTCCAGCTCATCCATGTCGACAGGGCGATCGAGAGTCTCGCACAGAAATTCGTGAACGCGGTTGAGGGCTGCGGTGTCAGGCGTGCTGGATCCGGGGGTGTGGCCCGCGACGCGCAGGAGCGTTTCGGCCAGTGTGTGGAGATGATCAGACAGGTCGTCGTCGGGTTCATCGAAATCTGTCAGCAAGGCCCCGGCGATGCGCGCCAGCTCCGGATCGTTTGACACGCCACCCTCAATAAAAGGCAGGGGTGCGTCACCGAGCATGGGGCGAAGCTGAGCCGGATCGAGAGCCAGGGCGCGGTATCCGAATGGTTCGTCGGTTCCCGCTTCGCCATCATGCATTTCGTCGGGATGCAGGATGACGACGTCTCCGGCCCGAGCCGCCCGCCGGGCTCCACGGTAGGAAAAGCTCTGCACACCGCCCAGCGTCACGCAGATTGTATAGCTGTCATGGCGATGCGGCGCATAGGCCTTGCCCGAAAACCAGGCTTCGAACCGGCGGAGCGGTCCGGCGGCATGGTGGATACGGGCTTTGGGGGTGTTGGCTGTCTCGGTCATGCCTCGTAGATGCGTGCCGGCGGTCAATTGGATGCAGGTCTAGGTGAGTGAGGCGGTCCGCGCATAGGCACTGGCCGCGGCCTGTCGGGTGTCGCCTTGTACGAGGCTGTCCGTATCAAGGCCCAGGGCCTGCTCGATACGCTCCTTGATCTTGTCCTCAATACGCTCGCGTTCTTCAGCAGGAAGCCGGTCGAGGCTCTCCTCGGTCAGGCCTTCTTCCTCAAGAAACAGAGCCCGGATGCGTTCGGCCGGCGACATTTGCATCCACTTGAGAAATTCCGACCGGGCAGACTGGCGTGCTGGATCCACATCCTGGCGGGGCGCGCTGTGCGTTGACGCACCCGTGGAACCTGAATGGGGACTTTTTTCTTCGCCGCCCTGCGTTTGGGAGGCGGCAAAATCAGGCGCAGATGTCGATTGAGCCCCGCCGGGCGCGGGATAGGGGGTGGGCGACGCACCAATACCGTTGATCATCACAAACATCCTCTTGGGTCATTGACCCACGTCGCAGGATGCATGCCAGCCTTCGATGCGTGGAACGGCCTACCTTTACAGGATATCTCGGATTTTCACGCTCGGTTGTTGTGGGCGCTCGGACGATCTTACCGGGCAAGTCTGTCGAGTCCGGGCAGTCTCTGCCGGGGGGTCAGACCCATTTCGCCTCGGGCGGCATGGAAGAGAGGATCGATTTCACATTGCCTCCGGTTTCAAGGCCGAACTTTGTGCCGCGATCATAGAGAAGGTTGAACTCGGCGTAACGGCCCCGGCGAACGAGTTGTTCCTCGCGTTCTTCCTCGGTCCAGGCCTCTCCCATACGACGCCGGACGAGCTGAGGGTAGATGTCCAGGAAGGCCTTGCCGACATCCTGCGTAAACGCAAAATCGGCCTGCCAGTCTGTCGTGTTCAGACGGTCGTAGAAAATCCCGCCAATGCCGCGTGGTTCATTGCGGTGGGGCAGAAAGAAATATTCGTCGCACCAGGCCTTGAAACGGTCGTGATAGTCCGGGGCATGAGCGTCGCAGGCGGTCTTGCAGGCAGCGTGAAAATCCACGGCATCGGGATGCTCCTGGGTGCGTGCGCGATCAAGCACAGGCGTGAGATCCATGCCGCCACCAAACCACCACTGTGTGGTGGTGATGAAACGCGTATTCATGTGGACGGCCGGGATGTGCGGATTCCACATGTGGGCGATGAGCGAAATGCCCGAGGCCCAAAAGCGCGGATCCTCGGCAGCGCCGGGGATCTGGGCGCGGAATTTCTCAGAGAATTCTCCGTGGACCGTGGAGACGTGTACGCCGACTTTTTCGAACAGGCGTCCCTTCATGATCGACGCCACGCCGCCGCCCTGATCGCTGGATCCGTCGCCCCGGCGCCAGGCTTCGCGTTCGAAACGGCCAGGTGTTCCGGGATAGAGATCGGTAGGCGCCTCATCTTCCAGGCGTTCAAACTCGGCGCAAATCTGGTCGCGCAGGTCTTCGAACCAGGCCTTTGCGGTCTGGCGGTGGGTCTCGATGTCAGCAAGCTCGGTCATGGGCATGACCTACAGCCGTGCCGGGCTTCGGGCAAGCGGCGTGCTGCCGCAGGTCTTGAGCGGTGATTGCATTGACCCGCATTGCATCATTTGGTAGCCGGGCCACCTGTTTTTTTGGGGGTGTGTTGTGGGACCGTCGTTTTATGTTTTCCTCGGCATTGGGGCCGTGGTTGGGGGGCTTCTGTCGGGTGTTGTGAGTGTGATCATCGCGGCACTGAAGGAAGAAGGGGCCGTGAATTTCCAGGTTCTGGCCTTTGGTGTTTTGACGTTCGGGTGTGCATTTGCTGCACCCCCCATTCTGGATCCGCATTTCGGGCGCTCGCTGGACAATACGTTGAGCGATACCAGTGTGGTCGAGAGCCGCAGTATTTATCACAATCATGAAATGCTTCGCTTGCTTGAAGACGTAGATCCGTCTGAAGCGGAGCGAATTCAGGCGCTGGTGCTGTCAGCCTATCGTGATCACGGGAGTGGGTTTGCGGAAACGGTGGCACTCTCGGAACGGGTGAAAGTAACCCATTCCGTCTTGTACTCCCTGATGCTTTTGACATCAGACGAAAACCTTCAGGCCTATCTCGACGCGCTCGTCGAGACAGCGGAGAATCTCTACGAGGACCCGCGGGCGTGTTACACGTATTTTTATGGTGGTAGAGTCCCGGGTTTGACTGGATCTGTTGAGGTGAGCGAAGGGATCAATCTGCGGTCTTCGTCCCCTGTCTATATGGCAGCTGTGTCAATTCTTGCAGATTCAGATGAGCCGCCCGTCAGTCCCGACCAAGAGCGCATTGAGCGTTTTGTTGAAGACTACCGCGAATTCGTCTCAGATCTTGACCCCACAGATGCACGTTATCTGGGTGGTGCCGAGCCTCGTACTCGGAGTGATTTCCAGGACGCCTGTGAAGAAGTGCAGCAGCCGCTTCGATTCATGGCAAGCCACGCGGACGGTCCGGCTTACTACCGGGTCTATTGGGCCAGTGCGCGGGACCAGATCTACAACGCACCCGAATAGCACGTTCCTCTCTGGGGCGGTGCGTTCATCCGCCCCAGGTCGGGAAGGCAGCCTTGATGTCGGCCTTTTTCAGGCGCGTCTGCTGGTTGATGCGATTGGCCAGGCGCTCAACATAGTCGAGATGTTTTCCGGCAAACCCTTCATACTGTCTGGCCAAAGCCGACAGCTCGTCCAGTGAGTTCAGATGGGTCACCCGATCGCGATTGATCATGCCGAGCGTATAGCCCATGAGGCGTCCCATACGGCTCTGATTGGCGTTCTTCCAGTCCTTGGACACATTGCTCAACGGCGCGTGGATGGACGGATTGAACGTGATGCGGTCTTGCGTTGCCTTGTCTGACTTTCGTTCGCGAATGGTGACTGGAAAATTCACGGCGGCAAAACCGGTGTCGTAGTCCAGTCGGGCGCCATTTTCCCGCGCACCTGCCGCGATCCAGTCGAGCGCATGGTCGGACAGGCCGGTCATGTCACCGCCGCCGCCGATCGAACCATGATCGCCGGGAAACCACATTTGCTGATAGGCATCGGCACCGCGTCCGTCAGCCTCGGCCTCGGCCTTGAGCTGGGTCAGTTTCCCGGCCTCAAATAGAGCAGGCCGGAACGCGGCCCGGGGTTCGTCTATTGCGACAGCATGGCGGGCCCGACGGACGACACCGGACAGTTTGAGATCATGGAAACCGTGATCTTCGGCCTTGCCGGCCATGGCATTCCACACTCCGGGAATACCGTTCTGGCCGACCGTGTCCCACACGCCAAGATATTCCACCTGGATGCGATTGCCGGGGTGATCGGCGATGATGGCCTGATCTGTATCCTCATCCAGCCACCAGCCGTGCGGATTGTGGGCGTGGCGAAAGGCCACGCAGTCTTCGTGTTTGGGAGAGCGGTCCTTGTCCATGTAGAGCACCAGCGCATCATCCACATAAGGCGCGGCATCACGGCGAAGAATGCCGCAATTGCGGATCATGCCGACGAGGGAGCGGGCGGTGTAGGCACCGCGCGAAAACCCGAACACGAAGATTTCGTCACCCGGATCATAGTTGAAGACCAAAAAGGCATAGGCATCGACGATGTTCTGGATGAGACCATCACCAAACCCGCCGCCATCCAGGCTCTCGCCTTCCAGCGTGCCCACGCCTTCATCATAGAAGACGACCTGTTTGACGGGCGAGTTAGCGTCTGAGTGGTCTTCCAGCGTGATGGACTGAGCCAGTTTCACGACATTCGTGACCGGCCGCTGCTTGTAGTCCAGCTCGTTCCAGGTGCCGTCACAGCAAATGATGATGCGCTTGTTCTTGGCCATGTCTGTCTCCCCGTCATTCCGCTCTGTTGGCGGATCGACGGAGAGACTACGACCATAAGTAGGTGCGATCTAGAAAAAACACGTAATCTGACGTGTTTTTCCGGTTAAGCGGCGGGCGCCTTGGGGCGCCGGTTGGCGGGACGGCGGCGTGCGTTTTGCGGGCGGGGTTTGCGCGCTTCACCACCGGAGGCAGCTGATTGACCCTGGGATTTCTGGCCCTGGGATTTCTGGCCCTGAGACTTCTGGCCCTGGGGTTTCTGGCTTCGCGGTTTTTGTCCCTGCGGTTTTTGTCCCCTGGAGGAAGAACCTTCCGCCTGAGAGCCGCCCGCGGGTTTGCGACGGGGTTTGGCATTGCGTTTGGGAGCGGGACGGGATTTGCCGCCACTGCCGGGGCGTTTCGCCCCCTTGGGAATTTCAAGCTCCGCACCAAAGGCCGTCAGATGGCGACCGATGAGTTTTTCAATATCGCGCAAGAGGATGCGGTCATCCGTCTCCACCAGGGAGATGGCGATCCCGTCCTTGCCGGCCCGGGCCGTGCGTCCGATGCGGTGCACATAGGCTTCGGCGACATTGGGCAGATCATAATTCACCACATGGCTGACGCCGGGCACATCAATGCCGCGCGCTGCGATGTCGGTTGCCACCAGAATGCGGATCTCGCCCGACCGGAAGGATTCGAGCGCCTTTTCGCGCTGGTTCTGTGACTTGTTGCCATGAATGGCGCGGGCATCGAGCCCATCCTTGATGAGATGTTCGACCACCCGATTGGCGCCATGTTTTGTCCGGGTAAAGACAATCGCGCGATCCAGGTCGGGCGTTGACAGGATTTCGCGCAGCGCGTCGCGCTTGTCGGCACGCTCCACCAGTTCCACGGTCTGTTCGATGCGTTCGACCGGGGTGGATTGCGGTGTGATACGCACTTCTTCCGGATTGGACAGGAAATCGCTGGCCAGCTGGCGGATCTGTTTGGGCATGGTCGCGGAAAACAGAACAGTTTGCCGCGTGGGTTTAAGCTTGCCCATGATCTGACGGATTGCAGGCATGAAACCGAGATCCAGCATCTGGTCGGCTTCGTCGAGCACCACGGTGCGTACCTTGTCGAGCCTCAGAGCCCCGGTTTGCATATGGTCGATCAGGCGGCCCGGCGTGGCGATCAGGAGATCGACACCCGGCTCGAGCATCTTGATCTGGGGGCGCGGTTTCACGCCTCCGAAGATGACCGCATGGCGAAGCGCGAGATGCTGGGCATAGATCGCGACATTATCTTCGATCTGGGCAGCAAGTTCGCGGGTTGGTGCGAGCACCAGGGCGCGCACATTGCGCGGTCCCGGGCGCTGGGGGTCGGCCTGCAGGCGGTGCAGCAGGGGCAGGGTGAAGGCGGCGGTCTTGCCGGTGCCCGTCTGGGCGATGCCGATCAGGTCCTGGCCATCCAGGAGACGGGGAATGGCCTGACCCTGGATCGGGGTCGGGGTGGTATAGCCAGCCTCTGTCACGGCGCGCAAAATCGGCGCCGCAAGGCCAAGCTCGGAAAACTGGGTCACAGGTAATATGTCCAAACAGCTCGACCGCCCGGCCGGAAGGGCGGGACGGTTCATGATGTGAACGAAATGAGCGTAGGTCAGCCGTTCGGCAAAAGCGCTTCAGGCCGTCGATTGCGGCAGCGCGGTGAGCCGCCAGTTCGAAACACAAGTTCGAACCTCTACGCGCGGCATTGGCCTTCATATGGCGTATCAGGTCGGAAAATGCAAATCCGAACCGGTCTGAAAGGCCTGGCGCTGGGCTTCGGCCAGGGCGATGCCGGCGCTCACCACCACGTTCAAGGAGCGGGTCTCGGCCCGAATCGGGATTTTGATGCGTATGTCCGCCTGGTTGTGAACATCCTCGGGGACGCCCGCGCTCTCGCGACCAAATAGCAGTCGGTCATCGGGACGAAATTCACTCTCCCAAAGCGTGTCCGCGCCCCGGGTTGTAAACAGAACGAGCCGACCGGACCGGGCCTGTTCACTTTCGGTGTAAATCCGCCAACTCCCATGCCTGACAGGGGATATCGAGGCGCCATAATCCATGGCGGCCTGCCGGATCTTGCGGTCTGTGAGCGGGAAGGCGCAGGGCTCTACAATGTCCAGACCGGCTCCGAAACAGGCCGCAACCCGCATGGCGGCGCCGAGATTTTGCGGAATATCTGGTTGAAAAAAGACGAGACGCATTTTAATCCGCGCGCTGTGGCTGGGTTTAATGGGTGAATGCGGCGTTGCGCCGCGTTTGATCCTGCTCACTTGCCATTATAGGAATACCGCCTTGATGTCCTGCTATTCGGGCAGGGTGGGCTATTAATCATTCAGGGGCTGCGTCCTGCAGTTCCCGGGCAGACAAAAGAGGTCGCCTCGTGACGGAAACCATCGGCGCGCACGACGAACAGGGTCAAGAACCCTCTCGTCGCGACTTCATCTACATCGCTGCAGGCGGCACGGCCGCTGTCGGTGGCGGTCTCGTGGCTTGGCCGTTCGTCCACCAGATGAATCCCGCTCGGGATACTCTGGCCCTGGGGTCGACCCGGGTGGATGTCAGTGTGATTGAGGAAGGGGCCGAGATCACCATCATGTGGCGCGGGGCTCCGGTCTTCGTGCGCCGCCGGACGGCAACCGAGATTGCTGAAGCACAAAATGTCGAGCTGGGCGATCTGCCGGATCCGGACGCGCGCAATGACAACCTGCCGGAAGGCACGCCGGGAACGGATGCCAATCGCGTGCTGCGCGAGGAATTCCTGATCGTGAAGGGCAATTGCACCCATCTGGGCTGTGTGCCGCTGGGTCTGGGCGCCAATACCGGCGACTATGACGGCTGGTACTGCCCCTGCCACGGTTCGCACTACGACACGTCTGCGCGCATTCGTCGCGGCCCGGCTCCGGAAAACCTGCCGGTACCGGACTATTATTTCGAGACAGACGCGGTCGTGAAGATCGGTCTGAACGATGATGAAAAAGCAAACTCGGGGTGGGCTGTAGCATGAGCGGACCTTCGACCTACGAACCGAAGACACCAGTAACGCGCTGGCTGGATTCGCGACTTCCGATCATCCGCCTGGGCTGGGACAGTTTTGTCGACTTCCCGACCCCGCGGAACCTAAACTACTGGTGGACGTTCGGTGGTATCCTCGCCGTCTTCCTGATGATCCAGATCATCTCCGGTGTGGTGCTGGTCATGCACTATGTTCCGCATGAGAGCCTGGCCTTTGAAAGCGTCGAGCGGATCCGCCGCGACGTGAATTTCGGCTGGCTGTTGCAGTCCATGCACGCCAATGGCGCCAGCTTCTTCTTTGTTGCCGTCTATCTCCACATGTTCCGGGGCCTCTATTACGGCTCTTACAAGGCGCCGCGCGAAGTGCTGTGGATCCTGGGTGTTGTGATCTATCTGCTGATGATGGCCACGGCCTTCATGGGCTATGTGCTGCCCTGGGGGCAGATGTCCTACTGGGGCGCCATGGTGATCACCAATCTGATCGGTGCACTTCCCTTCGTTGGCGACGCGATCCGTGAATGGCTCTGGGGCGGTTTCTCCGTCGGTCAGGCCACGCTGAACCGTTTCTTCTCCCTGCACTATCTGTTGCCCTTCGTGATTGCCGGCGTTGTGGGTCTGCACATCTGGGCGCTGCACGTGCCGGGCAATGGCAATCCGGTCGGCCTCGAGGTTCGCAAGGGCGATGCGGGCAAGAAAGACACGTTGCCATTCCACCCGTACTACACGGTCAAGGATGGCTTCGCGATTGTCGTTTACCTGATGGTGTTTGCCCTGTTCGTCTTCTACATGCCGAACGCTCTGGGCCACGCGGATAACTTCATTGAAGCCAACCCGCTCTCCACGCCGGCGCATATCGTTCCGGAATGGTATTTCCTGCCCTTCTACGCCATTCTGCGCGCTGTCACCTTCGATATCGGCCCGATCGATGCGAAGTTGGGCGGTGTGCTGGCCATGTTCGGTGCCATTGCGATCCTCTTTGTCCTGCCCTGGCTGGATACGTCCAAGGTTCGCTCCATGCGCTACCGTCCGCTGACCCGCTGGTTCTTCATCTTCTTTGTTCTCGCAGCGCTGGCCCTGGGCTGGTGTGGCGCAAAGAACCCGGATGATTATGTGCTGGGCATTACCGGTTTCAAATTCCTGTACCTCGGTCAGTTCCTGACGCTGTACTACTTCGCCTACTTCCTGGTGGTGCTGCCTGTTCTCGGACTGATCGAGAAACCGAAACAGCGTCCGGCCAGTATTGAAGCTGCTGTTCTCGGCAATTCCGCAACGACAGCGTAAGGACACGAGATTCATGAAAATGACCCGTATCATTGCTGCTGCTGTTGCAGCGCTCGGCCTTGCCGCTACCGCTCATGCGGCCGGCGATGGCAAGAAGCCGGAACACCATCACTGGCACCATGCCGGTCCGTTCGGCACTTTTGACCGCGACGCTGTCCAGCGGGGTTTCCAGATCTACACGGAAGTCTGCTCCAGCTGTCATGGCCTGGCTTTTCTGAGCTTCCGCAATCTGGGCGAGGAGGGTGGTCCCTTCTATGGTTATATCCCGGACGGTGACGATCATGGTGGCCACCATGTTCAGGCGGTGAACGCGAATGACAATCCGATTGTCATGCAGATTGCAGCCAATTGGCGCTTCCCGGTTGTCGAGATCGATCCGGAAACCGGTGACCCGATTGAGCGTGCCCCGCGTGCGTCTGATCGCTTCCCCGGCCCGTTCCCGAACGATGCGGCTGCTCGGGCTTCCAATGGTGGTGCTCTGCCACCGGACCTGTCCCTGATCGTCAAGGCTCGCTCTCACGGTGCGGATTATCTGCGTTCGTTGATGCTGGGCTATTCGGACGAGATTCCTGAAGATGTGAACATTGCTCCGGGCCAGTACTACAATGAGTACTTCCCGGGCGGTGCCATCGCCATGCCGCCGCAGCTGATTGAAGGTCTGGTCGAGTATTCGGACGGCACTGAAGCAACTGTCGAGCAAATGGCTGAAGACATCACCGTCTTCCTCGCCTGGGCTGCGGATCCGCATATGGAAGCCCGCAAGCGCATGGGGGCCATGGTCTTGATCTTCCTCTTCCTCTTTGCGGTCGTGCTCTATCTGGCGTATCGTCAGGTCTGGGCCAACGTGAAGCACTAGGTAAGCGCATGCGTCTCGCGCATTGGATTTGGGCTGCTGGCACGGTGTCGGCAGCCCTTTCTCTTTCTGCATGTGGTGTGCAGGAGCCTGATCCCGTGCGCGATCTGCCCGGCTATTGGGACTGGGCACCGGGCATGCGTAATGAAGCCGAACGGGGTCCGGCCTGTTCCGGGGCTCTGATGCATATCTGGCTGACAGAAGGCGGACAGCGCTATCATTCCAGCTGGACCACCACGGATGCCGAAGTCACCTCGCGAATTCTGGAGGACTTGCCGGATGCCTTGCTGGACAATGGTGAGCGCGACCCCAAACACGGGTTTCTCATCCAATACGAGGACGAGACCCGCATTGATGCGGATGGAAATCCCGTGTCCTGGTATCTGGTGATGAGCACGCCGGATCGCTTTTTCTGGCAACGTCTCGATCGTATTGGTGTGTCGACGCGCAATCCGACCATGGTGCGCTGTCCCGACCCGAACTAGGCCTTTTACATGACCCAATGGACACTCGGTATTATTGGCGGTTCCGGCCTTTATCAGCTGGACGGTCTGGAAAACACGCATACGCGCACGGTGGAGACTCCCTGGGGGGAACCCTCCGCGCCCTTGCTGTGCGGCACACTCAATGGTGTCGAACTGGTCTTCCTGCCGCGCCACGGGGCGGGCCATTATCTGCCGCCCTCTGATGTGCCCTATCTGGCGAATATCGCTGCGCTTAAACAGGCCGGCTGTACGGATATCCTCGCCATTTCAGCCTGTGGCTCGCTGAGAGAAGACTGTGCGCCGGGCGATTTTGTCGTGGTCGACCAGTATGTCGACCGGACCCAGGGGCGTCCGCGCAGTTTTTTCGGAACCGGATGTGTGGCTCATGTTCCGCTGGCTGATCCAGTGTGTTCACGCCTGTCCGGACTGGCCCACGAGGCCGCTGTGGATGCGGGGATAACTTGTACGCGGGGCGGCACCTATCTGGTGATGGAGGGGCCGCAATTTTCCACCCGTGCTGAAAGCGAGCTGTATCGCCAGTGGGGGCTGGATGTGATCGGCATGACCAATATGCCCGAGGCGCGTCTCGCGCGCGAGGCCGAGCTCCCCTATGCGGCGATTGCCATGGTGACTGATTATGATTGCTGGCACGAGGACGAAGACAGTGTGGATGTTGCCAACGTGCTGGACGTGATGCGCGACAATACGGCCAAGGCCAAGAGCCTCATCTCGCGTCTGACTCAAACTCTATCGGCCCAGGCGCGCACACCGAGTCCGGACGGTATCGAAACCGTGCTCGATGTCGCCTTGATCACAGCTCCTGAACGCCGCGACCGCGAACTGATCGCGCGTCTGGGACAGTTGGTGCCGCGCGTTTTCGGGACATAGTCCTCAGCGCCGACGATCAGGGCTTGGCCCGGATGCCAGGGCTGGTCCATAACTCGGTTTGCGAATGTGCGTGCAAAGGGGAGTTGGCCCGTGTCAGTTTTGTTGAGTGTTTCTGTCCTGATCCTGCAAACGGGTAGTGTGCCGGGTCCGGCCACGCTGGAGCCGCGGCCCGCACTGGAGTGCGCCGAGCATGTGACCGATGCACGGGCCAGACAGAATTGTCTGCGCGATCTCTTGCGGACGTCTGAGAGCGAACTGACCTCAGCTCGCGAATGGGCTGCCTCTGAAGCGGCTGACGTTGATCTGATGCATCCGGGCGCTGGACGGGCACAAAGCGCTCTGGAGGCCGCTCAAACGGCCTGGGGCGCCTATCGGGATGCCGAATGTGCGCGTCAGGCCAGTCTGATGCTGATGGATGAAGGCACCCAGGACGAAATTCGCATGGACTGCCAGATCGCCCTCAATCGGGACCGGATCGCCGAACTCCGGAATCATTAATCCATGACACCCGCCTGCCTCTATATCGGTAACCGTCGCTATTCCAGCTGGTCCTTGCGGGCCTGGCTGGTCATGAAACGAGCTGGTCTGGAGTTTGATGTTGAACGGATCGCGCTCAATGTCGCTGATACCCGAAAGGCGATTAGCGCGATTTCGCCAGGCGGGACGGTGCCTGTCCTGCACGCTGACGGTGTGGTGGTGTGGGACTCCCTCGCGATCTGCGAATGGGTGTCCGACGAGCATGGCGGCCTCTGGCCCGGCGATCCTTTACTGCGCGCACGGGCACGATCTGTCGTCGCCATGATGCATTCCGGATTTCATCATCTGCGCGATGAATGCCCGATGGATCTGGGACGTGCCCCGGCGCCGAAATCACTCTCACCAGAGGCAGAAGCCGATATCGCCGCCGTTCAGGCCCTGTGGATGGAGATGAAGACAGGGACCGGGCCGTGGTTGTTCGGCAACTGGTCGATTGCCGACGCGTTCTTCACCCCGGTTGCCACGCGCTTTGAGAGTTATGCCATTGATCTCCACGCAGACGCCCGTGCATATGTGGACTCTTTGCTGGCGGATGGTGATTATCAGGACTGGCTCGCAGGGGCGCGGCTTGAAACCGATCCGAATCCGTATGAAACAGCAGGTGACTGAGCATCCGCTCTGTTGCTCGGCGTGTTGGCGATAACAAAGAACGGCTCTTCCATGGACATTGCGAAAGCGATCCGCACCATTCCGGACTATCCCAAACCGGGGATCCAGTTCCGCGATATCACCACGCTTCTGGGCGATGCGCGCGCTTTTCGCATCACGGTTGACCGCATGGTCCAGCCCTGGGCCGGCGCCAAGATCGATCTGGTGGCGGGTACGGAAGCGCGCGGTTTTATCCTTGGCGGGGCAGTGGCGCACCAATTGTCCAGCGGTTTCATTCCGGTCCGCAAGAAGGGCAAGCTGCCCTATCACACCATCGAAGAGCGCTACGAGCTGGAGTATGGCGAGGACGCCGTCGAAATCCATAAGGATGCGGTCAAGGAGGGTGACCGTGTGCTGATGGTCGATGACCTTATCGCCACGGGCGGCACGGCGGAAGCGACCATCAAACTGCTTCAGCGTGCCGGTGCGACAGTGATCGGCGCGAGCTTTGTCATCGATCTGCCGGATCTGGGCGGAGCGAAGCGCATCGAGGCGATGGGCGTGCCCGTCTCCAGCTTGGTCGCGTTCGAGGGCGAGTAGACGCGCTAGCGCTCGTTCAGAGCGGGCAGCACCATCAAAACCACAGGCGACAAGGCAGCGATACCACTGGCGATCAGGGCCAGGGGCAAAAGGCCCGTTGTCACGAAAGGCGCGGCTGCTACCGTTCCAAGCGCTGCGGTTAGCAAAATGGCGAGCAGGACCAGGGCCGAACCGCGGCTCTCATTGCCCTTTGCTGCTAGGACGGCCCGGTAGAAGCCCGGCGGTCCGCGCAGGCCAAGCCCGACATTGACCGGGATGAAGAGGAGCGCCAGCCAGGCCGGGTCGCCCACACCTGACAGGGCGTAGAGCACCGTACTCAGACAGCCTGCGGCCGAGAGCCACGAACCGACCATGACCAGGGTTTCCGCGCCGTAGCGTTCGCTCAGGCGGGAGGTGAGGTTGGAGGCTATGACAAAACAGGCAATGCCGCTGATCTGCATCGTGACAAAATGCGTAAGCGAGCCGCCCATGGCCTCGGTCATCACGACAGGGGCGCCGAACACAAAGGTCAGCAATCCGCCCAGCGTGAAGGCCTGGCTGAGGGCATATCGCGCAAAGACCGGGTCGCGCGCGAGCCTGGAATAGCCGCCGGCACCGCGCCGCGACGTCATAGCCGGGAACACGCTGCGCGCCGCCAGCAGGACACCGCTCGCCAGGAGAGCGAGTACGCCGGTGACGGTGAAACTGCCGCTCCATCCCAGCTGGGCCAGCAGCCAGACGCCGGCCACCGGGGCGAGGGCAGGAATGACCGACTCGATACTGCCCAATACCCCCAATGCGTGGACAGCATCGCGTTCCTCGAACAGGGCCTTGATCATGCCGGGCGCATAAACCGCCGCGGCCGCCCCGGCTGCCCCCTGCAGGAATCGCAGGGCGATCAGCGTGTTCATATCCGATGCCAGGGGCGCCATGAGGGAGAGGCCAGCAAAGACCAGAAGGGAGGCGACTAGCAGATTGCGTTGATCAAAGCGCGCACCCAGCTCGCCAAATCCAACAAGCCCTGCACCCGCACCTGCAACATAGGCCGCCAGAACGCCCTGGGCGAGTGCCGCGGATCCACCCAGCGCGTCAGGCAGAACGGTGATGGCCGGCAGGACAAGGTCCGTACCGGCCAGGCCGAGAGTTGTTCCCGCCAGCAATAGTCCGAAGACCAGCCAGCGGCGAGACCGGGTCGAGGTCACGTGCGTCATCCGTCTGCCTGTCGAGTTGAGACCAGGCAAACAGGCAGAGGCTGGAGACCTAGTCGGTGATCAGAGCGCGCACATCCTCGGTGAACTGGATGAGCGAAGGTTCGTGGATATACATCATGTGACCGGCTTCGTAATAGGTGAAGGTCACACGATCCTGATCAAAACCGGGCTGATTGAACATCAGTTCTGCCGCGAAGAACGGTGTCGCGAGATCGTAATATCCCTGTGTGACCAGCACATCCAGATCGCTGTTCTGGCGCATGGCACGCGAGATCCAAGGAGCGACATTGATGTAATTGTTTCCGCCCGAGCGTCCGGTATCCCAGTTCCAGCCGCGCACACCCCCGATGGTGGAGTAATAATCGGAAATCTCGACGCCCAGATTGCGGGTGAAATAGTCGAGCATGGCGCCGGTGAAGCTGGCATCGATGCCGTAAAAGCTCGGATCGGTTTCCGGACCCTCGCCAACACCATCCACTTCCACGCCGGTAAAACGACTGTCCAGACGACCCACGGAGAGGCCTTCATCGCGGCGCAGCTCGCGTTGGAATCGTTGGAGATTTACCCGCATGTTTGCGCGCTTGAGGAAGTCTTCGGACAGACCGGTAAAGCGGGCGAGATCGGCAATCACGCGATCCTCGCGGGCCGGATCGAGCATCACGCCATGCATCAGGGCCGGCATGTATTCCTCGATCGCAAAGGTGCGTGCATCATCCAGGAAGGCTTCGAGATCGCCATTCCAGGCCGCCCGGTCGACCTTGTTGTGATACCAGGCCGTGGCTGCAAAACCCGGCATGAGGCCGACATATCCGATATCATTGCCCGGCGAGGTGTCGTCATAGCGAAAATCAAGCACGGTGGAGATCAGGGCCACGCCATTGATCCCGACATCGGTGTAGCCGCCTTCCAGCTCATTGAGCAGGGCGCCGATGCGCATTGTGCCATAGCTTTCACCCAGCAGGTATTTCGGTGAATTCCAGCGCCGGTTCTCGCTCAGCCACTGGCGGATGAAGGCGGCCAGGCTTTCTGCGTCCTCATTGACGCCCCAGAATTCGTTAGGGTCGGTCTCGCCGAGCGCCCGCGACCAGCCCGTGCCGACCGGATCGACGAAGACCAGATCCGCCACATTGAGCAGGGAGTATTCATTCTCGACGATGTCATAAGGGGCTGCGCCATCATCCACGGCATTGGGAAGGACGAGGCGTTGCGGGCCGAACGTGCCCATATGAAGCCAGAGCGAGGCCGAGCCTGGGCCCCCATTGAACACGAAGGCGATCGGACGAGTGCGCGGATCATCATATCCATCCGCGATATAGGCCGTGGTGAAGATGGAGGCGCGGGCCTCGCCATCCTCGCCATAGAGGAAGGTTTCGCCCGCAGTGGCGGTATAGCGAATCCGTTCGCCATTGATGGTGACCTGGCCGCGGCTCTCATAGACGCGCGGTTCCTCCGCATCGTCCTGAGCCTGGACCGGCATGGATACCACAGACAAAAGGATCGCCGCGCCAAGCACGGACTGGACAAGTTTGAACATGATGCAATCTCCCCGAAAGCTTTGCGGCGAGACTAGTCCCTTTCGTCTCTCCGGCAAATGACGGATGCGTAAGACGGCGAACCGGTCTATAGCCCGCTGCATGAATTACAGACACGCTTTTCACGCGGGCAATTTCGCCGATGTGCTCAAGCACACGGTTGCAGCCCTTTGCCTTGAGCACCTGACAGCCAAGGACAAGCCCTTTCGTTACATCGACACCCATTCCGGTATCGGGGGATATGATCTGGCCTCCAGCGAGGCCCAGCGGTCTCCCGAATGGCAGGACGGTATTGGCCGAATTCTGAAGGCGGACATTCCGGCCGAGGCCGCAGCCGCGCTGGACCCCTATCTCAATATCGTTCGCGCGATGAATGACGACGACACGCTGACCCAGTATCCCGGATCGCCCGAGATCGCTGCCCGCCTGGCGCGAGAGGACGATCGGCTTCACCTGTGCGAACTGCATCCAAGTGATGCGGAGACACTGGACCAGCGTTATCGCCGGGATCGCCGGATCAAGGTCGCCCAGCAGGATGGTTATGCAGCGCTCAAAGGGCTTGTGCCTCCGCCGGAAAAACGCGGGCTTGTCCTGATTGACCCTCCGTTCGAGGATCGTGACGAGCTGGCCCATATGGCGGAAGCCATTATGCCGGCCATCCAGAAATGGCCGAGCGGAACCTTTGTGTTCTGGCGCTCCTTGAAAAACCTTTGGGCAGCCGACCGGTTTGACCAAGGGTTGAGTGAATGGCTCATCAGCGATCTGGAGTTCGAGCCGGAGAAAATCCTGCGCGCGGATCTGTGGGTCCGGGATCTGGCGACGGACGGCAAGCTGGCCGGGGCAGGGGTCGTGGTCGTGAATCCCCCCTGGCAGCTTGAAGGCAAACTGCTGGGGCTGATGCCCTGGCTGTCAGACCTGCTCGCCCAGGACGATGGTTATGGCTGGCGTGTGGATGGCGGTATTACCGAGGCCGACGTTGAACAGGGGCTGGAGGACTGAGCCGTCCGCCTGCCCGGGAGTGAAACATGACAGTACGCTATTCGATCTTTGATGTGTTCACCGACGACGCCTTTGCCGGAAATCCGCTGGCTGTTGTCTATGGTGCGGACGCCTTGAGCGATGAGGCGATGCAGATGATCGCCGGAGAGTTCAACCTGTCCGAAACGGTGTTCATCCGCGAGCCCGAAGGGCGGGAGGCGGATTGGGGGCTGAGGATTTTTACCCCCAAGGCGGAACTGCCCTTTGCAGGTCATCCGACGGTGGGCGCGGCTGTCGCGCTCGCCCTGGACACCGGTCAGGCCGACAAGACCCGCCGGTTTGTTCTTGAAGAGAAAGTCGGGGATGTGACCGCCAATGCCCGCGTGACGGGCGAGCGCAGCGGTGCGGCGCAGTTCTTTTTGCCACAATTGTCCGAACAGGTCGGCGATCTGCCGGACCTCTCCGAGATCGCAGCCGTTCTGGGCCTCAAGACGGGCGATCTGCTCGATACCCCGATCACCGGTGGGCTCTGGTCGGCGGGTGTACCGTTCGCCATTGTACCCGTGCGTCATCCCGAGCGTCTGACGGAGATCCATCTCGATCTCGCCCGTTTTGAAGCGGTTTTTGGGACCTGTGAGGCCAAGGATGTCCTGGTGGTCGCCAAGGCCACCGCGAGCGAGCATACGCTGAACTGGCGCACGCGCATGTTTGCCCCGCTTCTGGGTATTCCCGAAGACCCGGCAACCGGCAGCGCCGCGGCCGCCTTCTCGGGTCTGATCGCGCAGCAATGCGGGCTGGGTGATGGAACCCACGGTATTGATGTCTATCAAGGCGTAGAAATGGGTCGACCCAGCCTGATTCGCATGCGTTTGGAGATCGAGGGCGGACGCCTCAGTGATGTGCTGATAGGTGGTGAAGCCGTTCAGATCGCGGCGGGTGAGCTCTTTGTCTAGGCTGGCCTAGAGCAATTGCACGCCCCCATTGCGCAGGATCTGGTCGCTCATCACGAAGAAGGTGATGATCAGGCTGCACAGCCCATAGCTGAGGACATTGATGGCCAGCCCTGGTTTGAGGCGGCGGGCCGTGTCCCACGTCATCAGAAAAAGCACGGCCATCATGGCGAGGGTGATCGGATAAATGCCAATGCCGAGCATCAGTCCTGCGGCGGCCTCATCATTGGGGTAGGTCCCCAAGAGCGAAATACCGCCCGCGACGGTGCGCTGCATGAACTGGAAGAAAAGCACGCCATAGGCGATGAAGCTGCGTGTCATCCGAGCCGTGACATAGGCCAGGACGGCGATGGCGAGGGTCACCAGCGGTCCGGCCATGGAAATAATCAAGGCCTGTGTGTCGCTTTCATAGGCGCCCAGTGCCGGGCCGGCCTTGTTCAGCGTCATCCACATGTCGACGCCCATTGCTTCACCGACGCCCCAGTGGCCTAGTTCGTGGGCCAAGTAAGTAATCGGGCCGAACACCAGGATCGACAGGAAATACACGGCTCCTGGGCGTTTCGCTTCAGATCTGAACATGGATACCCCTCTAACGCCCCCCAAGCGTCAATCAGAAGGTGAGGGAGTGGGCCGGTTCTGTCAATCTCGGGTCGAGCGATCCCGGTCGGTCAGGTCTAGCGGTTGTGGCCCATAACTGTCCTCGGCCTCGTCCCACCAGGGATACCAGTTGGGCAGGTCCTTGGAGACCTTGAGGGCAAAGTCAGGATCGCGCTTTTCCAGGAAGGACATCACCCCCTCTTTCGCGTCGGGGCCCATGCCGGCCTCGAGAATGCCACGGGTTTCGATCCTGTGTGCGTCCATGGGATTATTGGCGCCCAGCATGCGCCAGGCCATACGGCGCATCAGCGCCACGGAGACCGGGGCGGTCCGATCTGCGATGGCACGCGCGCGCGTTCGGGCTTCGGGCATCAGGTCCTCGGCAGGAACAACACGGCTGACAAGGCCACATTCATAGGCCTCGGTGGCACTGAAGGTCCGCCCGGTCAGGCCCCAGTCCATGGCGGTGGATATGCCCACAACACGGGGTAGGAACCAGCTCGCACAGCCATCCCACACAATACCGCGCCGGGCAAACGGGTAGGCGAATTTGGCGTCCAGAGAGGCGAGCCGGATATCCATCGGCAGGATCATGGTCGCGCCAATGCCCACGGCAGCGCCATTGATGGCCCCGATCACGGGTTTCATCGTATTCCAGATCCGCAGATTGAGGACGCCGCCCCGATCTCGCCAGCGTTCGTCGGTCGGGTCAAACGTCCCGGCATGCTGAGTCTGGGCGACCATGTCGAAGGTTTCCGCGCCCGTTGAGAGATCGGCACCGGCACAAAAGGCGGGCGCTTCACCGGTGACAATGATCGCCCGGACCTGGTCATCACTGTCGGCGGTGTCGAACGCATCAATCAGCTCATCACCCATCTCGTAGGTGAAGGCATTCAACCGGTGCGGGCGGTTCAGCGTGATCGTCGCGATACCGTCTTCGAGCGCGTAGCCGATCGTCTCATAACCCATGGTCTGTTCCCCGTTTATGTGATTTTGGGGAGAAGACTAAGGCGTGGCGTGGCGCGCTCCAAGCCTTACTCGCTGTTGGCACCTGTTTGCATGAGGCGGCCCTTTTCGGTCCACACAACAATGGCCACCGTCGCCAGTCCCATAAGGGCCTGGCCGGCCATCAGCGGGAGAGCCGATCCATCATACGCCTGGCCAATGAAAGTGCCGATCGCCGCCCCGATCACCCCTGTCACAAAGCCATAGGCGGCGGACGCTGTTCCGGCGATATGCCCCATGGGTTCCATGGCGAGGGAGGAGAAATTCGCCGCAATCAGACCCAGCAGAGACATGGCGGCGGCGAGCAGGATGAGGAAGGCCCACAGATTGTCCACGCCAAGAGCGATCGCACCGACATGGACACAGCTGATGGCGGTAAAGACCAGCAGGGCGCCATGGGCCAGGCGACGCTGGCCGAAACGCATGACCAGCCGCGAATTGATGTAACTGGTGACCCCCATTCCGCCGGCGATGGCTGCGAAGGCGAGTGGGAATTGATTATCGTTGAGCCCGAAATGTTCGACGAAGATCTGTTGCGACGAGCCGAGGAAGCCATAAAGCGCACCAAAAAACGTCGTGCCGGCCAGGGTGTAACCCAGCATCAATCGATGGGTCATCGCCTCACGGAAGGCGTTCCATGTGGTCTTCAAGGCAAGCGGTGTTCGGTATTCCGGCTTGAGTGTTTCGGGCAGGCGTAGCTGGATCCAGACCATCAGGGCCACACCAAACAGGATGAGAAAGCCGAAAATCCAGCGCCAGGGCGCGAAAGTGAGGATGAGCTGTCCCAGGCTGGGGGCGAGCACAGGCACGGCCATGAAGGCCGTCATCACCATGGACATGACCTCGGCCATGCGGCGGCCAGAGGTGAGATCGCGCGCCACGGCGACCGTGATGACACGGCTGGCTGCAGCAGCGGCGCCCTGCAGGAAACGCGCGACCAGGAGGAGTTCGAATGTCGGTGTCAGCGCACAGATCAGTGTCATCACCAGATACAGGGCGATAGCAATCAACATCACCGGTTTGCGGCCGAAACGGTCTGCGAGCGGTCCATAAATGATCTGGGAGGCCCCAAAGCCCGCGAGATAGACCAGCACGACGTATTGCTGGTCATTGGGGCGGGCGAGTTCGAGATCCCGCGCGACATCATCCAGTGCGGGCAGCATCATGTCGATCGACAGCGCCACCAGTGCGGTCATGGCCACCAGGAGGGCGACCAGCTCCCACAAGGGCATGGGCAGGTGTTCATCTGTGGCCGCAGCGGCCGCAGGGCGCGGATTGGACATGGCTGTCTCCTGAGGTGGATCCCGTCACATGCGCCTTTGCGCGCGCAGATGCAAGTGTATGGCTTGCATGCAGTCTGCGCTTTTACCCGCGCGTAGGTGGATCACGCCTCATAGGGGTCGGAGAACAAGTGAAGCTGGAAACTGGTTGCAATGCGGTGCGCGCGCTCCATGAAGGCCTGTTTAGCGTCCGGGCTGGCACCCAGTTCGACCAATGTCTGCTCCCATAATCCCAGCCAAATGGGGAAATGCTCTTGCTTTAGGTCTGTCAGCTTCGCGTGGGCAGGCATGGGGCGACCGGAATAGCCGCCATCATGAAAAATCAGCGCTGACCAGAATTGTTTCATGGTGGCGAGGTGCGGCGCCCAGTCCTCACCGATCTCCGCAGCGAAGATGGGCCCCAGATCGGGGTTTTGCCTTATATGGCCGTAGAAGGTTTCCACCAGATTGGAGATGAAATCGGGTGTGATACCGGCAGCGGCGGCCTCTTGGCGGGCGATGCGGCGGGCTTCGGTCACCCGCACCTGATAGGGAGCGCTCATGAAGGATCCTGTACCTGTTACAGGCTGACATGTCATGAGCGCTCGCTTTCATTCAAGGGGAGGGCGCTGCGACGCGATCGCCCACACCCGCTGCACGGATATGGCGCTAGTTGCGGCCGGCCATGACACCGCCATCCACATCCCATACGGCTCCGGTGATCCAGCCGGCGTCATCACCCAGGAGATGAAGGATGGTGTGAGCGACATCTTCGGCCTGGCCAACCCGGCCGATCGGGTGGAAGGCGTCGAAACCTTCGCTCAGTGTCGTCTCGATGGCATCGGGCTCGATAAAGGCACCATAAATCGGGGTGACCACCACCGCAGGGGACACGGCATTGACCCGAATGCCAAACTCCCCGAGCTCCATGGCGAGATGTTGGGTCAGGGCGTGCAGCCCCGCCTTGGCCATGGAATAGGCCGAGGACGGCGTCGCCTTGATAGCTTGTTTCGCCCACATCGAGCCGATATTGACGATGGATCCCCGTCCAGCCTGTTTCATACCGTTCGCAACTGCCTGGGTGATGAAGAAGCTCGCCCGGTTGAGCTCCATGTACGCATCGTAATCGTTCGCCTCATGCTCAAGGAAAGGCTTGGGCGAGAAGGTGCCGGCCGCATTGATCAGATAATCATAGGCAGCGGATTGGCGACGGATCGCGTCTACAAGTGCGTCGACCGCGGCCCGGTCATGCAGATCCAGTGCGTGCGTGGTCACGACGGCGCCGGGCGGAAAGGACGCACGGGCCTCCTCCAGCTTGTGTACCGAGCGGCCCACAAGTGTGACCTGGACGCCTTTGGCGGTCAGCTTGCGGGCGGTGGCCAGACCCATACCGCTGGATCCGCCGATGATCAGGGCGCGATGTGTCGTCGATTGGCTCATTGGATTTCCCTCATAAATCTGTTTCACGAGCGGCAAAGTGGTTGCCTACCTATCAGATGGTAGAGAGCATGTGGGCATTGCGGAGACGGTGTGCAACCCCTATCTATCACTCGATAGAAAAATGGAGAGCGATATGGAACTCAGCCCGAAAGCGCACGAGATTCTGGATGTCGCAGAAGACATGGCGCGCCGTGGTGGGTATGGCGGGTTCAGCTTCCGCGATATTGCCGATGCCGTGGGTATCAAATCCGCCAGTGTGCACTACCACTTCAAGACCAAGCCGGATCTCGGTGTGGCGCTGGTCGAGCGGTACACCGACCGTTTCATTGACGGGCTGGGCGACCCGGCCGATCCGGACACACCCGCTGAGCACAAGGTGAGGGCCTATATCGCAGCCTTCCGAACCGCCCTGCATGATGAGGGATTGATGTGTTTATGCGGGATTTTCGGTGCTGAGAGTGCCGGCCTGCCCGAGGCGGTGGCGAAGAAGTCGAGGGAGTTTTTCACCCGAAACTGCGCGTGGCTTGAAACGGCCCTTGAAGGCCATGACGCCCATACAAGTGAGGCCGCCCGTCGCCAGGCGGCCCTTCTGCTGATTGCCCGGCTGGAGGGCGCAATGCTGATGGCCCGCAGCCTGGGTGATCTTTCCGTCTTTGATACGATCGCAGAGGCGGATTAGACGTTGAAGCGGAAGAGCATGACATCGCCGTCCTGGACGATGTAGTCCTTGCCTTCCGCCCGCATCTTGCCGGCCTCCTTGGCGGGGCCTTCACCGCCGCAGGCGACGTAGTCGTCAAAGGCAATGGTTTCAGCGCGGATGAAGCCCTTCTCGAAATCGCCGTGGATCACGCCGGCGGCCTGCGGAGCGGTCCAGCCATCATGAATGGTCCAGGCCCGCGCCTCTTTTGGTCCAGCTGTGAAATAGGTCTGCAGACCCAGGAGGCTGTACCCGGCATGGATCATGCGGTCGAGACCGGCTTCGTCCAGACCCAGTTCGCCGAGATATTCCTCGCGTTCCTCGTCATCCAGCATGGCCAGTTCAGCTTCAATCTTGGCGGAGATCACGACGGCCTGGGCGCCCTGGCTCTGCGCATACTCCACGACCCGACGGGAATAGGCATTGCCGTCAGCCGCACTGTCTTCATCGACATTGGCGATGAACAGAACCGGTTTGGTGGTCAGGAGCTGGAGGCCTTTCCAAGCCTTCTCGTCATCACTTGAAATCTCGGCATGCCGCGCGGGCTTGCTGTCATTGAGCTGTTCCAGCGCTAGATCGATCAGGGCGAGCGTGGCCTTGGCTTCCTTGTCACCGGATTTGGCTTTCTTCTCCAGATTGGCCTTGCGCTTCTCAAGGCTTTCCAGATCGGCCAGCATCAATTCGGTCTCGACGGTCTCAAGATCGGCCAGCGGATCAATCTTGTTGTTGACGTGCGTGATGTCGTCATCGTCGAAACAGCGCAGCACATAGGCAATCGCATCTGTTTCGCGAATGTTGGCGAGGAATTGATTGCCCAGCCCTTCACCCTTGGACGCGCCCTCTACCAGGCCGGCAATGTCGACGAAATTCATGCGGGCCGGGATGACCTCGGCGGAACCGGCAATCTCTGCCAGTTTTTTAAGGCGGGTCTCGGGCACGGCGACGTCACCGACATTGGGCTCAATGGTGCAAAAAGGGTAGTTGGCAGCCTGGGCCGCGGCCGTCCGTGTCAGCGCGTTGAACAGGGTGGACTTGCCCACATTTGGCAGTCCGACAATGCCGCATTTGAAACCCATGGCGATCATCCTCTTGATATCGAGCGCGCCTTATAGGGAATTTTGCTCCGCGATGCGAGTGGCGTGTCAGCAAGCCCGGCAGAGCCGGACCTGCTGACAGGTTTGACCCGGGTCTAGGAGGCGGTCGAGGTCAGGTGACCGGCGCCCCAGAGCTTGGAAAAGCGCTCACAATGGATGATCACGGAGTTGTAGTCAGACAGGTCCAGATCGTCGGGCAGACGATATTCCTGACCATTGCGATTGCGTTCCAGCTCGGCGAGGAAATAGCCGTCAGCGGCATTGTTGCCTGTCACCTGATCGGCCGGCAGGGCCGAAAAGAAGATTTTCAGATCCGGACCCCGGCGGGTACGGAAATCCTCGCTGAGGACAAGATAGCGCCCGTCCGCACGCGTTTCGATCTGCCAGTCACCGGCGATGGCATAGTCCTGATTATCCCAGCCACCGGCATGGCTTGTGTCCTGGGCGCTCGCCAGGGCCGGCAGGGCAAACATGAGGGTGAGGGCGGCCAGCAGGCCGGTGAGAGGGGTGTTCATATCGGGCTCCTTCGTGTTGAGCTCGATATGGCGAAGTCCTGATCGAAATACGAATCACACGGCGACACGATGTGGTGCCGATTGCTCACGCGCCAGTGAAGCCATGCCAGTGAAGCCATGCCAGTGAAGCCGAGCGGGGAAGCGAAGGGGGTTGATGCGAAGATGTGTGAGACAGGACGGCCGACTAGTCGGCGTCCGGTCGGCCCCGCTTGACCACGGCCGGAGCCGGTGCCTTGTGCGTGACCTGGGTCTGGAAGGCATCGACATTCCCCTCGGCCAGGAGGTCGACCGAGCCAGCAATGGCGTCGAGCAAGGTCATCAGCCAGCTTTCCTCACTCTTGGAGAAGTCCGAGAGCACATAGCCGGTAACCTTGTTGCGATCACCGGGATGTCCCACACCGATCCGGCCACGGCGAAAATCAGGCCCCAGCTGGCTGGTGGTGGATTTGATGCCGTTATTACCCGCCGCACCGCCGCCCAGTTTCAGCCGAAACTTGCCCGGAGCGAGGTCGAGCTCATCATGGAAAACAATGACGTTCTTGGGATCGACCTTGAAGAAGTTCGCGGCCTCACCGATGGAGTGACCGGAGTTATTGTAGAAGGTCTGGGGTTTGAGCAGGAGCAGCTTGTTTGACCCGATGACGAGATCGGTGGCCAGCCCCTGAAAACGTTTGCGCCAAGGCCCGCAATGATAGGCCTCGGCGATCACGTCCAGCGCCATGAAACCGACATTGTGCCGGTTGCGCAGATATTTGGGTTCCGGATTGCCGAGCCCGGCCAGGATCATCATGACAGGATGCTCTCAACCGGGCGGCAGGGCCGCGAAATGCCTTATTCTTCGGCGTCGCCTTCAGCTTCACCTTCGCCCTCTTCAGCCTCAGCCATGGTGGCCGCGCGAGAGCCTTGCAGTGTTGCAATGGTGAAGTCGCGATCGGTGATGGTCGGCTCGGCGCCATCCGGCAGTTTGATCGCGGAGATGTGCACGCTGTCACCGATTTCCAGACCGGTCAGGTCAGCTTCGATGAATTCCGGAATATTGCCGGCGGGCACTTTCAGTTCAACTTCGTGGCGGACAACGTTCAGAACACCGCCGCGCTTGAGACCCGGGGAGTCTGCGTCATTGATGAAGCGGACCGGGATTTCGACGTTGATCTGGGAATCTTTGTCCACGCGATACAGGTCGATATGCATCGGCTGATCGGAGACCGGGTGGAATTGCACTTCACGCGCGATGACCGTCTGGGTCTCGCCCTCGTGGTTGAGCTCCAGCATATTGGTCAGGAACTGGCCGGTCAGCAGCGCACGACGCACTTCATTGCCGCGCAGCGTGATTGAAACCGGACCCAGCTTGCCACCATACAGAACACCCGGGACGAGGTCCTCACGGCGGGCAGCGCGAGCCGCGCCCTTGCCGGTACCTTCGCGAACGTCAACGGTCAGAACAATGTTCCCGCTCATGGGTCACAATCCTTAAATGCAAGCGCCGCCACATCAGCCGGGCGGCGAGGTGTTGGGCGTTGAGCCCCAATAAATCTTTCGAGCGGCGGGCTATAAACGAAACCCGACCGCCGTGCAACCGTATCGCCCAAGTGGACTCAGCTGCGATGACAGTGGGGCAGCCAGGCCGCCCCTATCACAACAGGCCTAGTCGAACAGTTTGGACACCGACTCATCGTTGGAAATCCGGCGGATGGCCTCACCCAAAAGCGGTGCGACCGACAGGTGCCGCAGTTTTTCGGTCTGGGTCGCGTCCGGTGCTTCCTGGATGGAATCGGTAATGACCATCTCGGAGAGTGCCGATTTGGCGATCCGGGCCTGGGCGTCATTGGACAAAACGCCGTGGGTGACATAGGCGGATACCGATGTGGCACCCTCGGACAGAAGAGCGGCGGCGGCATTGCACAACGTGCCGCCACTGTCGCACATATCGTCGAAGAGGATACAGGTCCGCCCCTTCACATCCCCGATGATATTCATCACCTCGGACACGCCCGCCTTGGGGCGTCGCTTGTCAACAATGGCGATGTCCACGTCGAGCAGTTTGGCAAGCGCGCGGGCGCGGACCACACCGCCGACATCAGGAGAGACGACCATCAGGTCATCCATATTGTAGTTCCGGCGGATATCATCCTCCATCACCTTGGTGGCGAAGAGATTGTCCGTGGGGATATCAAAAAAGCCCTGGATCTGACCGGCGTGGAGGTCGATCGTCAGCACGCGGTCTGCGCCGGCTTTGGAGACCAGATTGGCCACTAGCTTGGCGGAAATCGGCGTACGACCGCCGGTCTTGCGATCCTGCCGTGCATAACCGAAATACGGAATGACCGCCGTGATCCGCCGGGCGCTCGCACGTTGCAGAGCGTCGATACAGATCAGCAATTCCATCAGATGGTCATTGGCGGGACAGGAAGTCGACTGGATGATGAACACATCCTCGCCCCGCACGTTTTCGTCGATGCGGACAAAAATCTCGCCATCGGCAAAACGGGTAATTTCAACCGCCGTCAGCGGTGCGTCCAGATAATCGGCGATTGCCTGGGAGAGCGGCTCGTTAGAAGTGCCCGACATCAATTTCATGAGGAATCCCCTGCTCAGATTCGCGCTGACGCTTAACAGAGCGTGACAAATTCTTGAAGCCTTATTCCTCAGCCCGGGCGAAGCCCGGTGGTACCGGCTGGCCTGTGGCGTCGAGACAGACCACCTTGAACAGGGATCCCATCTGCTCAGTGTCGGTCAGACGCCAGATCTGCCGGGCGAGCGCGGCCTTGTGGGGCGGTGACTGCTCCATAAGGTAGGCGGCGCGTTGCTCCAGCCCCAGTTTCAAAAGGAATTCGCCCTGTTGCATCGGGCCATAGGCGGTGAGCCCGGCGTGTCGCGCATGATCGGCGAACCCGGCGAAATCGACGCGGGCCGTCAGGTCGGCCGTGCCGGGATCGTCCAGTGGATCGACTTTTTCGTGCTGGCGAATGGCCTGCAGTGTGTCACCGATTTCTGGGGAGGCCGGACCGTAATCGAAAAACAGGGCGCGGCCGGCATGCTCAGCGAATCGCGTGGCAATCATGTCGGCGACCTGTTGATCCCCTGGCCGTAACTCAACCAGGCTCAGATCCGGCGCGTCGCGCAGCGTATCCGGGATCAGCGCCTCGTCCACACCCAGAGGGGCGCCAAGGGAGAAGACAAAGGCATCATCTTTCAGGCTCACAACCCGTTCATGCCAGGTGCCGTCCTTACGCACAGCCTGTCTCAGGGGCAGGCAGTCCAGAAACTCGTTGGCCAGGATCAGGGAGGGCCCGGCAGGGATCATGTCCAGGCGATTGGACCAGCGGATATCAGCGCCTGTCTGGGACAGCGTGCGGGCCTGGACAGCCTTGAGGGCGGCGCTGGCTTCTACCAGATGCACCTGAACGGCATCGAGAAATCCCGGGGCGGCCCGACCGGCGCGCAGGGCATCGGCCATCATTGTACCCTTGCCCGGTCCCAGCTCGATCAGGTGAAACGGCTTGGGAGAACCGAGTTCGATCCAGCTCTGCGCCGCCCACAGGCCCATGAGCTCGCCAAACATCTGGCTGATCTCAGGGGCAGTGATGAAATCGGAACCAGCACCGATCGGGTCTTTGGTCGCGTAATAACCGGCCCGGGGGTCAAACAGGGCTTCGGTCATGAAGCTGGCAATCGAGAGCGGTCCCTCGTTGCGAATGCGCTGTCGAAGCTGCTCGGCAATCATGCGGCCTGGGTCCGGGTCTCGTCCTTCAGAGCCCGCCAGATCAGCCACGCTCCGCCGATAATCATCGGGATGGAGAGCAGCATGCCCATGGTGATCAGCCCTTGCAGGGCGTCGGGCATGTGGGCATCGGGTTCGCGCACGGTTTCCAGAATGGCGCGGAACAGGCCGTAACTCAGCAGGAACAGGCCGGTATTGAGTCCCGGACGGGCCAGTGACCGGAATTTCCAGGTGGCAATATTGACGATTGCGAACAGGGCCAGACCTTCCAGAGCGGCTTCATAGAGCTGGCTGGGGTGGCGCGGCAGGCAAAGACGGTCCGCAGCGAAGGTCATGGCCCACGGGCCATCCCACGGGCGTCCCCACAGCTCGCCATTGATGAAATTGGCCATGCGTCCAAAAAACAGGCCGATGGGCGTGACAACGGCCGCACCGTCGGCGATGCGCCACAGGTCGAGCCCTTTGCGCCGGGCGTAGAAGAATAGCGCCAGGGCGACGCCGATCAGGCCCCCGTGGAACGCCATGCCGCCATCCGTGATGCCCAGAACAATATCAAGCGGACGGGTCCAGATCATGTCCGGCATGTAGAACAGCACATAGCCCAGTCGTCCGCCGGCGATCACGCCCAGCGTGGCCCAGATCAGCAGATCATCCACCTGTTCCACCGAGAACGGGGCTGTGGCTTTTTTCGGAGCCTCGCCGCGATACCAGACCTGCGGTCGTCGGGCGAGGGCGGTCAGGTAGCGCCAGCCCAGGAACAGCCCGGCCATATAGGCGACTGCATACCATCGCAGGGCAAACGGACCGATCTCGAAAATGACGGGATCAATCAGGTCAAAACTGGCTTCGCAAACCTGCATGGAAAACTCCGGGGGAAACGGGTGCTGGCCTTCGTTTAATCGCTCCCCCGGACGGGGGCAAGGCGGTGATGGCAAGTGGCCGATCTGCGCGCGGGGCGCGGTGCAGGTGCAGATGTGACGTTCCGGCGCGTTGCGCTTTTTTGCCAAGACACGCATATAGAGCCGACAAACCGCTTGGATGGCCAGACCCGATGCAGACTCGCAACCCGCTTCTCAATGATTTCGCTGAACTGATGAGCGACGCCTTTGGCGCTGCCCAGGCTGCCGGTGAAGAAGCCCAGGCCGTGTTTCGTGCCCAGGCTGACCGCTTCGTGGCGGACATGGATCTGGTCAGTCGCGATGAGTTCGAGGCCGTCAAAGCCGCCCTCGTCGAGGCCCGTGAGGAGATCGAAGCCCTCAAGGCCCGGGTAGAGAGTGTGGAAACCGCCGCAGCCCAGGCCGCAAAGCCTGCGCCGACACGTAAGACAACGGCCCGCAAGGCCCCGGCGCGCAAGGCCCCGAGCAAGACCGCCAAGCCGAAATCCACAGACTGAATTTTTCAAGACCACGCTGTGTGTTGCGCCGGCTTCGTCCGAAGCCTACCGTTTGCTTGCGAAACGGTGTGAGTCGCCGCACAGACGAGGGAGAATGACCCATGGACCTGCTGTCAGATGATGTCACACATGCCGTTACCGATCCGCTTGATGCGGTCGAACAGGCGGTGATTGCCGAACAATACGCCTATGAGCGTGAAGATGAGGGCGAACTGCACATGACTGTGCCGGGCGCCTGGCGCGATCACCAGATCTGGTTTGCCTGGCGACCGGAACTGGATGCGCTGCACATCTGTGCCAGCCTCGATCTCAAGGCTCCCGCAGGACGAACCGCGCCGGTGTGCGAACTGATCACACGCTTGAACGAAAAGCTCTGGGTCGGTCATTTCGACCTGTGGGCGGATGAAGGTGCTATTGTCTATCGGCACGCCATGTGCCTGCCGGGGGGTGAGACTGTATCGCCGGCCCAGGCGGCTGCCATGATTGCAGCAGCCAAGGAGGCCGGTGAACGTTTTTATCCGGCATTCCACTTCCTCGTCTGGGGCGGTAAGACAGTGGAAGAGTCCGTGGCAGCGGCTATGTTCGAAACGGCCGGCGAGGCATAAACGAATGTCCAAAATTGGAAAAATTGCCCTGGTTGGGGCAGGCCAGATGGGGGGATCCATGCTGGCCGGTTGGCTCAGGAATAAACGGACCGGAATCAAGGCCGAGAATGTCGTGATCATCGATCCGGCACCGGCAGATTTCGTAGCCGACCTGATCGCCGAACATGAGCTGGCACACGAGCCCCAGATGACGGCGGCCCTGTCGACCACAATCGACATGGTCGTGCTCGCGGTCAAGCCGCAGATGTTTGACAAGATTGCCCCATTCCTGGCGCCTGCGCTGCGTGATGATTGCGCGGTCCTGTCGATCATGGCCGGCCTGACGATCAAGCGCCTGGCCGAGACCCTGGGCGAACGTCCGATTGTTCGAGCCATGCCCAACACACCGTCTGCGATTGGCGCCGGGATTTCGGTATGTGTTGCCAATGCCGCCGGGGATGATTTCCAGGACCAGGCGACCCGGTTGCTCAAGGTGGCAGGTGAGGTGGAATGGGTGCGCGATGAGCGTCTGATCGGACCGGTCACCGCCGTGTCCGGTTCCGGCCCGGCCTATGTCTTCCTGCTCGCCGAGGCTCTCGCAGGCGCCGGCTTCTCCGAGGGCCTGCCGCGGGAGCTCGCTGAAAAACTGGCCCGCCAGACCATTATCGGGGCCGGGGCCTTGCTGGCGGCATCGGATGACAAAACACCGCAGGAATTGCGCCGCGAAGTGACATCGCCGGGCGGGACGACTCAGGCCGCGATCGACGTGCTGATTGGTGGCGGGGGCGGATTGCCCGAACTCATTCGCCAGGCTGTGGGAGCGGCCGAACGGCGTTCCCGCCAGATGGGCGCCGTCAACGACTGACCAGGCCGTTTACTCCAGACGCAGGGTATCGTTCGGTGACAGAGGCAGGCTGAGCACGGCTTTCAGCCCGCCCAGCTCGCTGTCGTCCAATCGCAATTCACCCCCGTGGCTGCGGGCAACATCCCGGGCAATCGACAGGCCAAGGCCCACACCCTTACGATTTTGATTGCGCGCCTCGTCCAGTCGGCTGAAGGGTTTTATGGCATCTTCGCGCTGATCAGCGGGAATACCCGGACCGTCATCCTCAACCCAGATCTCGGCCCGTTTCTGGGTGGCGACAATAGTCAGACGGACCGTGTCGCCAAAGCTCAGCGCATTGGAGATCAGATTGTCGAGGCAGCGCTTGATCGTCAGCGGGCGAATCTCGACATACAGGCTGTCCGCGCCTTCCAGGCTCACCGCATGTTCCAGTCGTTGGGCATCGTCCACACTGGCCCGGGCCAGCACGGCCAGATCATGGCGTTCGGTGGCTTCATTGGCCTGACCCCGCGCGAATTCGAGATACTCATCGAGCATCTCCTCCATCTCCTTCACATCGCGCGTGGCCTCTTCGCGCTCCGTGCCTTCGGGCATCATGGCCAGCTGCAGGCGCAATCGGGTCAGCGGTGTGCGCAGGTCATGACTGACACCCGCCAGCAAGGTGGTCCGCTGTTCGATATGGCGTTTGATGCGGGCGCGCATTTCCAGGAAGGCATGGGCGGCTTCGCGCACCTCGGTGGCACCTGCGGGCCGAAAGCGTTCCACATCCCGGCCCAGACCGAATTGTTTGGCGGCCTCTGCAAGGCGTCGGATCGGCTTGACCTGATTGCGGATAAACACGATCGAGACCGCTGTCAGCAGTGTGGAGGCTCCGACAATCCACAGCAGAAAGATGTGACCGGTCGTGGCGAAGACCTGTTCGCGCAGCGCGATGAAGCGCAATACACCCCCGTCCACAGACACCCGGATATCCACGTAATTGCGATAGCGGGTGGTATCGAACCAGAAATCCGTTTCCAGCTCATCACTGAGAGAGCGTCTCAGGGTGCGGTCCAGCGTGCGGAAAAAGGACGAGCGCCGACTGGTGGGCAGAGCCTCGCCGGGGCGAAACTCGACCGACAACCCCATGGTGGCCATGGCCGTCGCAGACAGGGTTTCAAATGCTTGCGGGTCATCCGCGGTCTGCTCGTAAAGCGCCGTCATCATGGCGATATCGCCCGCGACACCTTCGGACAGGCGGCTGGTGACGGTCTCCCAGTGTTCCTCGAAAAAAGACCAGACCACGGCCACCTGCATCAGAGCGACGGGCAGGACTATGATCAGCAGGGTCCGACCGAACAGGCTTTTGGGCAGGAGGCTTTTGAGCATGGGGGCTATGAGCCTTCGTCAAAGACCGGATCAGCGGCCAGTCGGTAACCTTCCCCGCGCACGGTCTGCAGGTGCAAGGGTTCCTTGGGGTCGGGTTCGATCTTGCGACGAAGGCGGGTCACCTGCACATCCACAGCGCGTTCGCCGCCGCCGGTGCGTTCCGACAGTGCGAAGCGCGATACAGTCTGCCCTGGATTGGCCGACAGGGCGGACAGCAGAGCAGCCTCGCCGCCGGTCAGCCGGACAATCTCATCATTGCGGGTCAGGCGTTCGCGGTCGAGATCAAACATCCATTCACCAAAGGCCACCCGGGAGATGCCGGCACCAGCCGGCTTGGTCCGTCGTAGAATGGCGCTCAGACGCAGGAGCAATTCCTCGGGTTCAAACGGCTTACTCAGATAATCATCGGCGCCGCGTTTTAGGCCTTCAATCCGGTCGGTCGTCTCGCCGCGGGCTGTGAGCAGAAAAATCGGCGTGTCGGACGTTTTGCGAATGGTCTCGGTTAGTTCGAAACCGTCCATGCCGGGCATCATCACATCCAGGATAAGAATGTCGAAGGTGAGGGCTTTCAGCATGGAGAGTGCCTTGCCGGCATCTGGCGCCGTTGAAACCCGAAATCCGCCGCCCTGGAGATAGCGTTTGAGCAGGGTACGGATGCGGTCATCATCGTCGACCACAAGAATATGGGCGTCTTCACTTGCCGGACCGGTCATGCCGTCTCCCGTTTGCCTGATTGCACAATGCCGCCGCTTGCCCGATGTGACAAGCTGCGGACGTGGACGGCTCAATCCTGTTTTCGACGGAAATAGCCTGCGATGGTCAACAAGGTGAGCGCGGCGGTTGCCCACAGACCCGCAATCCAGAACCCTAGCACCCAGTCCAGAGCCAGCCAGCCAAGGGGTTGAGCGATCAGGGGAAACCCGGTGACCATCATCGCGAAGGTCGTCTTCACTTTGCCCATGACACTCACGGGTATGCTGGCCTTGTGGGAACCGCGTCCGCCTAGGCGCATATAGGTGATGGCAATATCACGCAGCACAATGACAATGACTGGCACGGCGACATGAACCGGCGTGTCGCCTGACAGGCCCAGGATCAGCGCATAGACCAGCAGATAACCATCCACCAGGAGCTTGTCGGCAATCGGGTCAAGCAGAGCTCCGAGCGCACTTTCAACCTGCCAGAGCCGCGCGAGATATCCATCCAGCCAATCTGTGATCGCGGCCAGGAAAAACGCCCCGACTGCGAAAATCGCCAGGGCCAGGGCTGCGCGGTCAAAGATCCCGCTCGCCCCAACCAGGGTTTCATCGCTCGCCAGATCGATCCAGGCCGAGACATACAGCGCCGCCGCGCCGGAGACGGCCAGGAAGATCCGGAAAAAGGTCAGCAGGTTGGGTATATGCGCGCGCATGGGGGTGCTCAGCTTTGAAACCACTCGAATATGCGTTTGGCCATGGCTTTGGATACGCCGTCAACTGCTTCCAGGTCAGCAAGCGCAGCATTGCGGACCGCCTTGGCGGATCCGAAATGGGCCAGGAGAGCTTTCTTGCGTGAAGGGCCGATACCCGGGATCTCGTCCAGCGGGTTATCGGTCAGAGCCTTCTTGCGTTTGGCCCGGTGACCGCCGATAGCGAAGCGGTGGGCTTCATCGCGCAGGCGTTGGAGATAATAGAGCACCGGATCATTCTGCGGCAGTTTGAACGGCGCCAGGCCGGGCAGATAGAAGGCTTCGCGCCCGGCATCGCGCTCCGGACCCTTCGCAATCGCGGCGATGGCGACGTCATTGACGCCCAGATCATCCATCACCTCCATCACCTTGCCCAGCTGGCCCTTGCCGCCATCGATCAAGACGAGGTCGGGCACGGCTCCCCCGTCCTCGCGCTCCTTGAGCATGCGAGAGAACCGGCGACGCAGCATGGCGGCCATCATGGCGAAATCATCATTTGTGGCGGCATCGTCACCGGTCATGTTGAACCGGCGATAATGGTTTTTCTCGAAACCTTCAGGCCCGGCCACAATCATGGCGCCAAGCGCATTCGTGCCCTGGATATGGGAGTTGTCATAAACTTCGATCCGGCTGGGGATCTCGTCCAGCTTGAACAGTTTTTGTACACCCTTCAGCAATTGCGCCTGGCTTGCACTTTCCGACAGGCGTCGGGCCAGGGCTTCGCGGGCATTGTGGGCGGTTTGATCGACCAGCTTCTTCTTCTCCCCGCGTTGGGGGGGGTGAACCTGCACTTTGCGGTCGGATTTCAGCGACAGGGCTTCGGCCAGGAGTTCGGCATCATCCAGCGCATGGGACGTCATGATCAGCGCAGGCGCGGGACGGTCATCATAGAATTGCGCGATAAAGGCTGCGAGCACGTCTTCGGGTGCGCTGTCGATTTCGTGACGCGGGAAGAAGGACTGATTGCCCCAGTTCTGACCCGCGCGATAGAAATAGACCTGCACACAGGATTTGCCGCCATCCTGTGCGATCGCAATGACATCTGCCTCTTCCACGCCATCAGGATTGATGCCCTGATCCGTCGTCACTGCCGCGATGGCCCGGATGCGGTCGCGCAGGCGGGCGGCCGTTTCGAAATCCATTGCATCGGAGGCGGATTGCATCTGCTCCTGTAGGGACTGGCGCAGCGCATTCGAGCGGCCACGCAGGAAAGCGCGGGCTTCATCGACCAACGCGTTGTAGTTTTCCGGGCTGACAAGATCCACACACGGACCCGCGCAGCGCTTGATCTGGTAGAGCATGCACGGGCGCGTCCGGCCCTCATAGACACTGTCCGAGCAGGTGCGCAGCAGAAAGGCTTTCTGCAAGGTGTTGATCGTGTGGTTGACCGCCCCGACCGAGGCAAACGGACCAAAATAATCACCCTTTGTCTTTCTGGAGCCGCGGTGTTTGGTCAGGTGAGCGGCTGAATGATCGCGCCGGATGAGGATGTAGGGAAAGCTCTTGTCGTCGCGCAGCAGGATGTTGAAGCGCGGTTTGAGTTTCTTGATCAGATTGGCTTCTAGCAGCAACGCCTCGGTTTCAGTGCCGGTGACCATGAATTCCATCGTTCGCGTCAGCGCGATCATCAGCGCAATGCGATTGGAATGCCCCCGACCATTGGCATAATTGCTGACGCGATTTTTCAGATTGCGGGCCTTGCCGACATAAAGCACCGCCCCATCTTCGCCGAGCATGCGGTAGACACCGGGTTTGGGCGGTAGATGGCGGACATAGTCCGCAATGATCGCGTGGCCTGTCCGGGGGTCAGCCGAAGACGGGGTTTGCGTCTCATCCATCACCGGGCCATCAATGGCGTCCGATTGTGGATCGGCTGGATTTTGATTCGAGGACGTCATGACAGACAAGATCGCGCTGGTAACCGGGGGCGGCAAGCGGCTGGGTGCGAAAATCGCTGCGGCTCTGGGCGAGGACGGATACCACGTCATTATTCACTACAACAGTTCGGCGACCGAGGCGCGTGCCGTCGAGACCCGGATCCGCGATGCCGGCGGCTCTGCAGAGACGGCCCAGTTTGAAATGGGTGACAGTGCCGGTGTGGCGCGGTTCATGGCGGACCGGGGCCGGGTGGATGTACTGATCAATTCGGCGTCGATTTTCGAGATGGACCGGCCGGAGGATGTCGCGGCGGCCGAGCTGGAACGGGCCATGCGTGTCAATCTGATGGCGCCGGTCCTGCTGGCCTCGCAGATGGCCCGCCATCATGAGACCCGCGCCTCCGGCGCGATCATCAATATTCTCGATCAGAAGCTTTTCAATCTGAACCCGGACTTCTTTTCCTACACTCTGTCGAAACATGCGCTTTTGGGCGCGACAACCACCATGGCCATGGCCTTTGCACCGCGTGTGCGGGTGAATGCCATCGCGCCGGGCATTACCCTGCCATCGGGTGGACAAAGCCAGGAAGAGTTCGAACGGGCCCACCGCATGAATCCGATGCAGGGTGGCTCTACCCCCGCCGATATCATCCGCACCATGCGTTTCATCCTTGCGACACCGGCCATGACAGGGGAGACCCTTATTGTGGATGGTGGTCAGCATCTCGACGCGCGCAATGGCGATGTGATGTATGCCACGGGTGTTCCGGAGGACGAACCACGTTGAGACTGGATCAAGTGATCGAAAACGCGCTGGCCAATGCCGTTGGCGAGGACGTGTTTATCTACCGCCTGGAAGGCGTGAAGCTGGATGTCGAGATCGGCATTCACGATTATGAGCGGGGCCGTCGGCAGCGTGTGCTTGTGGACGTCGTGACGATGGTCAGCTCATCCTGGTCCGGCCAGGACGATATCGAAGCCGTGGTTGATTATGATTATCTGCTACACGGAATTGAGGCTTTGTCCGCTCGCCAGTTTGACCTGCAGGAAACCCTGTGCGGGGCGATCCTGGACGTGGCCTTGAGTCCCGGGGCCGTGATTGCAGCCCAGGTCACCACACGCAAGGTCGAGGCGTATGACAAGGCGGATGCTGTGGGCCTTACGCGTTTCAGGCGAAAAATGTGACCCGTTTGCAGCGTTTTTTACGAAAACGCGCACGATTTTGACGAAAACCTTTCCCTTTTGTCATCACGCAGCCATGCTTCACAGCTATAGGCGAGATGCCTTTTGTATCTTGGGGAATGGGCTATGCGTGCTTTTCTTATTGGACTGATTCTGGGAGCGCTCCTTGCTGTGGGCGGTCTTTTCTATTTTGGTCGTGCTGACTTCACCGGTGTTCCGGTGGTCGAAGGCGCGGCGGACAAACTCTCCGCCATGATCCACGGCGAAGAAACCGTTGCCGAAGAGGCCGCTCCGGTGGCTGACGAGGCCGACGCTCCGGCTGAAGACGCTCCGGCTGCTGAAGCTCCGATGGCGGACGAGATGGTTGAAGAGACCGTCGAAGACGCTGTTGAAAACGTCGCTGAAGAGGCTCCGGCCGAAGGCGAAGCCATCGTGGAAGACGCTATCGAGACTGTCGAAGATGCGATCCAGGCGGCTGAAGATCTGGCGGAAGACGCCAATCCGGACTCAGACAACTAAGGTCTGGTCCGAGACGAATGTGATGAAGGGGCGTGCCGATGGGGCGCCCCTTTATTGTGCGCGCCGCCCTGTCTTGAAGGGCCCGCCTTGCCATTGCACCCTTGTGATGCTCATCTCAGGTTCAGCGATGCGGCCGATAGTGGGGCTTCGTTTGAGAGGGGTATGATGATGCAACGTCGACATTTTATTCTCGCGGGACTGGCCGCATGCGCGGCGCCCACCGGTCTGGCCTCGCTCGCCCAGGCTCAAGGTTTCAGTCAATCACGCGCAGCGGACGGGGTGCGTGAAGCGCTGACCCAGGCCGCCCGACTGGCCACGACCCGTCTGGGACGTCATGACGGATTTTGGGGCGACCCGGTTGTGCGTATTCCTCTTCCGCGTGAGATCGCGGCCGTTCAGTCCCGCCTGCGCCCGCTGGGGCTGTCGGGCTATATTGATGATATCGAGCTGAGCCTGAACCGGGCCGCGGAAACGGCGATGCCCGCCGCGCGCGATATTGTGGTGAATTCAGTGTCTCGCATGACCGTCCAGGATGCGGTGGGTATTGTGCAGGGCGGGGATACGTCCGCGACGGACTATCTGCGCCGGGCATCCGGTCCCCGACTGGGCGAGTTGCTGGAGCCGAGAATGCAAGGGACTTTGCGGGATGCGGGGGCCTATGCGGCGCTGGACCGTGTCGAACCCTATGTGGACCAGGGCAATTCCTTCCTCAACCGGTTTGGTCTCGGGCGCGTCAATACACAGGATCTCGCGGATCAGGTCACCGATCATGCGGTCGACAAGGCGCTGGATGGGGTCTTCCACTATATCGGAGTTGAGGAACGGGCGATCCGCCGGGATCCGCTGGGACAGGCCTCGGCGCTTCTGCGTCAGGTATTTGGCTAGGCGGGCGGGCTCTCTCTCGCCCCGCCAGGCGGGGCGAGGGAATCAGACGGCCGCGAGTGCCGAATGGGCCAGAACGGCGATATAGGACACATAGCCCAGCGTGAGCAAAACACCCAGGATCCGTCCAATCGACAGGCGCGCCAGGATAATGCCCAGAATGACCAGGGTTGCGCCCAGCATGACCCACATATCGAGGCTGTAGAACGCCTGAGGCACGGGCAGGGGATGACCGGCCAGAGACGCTGCAACGGCGGTGGCCCCGCCGACCGCAAACACGTTGAACACATTTGAGCCGAGCACATTGCCGATGGCCAGATCGGCTTGTTTGCGGATCGAGGCCATGACGACTGTTGCCAGTTCCGGCAGTGAGGTGCCGAAAGCCAGTGCGGTCAGACCAATCAGGGCCGGATCGACATGCAGGGCTTCGGCTGCGGCCGTGCCCCCGGCGACAATCATCTGGGCGCCGATCGGCAGGCCGACCAGACCGAGCACAATGGCACCGATAATCATCGGCATGCGGCCAGGCAGGCCTTCCATACCGTCCAGATCCGTCATCTCCTGGAGGGTCGGATCATCCGTTGTACGCTGTGACAGGATGGCGAGAATGCTGACATAGGCGATGATGAGACCGAACAGGATCAGGCCTTCGGTCAGCGTGATGACGAGATCATAACCGGTCGCAAAAAGCGCAAACGCAGCGATCAGCGCAATAATGGCATTGCGGCGCACACCCGGCGTGGTGGTCTTGATGGCCCCGAACACCGCGGGCAGGCCCAGAACCAGCAGGAAATTGGCGATGTTCGAGCCGACGATATTGCCGAGCGCCAGTCCCGGTGCACCATTCAGGGCCGACTGGACCGAGACCACAAGTTCAGGGGCGGATGTGCCAAAGGCGATAATGGTCAGGCCGACAAACAGCGGGGGCAGCTTCCACTTGCGGGCAAGGGCTGCGCTTCCACGAACAAGCAGGTCTCCTCCAAACAGAAGGACAACCAGACCAGCCAGAATCAGGCTGATGTAAACCGGTGCGGCCATGACAGGGTGTACGCGTCAGGACTTAGTCGAAACGACGATATTCGATGAGGTTGAGAAGGCCGAAAAGAGCCGCCACAAGACCCAGAGCAATAAGCGCAGCCATGGTATCACATCCCGAACTGAGGCCGGTCGTGCCATTCACGCCCGGTCGATAACTGATTGGGCACAGATAGCGTGAACAATGCCCTCTGGCTAGGAGGAGGCTTCATATGAATTGGCGCTTGGCATTTGAACCGGTTCTGACCCCTGTTTTCCGGACATGGTGGCGCGTATCGCGCGGCATGACACTGGGGGTGCGCGGTTTTGTCCAGGATGAACAGGGCCGCGTGGTTCTGGTGCGCCATACCTATATGCCCGGCTGGTATCTGCCTGGTGGCGGGGTCGAGCGGGGCGAGCCGGTCGCGACGTCACTGGTTCGGGAATTGCGCGAGGAGGCCGGGGTGGATCTCACCGAGCCGCCGGAGTTTTTGGGAATCTATTCCAACCACAAGGCCTTTCGCGGGGATCATGTCGTGGTGTATCGGGCGCGTGGCTGGACCCCCTGTGAACCGGATTTTCGCGGGGAGATCGATGCGCTCGAATGGTTTGACCCGGAGGATCTGCCTGAGGAGGCCACATCGGCAACCCGGGCCCGGATCGCCGAAGCGCTCGGGCAAAAACCAGTCTCACCGTATTGGACAGATTAGACGCCCCGCAAGGACTGGACGGGTTTCACGCGCCGGGCCGGGTGTAAGCGTGAAGTGGTGGTGTGTCGACCCCGCGCTTTGCGAGGGTTGTCGATTGCCGGGCCGGCACACCACCGGGCGCACAATCACACTCTCGCAGAGCCGCGCTGAACGCGGGCTGACTGCAAATGTCGCAATTTCGCCGGAAAGCCGACAGGTGGTATTGCGAGATGAGTTGCAAAATCAGTCAGGATTTTCTTTGCTGTAACTGTTTTCGCCCACAGTCTGGGGGAAATCGATTCGGGACGACAAAAGAGCTGCCATTTTGGACCAGGCTGACACAGACACGCCGGAACGCGGGGGAACGGCGCGACCGGAAGCGCTGGACACGGCGATGGGGTGGCTGGGGCAAGCCGCTCCGGCGCTCGCAGCGCTATTGTGTATCATCCTGATTTTTATCTCGGTTTCGTTTGGTGAACGCGAATTGCGACGCACTGCGCGTGAATCGGTGCGTGACACGCTGGAAACAGTGATGGGCAGCGCCATCCAGCGTTTCGAGGCCTGGGCCCGTCAAAAAGAAGTCGATGTCGCGATCTGGTCGGATGATGACCAGATTCATGAGAGTTTGATCAATCTATTGGAGGCCTCCACACGGGCTGAACTCGCCGATGCCAAGGCCCAGGCCGATTTGCGCATGGAATTGGGCGAATGGCTGGGGCAGAGGGGGTATGGTGGTTATTTCGTCCTAGCGCCGAATGGCACCGTTCTGGCCAGTACCCGAACTGAACTGATTGGCCTTCCGATTCCGATTCTCGACTTGCTCGACCGGGATCACCTGATGGGTGAGGGGGCGCATCTGACCCTGCCCGTACGTGCCGGCGAGGTGGGTATTGGCCAGAGTGCCGCGATCGAAACCCCAGATACCCTGATGTTTGTGGTTGCTCCGATTGCCTTGGATGATGAGCCAGCAGCCGGGTTTCTGGTTTTCGAGATCGATCCTCAAGCCGAGGCAAATGCGATTTTCCAGGGTGCGCGGACCGGCTTGTCGGGCGAGACCTACGCCATCGACCGGGGTGGGCGTCTCCTTTCGGAATCGCGTTTCAACGACCAACTGACGGATTGGGGCCTCCTGCGTGCGGGCCAGAGCTCGGCGCTGACACTAGCTGCTCGCGATCCGGGCTTTCAGCTTGATAGTCCGACGCGCACCTTGCCCGATCTTGTCAGCTTGCCGCTGACGGAGGCCGCTCGCTCGGCGACGATCGGTGAACGCGGCGAGAACCTGGTCGGTTATCGGGACTATCGGGGTGTTCCGGTGATCGGGGTGTGGGCCTGGATCGAGCACCGACAGTTTGGTGTGATCACCGAAATGGATCTTGCCGAGGCCTTTTCCGGCGCCAACAAGGCACGCGCGGTTCTCAGGGTTTTTGCCGTGGCGGTGGCGCTGGCTTTCATCCTGCTCACGGTCTTGTTCAACGCACACCGTACCATCATCCAGCAGCGTGCTCGGGCCATTGAAGACACCCAGCAGAACCTGCGGCGTATTTTGATGACCGCCGCGGAAGGCATTTATGGTGTGGATGGTGAAGGACGATGCACGTTTATCAATCGCCAGGCCTGCCAGATGACCGGGTTCAGCGAGGAAGAGGTCATCGGGCGCTCGGTGCATAGCCTGATCCACCACTCCCGGTCCGATGGATCCCTCTTCCCGCAGGAAGAGTGTGATCTGCACGGCGGCCGTGTGGCCAGTGTGGAAGGCCGGATGGAGTATTACTGGACCAAGTCGGGTCAGTCTTTCCCCGTCGAGGTGTCCATGTCCCGCGTGGATGCGGACGATCCCAAATCCGGCGCCGTGATCACTTTCCGGGACGTGTCCCAGCGCTTGCGCGACGAACTCGCCTTGCGTCGCTACGCCCAGGAATTGAAGCGTTCGAACGCAGAATTGCAGGAGTTTGCCTACGCCGCCTCGCACGATCTTCAGGAGCCCTTGCGCAAGATTCAGACTTTCGGTCAGCGGCTCTCCAACAAGTATGCGGGCGAGCTGGATGAGTCGGGCGAGCTTTATATCGACCGCATGGTCAATTCCGCGACCCGCATGCGTCAGCTGATTGATGATCTTCTGAGCTATTCGCGGGTCAATACCAAGAGCACGGCATTCCTGCCCGTTGATCTGAATACAGTGGTCAGCGAGGTTTTGTCCGATCTGGAGCCGCGGATCCAGTCCTTGGGGGCGACAGTGCGGATTGAAGGTTTGCCGGCGATCGAGGCCGATCCGACCCAGATGCAGCAACTTTTCCTGAATCTGGTCTCCAATGCGCTCAAATTCCATCGCACGGGCGTGAAACCTTCCGTGTCCATTGATGGATCGATCGAAGTGGGAGAGAGTGGCGCCGTCGCCCGGATCGCAGTGGCCGATAATGGAATTGGTTTCGATCCGAAGCATGGCGAGCGTATCTTTGGCATGTTTGAACGTCTGCATGGACGTGACGAGTATGAGGGCACCGGTGTGGGCCTGGCGACCTGTCGCAAGATCGCCGAACGCCATGCCGGCAGTCTCACGGCCTGGGGGGAGCCCGGGGCCGGAGCCGTATTCACACTGGTTTTGCCGATCCGACAGGCAAATCTGGGCTAGACAAATCCGGATCGTCCGGAGAAAAACAAGACAGACACGGTGAGGAAGACATAGATGAGCTCTGAAAACCGGCTTTTCACCATCTTGATGGTGGATGACGACCCTGATGACCGGCTGCTGTTTAAGGAAGCCTGTGAGGAAGTGCGCCTGCGCAATCCGATCGAGTTTCTGGAGAATGGCGAGCAGTTGATCGACTATCTCAAGCGCCAGGGTGATTATGCCGGACGGTCTGGAGAGCCCTATCCCGGTGTGATCCTGCTCGATCTCAATATGCCGTTGAAAGACGGGCGTGAGGCGTTGGAAGAGATCAAGTCTGATCCGGACCTGCGTCACATTCCGATCGTGGTACTCACCACGTCCAAGAGCGAGGACGACATCCTGTCCTCCTATGGTCTGGGAGCCTCCTCCTACATCGTGAAACCGATCTCGCTGGATCGACTGATGCGGGTGGTCAATTCCATAGGTGAATACTGGGTGGAGATCGTCCAGGTGCCGAGTGCGGACGTCGCTGATCCCAGCGAGGCATAATCGCCTTTTCTAGCCATATTTCGAGGTTTTTGAGTCTGGGCGCGTCGCCAGACTTGATACACTCAACCTGTCTGGAAGCAGACAGATCGGGGGGGATCGCTCCGTGATCTGTCATGCCAGAGGGAGGTGTGGTCGTGCTGTGTGCTCGTGTACGCAATACCCGCGAACCGTCGAACCGTATCGACGCGTCCTTGGCTCTTACCGTGATTTTGGGCATCACTCTGGTGCTGATCGCGAACATGAGCCTGACCGGTCCAGCTGACGCCCGGCCCGTCACCAGGACAGGCACGCCCCCTGCGAGCATGCCGATACAGCCAGTTTTCCCGTCAGACCCGGCCGCCCCGACAGACCTGGCCAGTCCGCGTGAACAGCCGAGGGGGATGGACAATGCCTTTGGTCATATCGTTCGTGTGCATGTCGAAGACACTCAATTCGATGCGCTTTTTTCTGCAGATGGCGGGTATGCAGACAGCCGTGGCGTGGCCGGGCGCTGGAGGTATGACGGCCAGCTTTGCATTACAGTGAACACCCGGCAGGGACCGTCAACAAACTGCGGGCCGTGGAACCCGGATCTGGTGGCCGGTGATGTGTGGCAAACCGGGGGCTGGTCGGATGATGACCGTATCGTCCGGATTGAACTCATCCCGATTCGGGCGTGGTAGGACCGGGCAGTCAGCGCGTATTCATCCGTCGTGCCGGAAGATGATTGCGGTTTTCGCCTGTCAGGCGAAGTGGGAAGACCCTTGCCGTGCGAGCCTCTAGTTTGCGGTGAGCCGGGCGAGGGGCCGGTTTTGGCCATGATTGTCTGTCACGCAGGTGTTTTACCCTGGCGGCGGCAATCCCGGGAGGGGTTTCAATGTTTGGTATGATGGCGCGCTCTGGCGCAACTGTGACAGCGTCCATGATCATGGCCCTGGCCATGCTGCTTTTGCTGGGCGTCTATGCGCCGCTCTGGCTGCACTGGGTGCAGGACGGGGCGGATCTGATCGAGCGCGGGGTCACCTCAACCGGTCTGCCCAGTCGTTACAATGTCTGGGTCGGCATTTTCGCTGCGTCGGAAGCGATTGTTATTCTGATCTTCACGATCATTGCCCGCATCCTTCTCGCCTTTGTTCTGGCACCGGTCTCCAGTTCCGTGCGCAAGCGCGGTGTGGTGGGGTTGGTGTCCAGTATCGGCTCGATGACCACCTCACTGTTCTTTGCGTTCATCCTGGGCATTCTCATGCTGGTCGGGCTGGGCGTCGTCGCCCCCGAAATGCTGGATGGTCTCCTGTCGGGTGCCGGCTGGGTCGAAAACGGTCTCGAAAACACCGGTCTGCCGTTCCGCTGGAACAATATCCTCCGCTTGCTGATCGCGGATGATCAGATCCTGCTTCTGTTCTTCACCATCCTGGCCCGCCTGATCATCGCGGGCATCGCAACGGGATTGCAGCGTCTGATCTTCCGCAAGGGCTAGGCACTCAAGGCCCTGGCCAGCAAGGGCAGGCTTACATCCATGCGGAAATCGACCGAGGAGTGAGTGCCCGCGAACTCCTCGTAGACATGGGTGATACCCATCGCAGAGAGACGACGGGTCAGGCGGCGCGCGCCGTAGAGCAGGTTGTACTGATCAGCGTCGCCGCAATCGATATACACGCATTTGAGGGATTTGACGGCCTCCGCATGGGATTCGATCAGGTTGAGCGGGTCCCAGGCCAACCACTGGTCCCAACGTGCCTCGATGCGTTCACATGTATCCATCGTGACCGGCAGGCGAATGCCCAGATAGCTGTCCGGATCGGGATCATAGGTCGCCGCCAGACCCAGGATCATCAAAGCGTGAAGGTCATCGCCCCGCACTGTGTCGGCGGCTTCGAACGCAGCGATAAAGCGTTCAACCGACCCGCCGTGCTTGTCGAGCCGTCGAAGGGTATGGGCGAAATCGGTGGCCAGCATCAGATCAAACCCGACATCACCGGAATGGCTGGCGATGGCGGACCAGGTGTTCGCATACAACATGCCGTGCACGAGGGCGCCATACCCACCCGAACTCTTGCCAAACACGCCGCGTCGGCCCGCGCCGCCGCACCCGAACTGCGTCTCGATGGCGGGTAGCATGTCCTGGGTCAGCCAGTCGGCCCAATCCCCCATGGCACGCGAATTGATGTATTGATTGCCGCCCAGCCGGGTGAAACAGTCCGGAAACGCGATGACAACGGGCGGCATTTCGCCGGAGGCGATAAGGCGGTCGGCGCGTTCGGGGACATTCTCTCCGAAATTGAGCCAGTTGGTGTGTTTGGGGCCACCGGAGGTATAGCCCACCAGATCGACCAGCAGTGGCAGGCCCGCCCCGTCATGCCCGTGCGGGATGTAGAGATCGACGCGGCGACGCGTGGGGTCGCCCAGCATGTTGGATTCCAGGCGTGGACTATCGAGATAGATCGACCGGATCTCTCCGGTCGGGATTGACGGATCGCGACGCAAAATCTCCCCCTCAAGCTCTGTTGGCTGTCGAGGTGCAGAGTATCCACCAAAATTCCGCAATCAACTCCTTGAGGCGGGGGGGCAATCACGCAATGGTTCGACATGAGCATTGAGAAGACCTATATCTGCGCCAATCAGCTTCTGGCGGACAGTTTCCGACTGGGGGCCAGCATCCTCGAGAGCGGGTTCGGGCCGACACATATTGTCGGTGTCTGGCGAGGCGGCGCGCCGGTTGGCATCGCCGTTCAGGAATTTCTAGAATACAAGGGGCTCAAGACCGATCATATCGCTCTGAGGACCTCGTCCTATACAGGGATTGACCAGCAATCACGCGAGGTTCGTGTGTTCGGCGAAGGGTATCTGGTCGACACGCTCAATGCTGATGATCGGCTGCTGATCGTGGATGACGTGTTCGATAGTGGTCGATCGGTCGAAGCGATTTTGCGTGTATTGAAAGCCAAATGCCGACGCAATTTCCCCGTCGATGCCCGTATTGCGACGGTCTATTACAAGCCCACACGCAATGCGACCGAGCTGACACCGGACTTCTATGTGCATGAGTGCGATGAGTGGCTGGTTTTTCCACACGAGATCTGCGGACTGACACCCGAGGAAATCGCTCAAAAAGGTGCTGTCGCTGAGGTGCTGGGCGTGTCGGAGGCCGAGAAGGCCTGATCATGGCGTTGGTCACAGAGGCTCAGATTCGCGGTCTGGTCCTGGTGGCCGAAGGCACGCTGAACCCGGACCAGTTTGCCCTTTGGAACACGATCCGGATTGAGCCCGAAGTCTGGTTTGGTGAGGATGCCCAGATACACGGTATCGGTTTCTGGGTGATCGCCCAGGAAGGCGCCAACATCATCTGGTATGACAGCCTTGCGGAACAATTCTGTGCGGGCACTGCGGATGAGCCCAACACGATTCCCACTGATATTGTCCAGGCAGCTCGAAGTCTCGATGGCCTATTCTCGTCCCTGGACCTTGATGCCTGAAGACCAGCGAATATGTCTAGACAATGAGTAGTGTTTGACTACCGTAAGAGGCGGGTTTGGGGACTCGCTCTTACGATATGACACTTCGCCGACCAAAGCTTCTGACCGTTAATGGTGTGCTCTATTGGGGGCTCCTGGCGCTTTATGTTTTTGGATCCAGCCGTGGGGTCCTGTGGCTCTTGCGCGATGTGAGCGTTCGGCTTGATCCATCCCGCTCAGCCCGGCTCCCGCAGGACTATGTTCAGTTCGTGGAGAGCGTAAGCTGGGGACAGCAGGCTGTGTTTGCGATCAGCATGGTGTTCATGTGGGGGGCGTCGATTGCCATGCTGAGACAATCCCGCTGGGCGCTTCATTTCCAGGGCGCTGCGTTTTTTGCCTATGCCGTCGACTGGATATTGTCCGCCAATGCCGGTTACGACATGTTTAAAACATCAGGTGCGATCGGCCTTATCGCCATGCTGATAGCGGCCGGCGTCCTGATCATCCTGATTGTGCGCGGTGAGTTATACCGCAAGGCGTTCTAGGCGTCGTCGAGACCAATGTCGAAATTCGGCGCGGAATGGGTGAGTGCGCCAATCGAGATGACGTCAACACCGGTCTCTGCGATCGGGCGAACCGTGTCGAGAGTGACCCCGCCGGACGCTTCAAGAATGACCCGGCCGCGCGCGGCCGCGACCGCTTTGCGCAGGTCTTCCAAACTGAAATTGTCGAGCAAAACACTCTCTGCGCCCGCATCGATGGCTTCAGGCAATTGGTCGAGCCGGTCGACTTCCACCGCCACACGCGTCATGTGTCCAGCATAGGTGCGCGCAGCACTGACCGCCGCGTCGACACCACCGCACACCGCGACATGATTGTCCTTGATCAAAATGGCATCGTCGAGACCATAACGATGACGCGAGCCGCCGCCCGCTTCCACAGCCTGTAACTCGAAGGGGCGCAGACCCGGTGTTGTCTTGCGCGTGTGGGCGATCTTCACGCCGGTGCCTGCGACAGCGTCCACATACTGCCGGGTGAAGCTGGCGACACCGCTCATGCGACCGAGGAAATTCAACGCGATGCGTTCTGCGCTCAAAAGGGCACGGGCATTGCCATGTACTGTGGCCAGGATATCGCCCGGTTCAATCCGGTCTCCATCCCTGACCTGTTCGCTGAAACTGGCGTCGGGATCCATCTGCCAGAAGGCTTCCGCAGCCGGTTCCATGCCGCACACCACGCCGGTCCCGCGGGAGCGGATGTAGAATTTCGTGTTCGTGCGTGCGGGGATGCAGGCAATGGCAGTGATATCACCGCGGCCACCCTGATCTTCGGCCAGCGCCCGGGTCACCATCTCGGTCACGAGATAGCGCGGCAAGGGGGAAACAGTCATGGGGTACTCCTATTCCGCAGGCAAACGTCGCGCGACATAAGTCATTGCGGCGTCCACTTCCAGCCCTGAAATGGGTGAAAGCAAATCAAACAGCGTCAGAGCGCTATGTTGTGCCGTGTGGGCGGTGTCCGGAAAGTCCGTCCGGAAGTGTCCGCCCCGGCTTTCCTCTCGTTCAAGGGCGGCCTGAACAATGAATTGTGCCGCGAGAAGCGCATGGGCATCGCCATGGCGATGACGCCACTGGCGGATGAGGTCCAGCAATTCGGCCAGCCCGCTCGCATTGCGTTCGACACCGGCCATCCGGCTCATCGCCTGACGCAGACGCTGCAGGACGTGGGGGGGCAGATCGGGCGCCGGTTCAACCGGATCGGCAGGCGGGCTGAGGCTGTCCGGCGGGGTCATGCCCAAGGCCGTTGCACATCGGGCCGCAGCGACCAGCCCCTCGGCCAGGGAGTTGGACGCCAGGCGATTGGCGCCATGCAATCCACTGGACGCACATTCACCTACGGCCCACAGCCCCTTCACCGTCGTGCGCCCGTCAATATCGGTTTTCACACCGCCCATATGATAATGCGCCGTCGGTGCGACCGGGATCGGGTCGACACGTGGATCCAGTCCGGCACGTTGGCAGGCCGCAAACACGGCCGGAAAGCGCTCGGGAAATGCGTCGCCTATGGCCTCACGGCAATCCAGGAAGGCGCCCAGACCGCGGGCGTTCTGGCGATGAACAGCCCGTGCGACGACATCGCGCGGGGCCAGCTCTGCTAGTTCATGCACTGTCTTCATGAAGCGCCGCCCCTGACGATCAATCAGGTGTGCGCCTTCTCCGCGCAGGGCTTCCGTACACAGCGGCGCCGGATCGAGATCGGCATTGAGTGCGGTGGGGTGGAATTGCACAAATTCCGGATCCTGGATTACCGCCCCCAATGCACTGGCCATGGACATGGCCTGGCCCTGAGCGGTGGAAGGGGTGGTCGTCAGGCCAAACAGTCCGCCCGCTCCGCCCATGGCCAGCACGGTTGCGCGGGCGGCGAGAGGCACATCGCGGTCGTGCGGATCGCGTGCCAGCACACCGCGGCAACCGGTTTCATCGCCCAGCAGGGCCATAGCACGCCAGCCTTCACGGATCTCGATATGCTCTGCGGCTCGCACGGCCTCGATCAGCGTGTTCATGATCGCCGCACCGGCGCCATCACCCTTCACGCGGGCAACACGGTGTGCGGAATGGGCCGCTTCGCGTGAGAGCGACCAGTCAGACCCGCTGCGCTCGAACGGCGCACCGATCGCAGCCAGCGCCTGGACTTCCGCCGCCGCGCCCTCAGCCAGGGCGTGGGCCGCATCGGCCTCGACCAGACCGGCACCGGCCATCATCGTGTCGCGCGCATGCAGGGTCGGGCTGTCATCACCCGCCAGAGCAGCAGACACCCCTCCTTGTGCCCAGCCAGACGCGGCGCCTTCACCCAGCGGCGCACCGGTAAGCAACACGACCTCGCGCGGCGCCAATTTGAGCGCCGCCCACAGGCCGGCAATGCCGGCTCCGATGATGAGAACGGGGCGGGTCATCGTGACCCTCCTGGGTTAGAGGGTGACCAGATCGACCGGTTTTTCCTGGGCCTTCGGATCGAAGCTGGCGGGAACCGCCGGCTTGGGAAGATCCAGCATGGCCTGAACCGAGCGACGGGCGCCTTCGATGATAGTGTCGTCGACCTCGACCTCGTGCTGGCCGAAACGCAGGCAGTCATAGATGTTTTCCAGCGTGATGCGTTTCATGTGAGGGCACAGATTGCATGGCCGCACGAAATTGATCTCTGGAACCTCGACAGCAACATTGTCGCTCATGGAGCATTCGGTGAGCAAAACCGCAGTTTTCGCACCGCTCTTGCGCGCCCAGTCTGCCATGGCAGCCGTGGAGCCGGCGAAATCAGCAGCCTGAACAACGTCGAGCGGGCTTTCCGGGTGGGTGATGATCACAACGCCCGGATAGGCATCGCGCATGTCCTGAATGTCCTGCGGCGTGAATTGCTCATGCACTTCACAGCTTCCGGCCCAGGTGAGGATTTTCACATCCGTCTGGGCGGCCACATTCTTGGCCAGATACTGGTCGGGCAAGAGAATGACCGTGTCCGAGCCCAGGCTTTCCACGACCTGAACCGCATTGGAGCTGGTGCAGCAGATATCGCACTCGGCTTTCACATCCGCGCTGGTATTCACATAGGTCGCGACAGGGATGCCCGGATAAGCGGCCTTGATCCGACGGACATCTTCACCCGTGATGGAGCTGGCCAGGGAACACCCGGCTTCCGTGTCGGGGATCAGGACGGTCTTTTCCGGGGCCAGAACCTTTGCGGTCTCGGCCATGAAGTGCACACCCGCCTGCACGATCACATCGGCGTCGCTGTCCGCCGCCATGCGCGCCAGCCCCAGGCTGTCGCCCATCAGATCGCCGACGGTGTGGAAGATGTCCGCGGTCATGTAGTTGTGCGCCAGGATGACGGCGTTCTTCTCTTTTTTCAGCGTGTTGATGGCGTGGATCAGCGGCGCCTTCTGGGGCCATTCTTCCGGAGTCACAACGTGTTTCACGCGTTCATAAAGATGATCCGTCGCGGCTTTGACCTCATCCGTATAGGGCAGGGTGTAAGCGTTTTTTGCGTTGGAATCCGTGACCGGTTTCGTCCAGGTTTGGCCGTCCATTGTCCCCTCCACTTGTACTCGAAATGAGCATTATTGGGTGCTGAAAACAGGCGGTCCGGTCGAACCGCCTTATGCTCGAAGTGAGCCTATGTCTGCGACCTATATATGCTCACTGTGAGCATAGCGCAAGCGCCCAAGTGGAAAAGACTTCGGGCTCACGCGAAGGTGAGCCCGTTGATGCTTCTGCTGTGGTGTGAAGCGAGTTTAGTTTTCCAAAAACGCACCCTGTGTCGTCGCGGCCTGGGCGAGAACATTTTGCTGGTTCTGGGCGTAAGGGGGGGAGGTTTCGACGGATTCAAACGCCGGAGTCAGGCCCTCTTCGGGTTCTGTCGCAGCATCTCCAAGGACCGGAGCATCGGCTTCAGTGACGGCATCGGTAATCTGCGGGTTCACAATTTCATTGGGTTCAGCGTCCGCCTGCATAACCGGGGGCTGGGCATTGGCGGGTTGAAGGGGCGCGGACAGGGTCAGAAGGGTCGCGGTGGCGAGGGTCGAAATCATGCGTGTGGTCTCCATGAGTTTCACCCTTGGTAGCAGGGCTTGATTGCGCAAGCCTGAAGATGCGGCCGCAAATTGTCTCTATGGCGTGGGGCTGGCGACCGGAGACGTTGGTCTAGAACGGCGCCGGGCTTTCAAAACTCACAGGAGCGCCTCCGTCGGGATGGCGAAAGGCCAGGCGCTCCGCATGCAGGCATAATCGCTCGCGCGCCGCGACAATCGGGTCGGGTGCATAAAGGTTATCGCCCAGAATGGGATGTCCGAGCCATTGCAGGTGCAGGCGCAGTTGATGACTGCGCCCCGTCAGCGGGTGGAGGCGTACGCGTGTATGATCATGCGCGCGCTCCAGTACGGTCCAGTCCGTGATCGCCTGCCGGCCGATCTCGTGATTGATGTGTTGTTTCGGCCGGTTGGGCCAGTCTGTGATCATGGGCTGATCGATACGGCCACAGTCTTGCGCAATCTGTCCTGATGCCAGCGCCAGATAGGATTTTTCGGTCTGGCGTTTTTCAAACTGCAGGCCGATATGGCGATGTGCCGAGGCGGTCAGGGCGAGCACAATCACCCCGGACGTGTCCATATCCAGACGATGCACGATGCGGGCTTGGGGAAAGGCGTGTTGCGCTCTGGATTCCAGGCAGTCCTTCCGGTCGGGACGATTGCCCGGGACCGTCAACAGGCCGGACGGCTTGTCCAGCACCAGGATATGCTCATCAGCATGCAGTATGGGCAAAGGGCCGGGCGGCGGCGGTGAATAGACATAGGGGCGGGGGCTGGACGGCGAAGTCGCGTCATTCCCCGGAGGCCGGGTCGACATGTCAGGTCTCGCGCAGGCGCGGTGTGGCCAGACCCAGGGCCGGACCTCCGCTCAACACTTCGCGGCGATAACGAAAGAGTTCCGCCGGTCGTCCGCCGGTCTGGCTTTCCATCTGTCCCGTGCCTTCGACAAATCCTGTGCGATCAAGCGCGCGGCGGAAATTCTGCTTGTGTAGTTTGAACCCGGTCATGCCTTCTACAACGGCTTGCAGCGCCGAGAGTGTGAACCGATCGGGCATGAGCTCGAACACGACGGGACGATACTTGATCTTGCCGCGCAGGCGGGAGAGGGCGGTGGCCAGGATGCGGCGGTGATCAGAGGCCATCGCCACGCCCAGCGGTTCGCCGGGATTGTGGGTTTCGGCCTGTCCATCGCGACGGGCTTCGGCCACAAGTTCGGCTTCGTAGAGCAGTTCGAAGCGGTCGAGCACACGTTCTTCATTCCACACGCCGGTCTCACCACCGAAACACTGTTTGATACGGTCATGGCGACCGGCCCGGCGGCCCGGAATGGCGGCTTCATCGGCCCAGGCGCGCAGGCGAGGGAGGATGTCGCCCTCAATGAGAGCGGGCTTGCCGTCGCGCCAGTCTTCCCAGGGGAAATAGCGATACCAGGAACGCCATTGGCCGCCGCCTTCCGGCGGGGTGGCGCGGTCCGGTGTCAGGGCCAGATATCCGACTGAAATGATACGTGCATCCTCGGAGCCAGTGAGGGCGGCCACTGGGGCTTCGCGCCCCCGATCTCCGAATGTGTAGAGCTGTTCCACATACCCCAGCTGGAAGCGCGCCTGTTCCGACACCCAGCGTCGCAGCCCGATCTCGAATGTGCGGTGTTCGGTCGGATCGAACGGACCGAAGGGCAGGGCATCTTCGGCGGCACTGCCCGGGCCAGGTGGAATGATCAGAACCTGCGGACAGTCTTCGCCCGCCCCGAGGATGACGGCATTCAGTCCGACAATCAGGCTCTGATCGGTCAAGGCCATTAACGCGACTCCACCTCAGCCAGCACGGTTTCAAACTGTTCCAGGAACAGAGCCTGCGCCTGGGTCACCGGCAAGGGTTCAATCCGTAAATCCAGGTCCGCCGGAGGACGGCCAAAGAATTTCACCGATTCGTCGTGTGTGAAACCGGCAATCTGGGTCGCTTCATAATAGGCACAGATCCGGTCAGCGCGCTTGATCTTGCGTTTGACCTCCTGGCTCATTTTCGGCGGCAGGCCGTATCGCAAGTGAACAGCCGCTTCCAGCCGATCCTCGAACACCCGGTAATCGACACCCAGAGCAGCCTTGAACGGGCTGATCATGTCGCCGATCACGTATTCGGGTGCATCATGCAGCAGACCGGCCAGACGCCAGCGATGATCCAGACCCGGATAGAGATGATCGAGAATGCGCAGAACGATCACGGAGTGTTCCGCGACCGAGAAGGCATGATCCCCCCGGGTCTGGCCATTCCAGCGCGCGACCCGGGCCAGACCGTGCGCGATATCCTCAATCTCCACATCAAACGGAGAGGGGTCGAGTAGATCCAGACGCCGTCCGGAGATCATACGCTGCCAGGCGCGGGGTGCCTTGGGTTCGGATTTTCGGGCCGTGGATGCCATGACGTCCTCTTATCCTGTCTGGCGCTTTGCTCCAAGTCGTCTCGACCGGGCGCTCCACGCTGAATGACGCAGCGGCGGCGCATAGCAGAGCCGTGCAGGGGACGCCAGTGATGGGCAGGGTTATCAACGACAACACACAGTGTGCGGATCCGTCGCGGGCTCAGAATCGATACGCGAATTGACGCGGTCGGTGTGAAATTGCCTTAATGACCATAATTAATTTATGGAGGATGTTATGTCGCTGACACGCGTCACACTGCGCTTGGGCCGCAATCCGGAGGCCGGCTTTCCCGACGGGAATGACAATCACGGCTATGTCATTGTTGCACCGCTGGATCTTGAGGGCATGCTGGATCTCGAACTCTGGCGGGACAACAAGGCGTCGTGCACCGTGAACCGGTTCTCACCCGACCCGGACGAGATTGCCGATGGCTGGCTGACACATCGCGGATCGCACTGGTTTTTCCATTATGACGAGGACCGGGAAGGGCCGGACGAACCGGTCTACCGTCTCGGTGAACACTCCATGCGAGTGGGTGACTATCTCACCATCCACGAGGCGGATGGGGATGACCTCACCTATAAAATCACCGAGACGGTCCGGCTCTAGTGGCTCAGAGCTGGGAATAGATCTGCGAGACGGGAAGGCGCGGTTTCTGGCTCCAATTGTTTGTCATCGCCGTACCGATACAGACGAGCACAACCGGCACCTCGCCCTCCGCCAGTTCAAAGGCGTCGTGCACCCGGTCCGGTTCAAAACCGGACACGCCGCCTGAGCCAAGACCCAGGGTTTCGGCGGCAAACATCAGGGTCATCGCGGCCAGGCTGGCCGAGCGAAAGGCTTCATCGCGGCGCAGGATCGGATTGGTTCCGTGGCTGCCATTGACCATGTCGACCCAGGCGTTTGCGACACCTTGCGGCATGATTCCGGCGGAGACCGAGGGTTCGAGGCGTTGGCCGATCTGTCTGTAGCCATCTGTATTGCCCACCATGATGAAGGTGACGGCGGCCTCCTCGATCTGCGACTGGTCGAAGGCCATAGCGCGCAGGCGGGCCTTGGCCTCCGGTGAGGTGACGGCAATCGCACGCCAGTTTTGCAGATTATAGGCGGTGGGCGTGCGCCGTGTGAGGTCCATCAGCCGGTCTAGCGTGGCACGGGAGAGGGTTTCGTCGGGTTTGAAGTTTTTGACGGAGCGCCGGGTTTCCAACGCCGTTTCAAGCAGAAGGTTCATGATGACTGTCCTTTCTGGGGCGAAGCCAGGACCTGTAGGGCGAACACGCTCACCAGAATGATCAGCATGCCCACCAGTCCAAGCGGGGGGAGAGATTGGCCGAGCAGGGCCCAGCCGAGCAGGGTCGCCGTGACCGGGCTCAACAGGCCCAGTGCAGCCATGGCGACGGGGGGAAGACGGGTCAGGCCGGTGAACCAGAACACGTATCCGGCCAGCCCTCCGGCCAGGCAGAGATAGAGATATCCGCCGATTTCCCGGTGGCTCAGCGCCGGCAAAGCGGGTTCAAAGGCCAGGGCGGCGGGCAGGAGTACGGCACCGCCGAGTGTGAGCTGCCAGCCCGTGAGGGCAAAGAGAGGCGCGTTGCGGCCCCAGGACCGGGTCAGGAGAATGCCGATGGCAAACAAGCTGGTCCCTGCCAGTGCTGCGATGACACCGATCGGGTCCCAGCCCAGCCCGGGTGTGAAGACCAGCAAGCCCATGCCCGCCAGTCCGCACAGGGCGAGGGCGATCTGGGTCCAGCGCGGACGACCGGCCCCCGCCATCCAGTTGAGCGCCAGGATCAGCACCGGGCTGATGGCGCCCAGCAGTGCGGCCTGGCCTCCGGGCAAACGATAGGCGGCGAGGAATAACAGGGCCTGGAAGCCGGAAATATTGATCAGAGACAATACCAGGATCCGCCACAGGCTGACGGGCAGGCGCCAGGCGCCAAAACCGATCAGCAGAAGCAGGCCGGCCGGCAGTGTGCGCAGAGCTGCGGCCATGAGCGGACGGCCCTCGGGTAAAATCTCCGTGGTGACGATATAGGTCGACCCCCAGATCATCGGGGCCAGCGCCGCCAGCAGGGTCAGGATGACGAGGCGAACGACGCGATCAGGGCTTGCAGTAACAAGGGTCATGGCTTTATCTTCAATTCAAGACATCTGACCCCGAACATGGGTATCTTGAATTCAAGATACAAGTGAAAAATGACGGAATCTGACGGAAATTTCGAACCGAATGTGGAAGCGACTGATTTTGTTGACGGTATTCTGGAGCAATGGCGCGCTGTCGCGCCCGGCCTGATGTTGTCGGACATGGCGACTCTGGGGCGATTAATGCGCACCCAGGTCTTGGTCGTGCGTCAACTGGAAGCCCGATACGCCAGGCACGGGCTCACAATGTGGATGTTCGATGTGTTGGCGACCCTCAAGCGGAATGGTCCGCCCTATCGTCTGTCACCCACGGCGCTTTATTCCAGCCTGTTGGTGACATCGGGCACAATGACACATCGACTGAAGAAGCTGGACGGTGAGGGCTGGATCCGTCGTGTGGATGATCCCGATGACGCCCGATCCATGCTGGTGGAGCTCACCGAAGCCGGTCACACGCTCATTGACAGGCTGGTTGTCGAGCATCTGGAGGAGGAAGCGCGTCTGCTCGCAGGGCTGGGTGACGCCGAGCGCCGAGCCTTGGACGAGGGCCTGAGAGCCCTCTCTCTCAATCTTGAGCACGTGTCGCAAACCCGCGCGGATGAGTCGGGTCGCTAGTGGGCTCGGGCAGAGTGAGTGTTAGTCGATCTGGTCCTCTGCCACGATGGCGATGAGTGACAGGTCCGGGGAAAGGGCCAGGCGTGTGACATTGGTCAGACCGGACAGATCGCCCACGGGGGTCCAGTCTTCACCGGTCCAGTAGACCAGCTGGTCGGAATGAGTGGAGAAAAAACCGGTCCGGTCATCGGGCAGACCGGCGGCCACAAAATCCTGTACGCCGGGCGGCAAGGCAAACAGCGCTGTGTCTTCCGCCGTGGCGAAATCGAGATAGTGGATCATGTGCTCCCCCTCGCTATCGGCAAGGGAATGATAGACGCCGGTCCCGCGGGGATTGCGCCAGAACGTCCGTCCGGGATTTTCGGCGATTTCGGTCACCGTTTCCGGCGTCGTGGTCCGGTCGATCAATTGCAGGGTGAAGGGGCCTTCCGTGCCGGGTTCTCCCAGGTAGAAGGTCACGACCTGGCGCATGTCGGTGGAGAAGGCGTAATAGCCCACCGGGGCCAGCTGATGCGCCGCGCGCGGATTGGCGTTGGCCGCATCCGCCAGATAGGCATTACCGGCATACCCACCGGGCGGTTGGTAGAGATAGGACAAAGCCGCTTCGGCCGGTGGTATTTTCGGTGAGTATTCGCTAGCGTCCGGTGTGTTGGTCAATTGTGTCTGCTGACCGCTGGTGAGGTCGTGACGCCAGATATCAGTGTTACCGGTCTCGCCCGCCGAGGTGTAGAGCACACCGCCATCAGTCGTGAAGAAGGGCTGATTATCATACCCGTCCTCACCAATATGTCCGAGCGCAGCTCCCAAAGTCGGGGTGCCCCCCTCCCAGTAGAGCGTGAACAGATAGATATCAGTGCCCATTGGAGCCGGGGCGGCATCCGCATCGGTCTCCGCAGGATCGTCTGAGTTGCCGTCCGTCTCTGTGGCTTGGGGTGCATCCGTTGACGCGGATGATCCGCTCGCTGGCACTGTGTCGTCTGTCTGCGCAGAGCAGGCCGTCAGGCCCAGTGCCAGGATCATCGACAGCAATAGGGGCTGGGCTGGAAGGGGGGGCAGGGCAGGTTTCATCACATCTTCCTCACGGCAGCCGCGCCCACGCCATAACCGGCGCCAAAGGCACACATCACCCCGGTTTCGCCCGGGGCCATGTCTTCAGAATGCATCTCGAAATTCATCACCACGCTCGACGAGGAGGTGTTGCCGTATTCGTGCAAAATGGCCGGTGCATTCTCCGGCGTGCGATCGCGGCCCAGAATGCGTTTGGCGATCATGTCCACCATGCGGATATTGGCCTGGTGCAGCCAGGTGCGGTGGATGTCAGCCGGTGCCAGATCCAGACGGGACATCAGTTCGGCGGCAACAACCGGAGCAAACGAGACCACATCCTTAAAGACCCGGTGCCCATCCTGATCCAGACCGACTTCATAATCGGGGTCTGCAACATATTCCGAACGATTGATGAATCCGAAATCGGAGCGCAGCGCGTTGGAGAACTTGTTCTTGGTATGAGTGCCCAAGATTTCCCAGCCCGAACTGGTGGCATCGCCCGCCTCGACAATTATCGCTGAGGCTGCATCGCCAAAAATGAAATGAACCTCACGGCGCGAATGCACATTGATGGAGGTCATGATTTCCGGTGAGACGACCAGAATGCGCCGGGCCTGGCCGGACTGGATCATGGTGTGGGCGATGTTGAGGCCATAGAGGGCCGAAGCGCAGGCCATGGTCATATCGAAGGACCAGCCTTCACAGCCGATCAATCCTTGCAGCTCGCTTGCGAGGGCGGGGAAATTGCGCTGTTGGGCGGAGCTGGCCACGATGATCCCGTCGAAATCGGCACCGGTGTATCCGGCTTTCTCCAGGGCCGGCGTAATGGCCTTCATCGCGAACTCGGCCTGAACACTGGTTTCATCCCAGCTGCGGGGCGTAATCCGGGGCACCATTTCATCGATGTCGAGAATGCCATCCTTTTCGATGACATGACGGTTCTTGATCCCGGAAGCGCTTTCGATGAAGTCGGCACTGGACAGCGGTTTGGCCTCAAGCGTGCCGGCGGCGATAGCGTCCGCGTTCTGTGCATTGAACCGTTCAGAATAGGCATTGAAACTGGCAACGAGCTCGGCATTCGAGATTTCCGGTGTCGGAACATAGGTGCCGGTTGCGCGCAGAATGGTTTTAACCACAAGTCACTCCCCTGTCTTGGATCCAGCCTAGCAAGTGCTGCACCGCAAGCAAATGATTCCGACACGCTTGAATTCGCAGCTGCAACACGATGGGGCGGAGCTGCTTCAATCGCGTGCAGACGGGTGGTCTTGCCGTTGGATGGACCGCGTCAAATCGACTCCACCCGAATTCCACACCTAGCGTCCTTGGCTCCACACAGTCGCGGAGAAGACAATGGATAGCGGTAGCATTGCCTGGATACTTACCTCGACCGCACTCGTTCTGATGATGACCCTGCCGGGTCTGGCCCTGTTTTATGCGGGCATGGTGCGGCGTTCGAATGTTCTTTCAACCATGATGCAAAGCCTAGGAGCAGCAGCGGTCGTGACCGTGCTCTGGGCTCTGATCGGGTATTCACTGGCCTTTTCCGATGGTGGGCCGGTACAGAGTTTTGTCGGCGGTTTCGACCGCATAGGTCTGGCGGGGCTGACCCCGGAGACCGAATCCGGAGGTTTGCCGGAGAACCTGTTTTTCATGTTCCAGATGACGTTTGCCATCATCACCGTCGCGATTATCGCCGGTGCCGTGGTGGAACGTATCCGGTTTTCGGCCTTTTTGATCTTTGCCGGGATCTGGCTGGTCCTGGTGTATGCACCGATCTGTCACTGGGTCTGGGGCGGCGGCTTTCTGGCCGATGCCGGTGTCCATGATTTCGCCGGCGGGGCGGTCGTGCACATCAATGCCGGTGTGGCCGGTTTGATCCTTGCGAAGTTCGTCGGCCCGCGCAAAGGCTATCCTCAATCCATGTCACCGCCGGACAATTTGGTGCTCACCGTTGTGGGGGCCGGACTGTTGTGGGTCGGCTGGTTTGGTTTCAATGGAGGATCCGCTTTGGCGGCCGACGGCGTGGCGGCGCATGCGTTTGTCACAACACAGATTGCGGCAGCCAGTGCGGTTCTCGTCTGGATGGGAATTGAATGGATCACGCGCGGCCAGGCCAGTGTTCTGGGCGCGGCATCGGGGGCCATTGCCGGCCTTGTTGCGATTACCCCGGCGGCGGGTCTCGTTCCCAGCTGGTCGGCCTTCATTATTGGGGCCGGTGGGGCCGCGGCCGCCTATTGGGGCGTCACGGGCCTCAAGCGCTGGGGCAAATGGGATGACAGTCTCGACGCTTTCGGTCTGCACGGTGTTGGCGGGCTCGTCGGTGCGGTGCTGACCGGTGTGTTTGCGGCGGATAATGGCCTGATTACGGGCAATATCCTTCAGGTCTGGACGCAGACCTGGGGGGCACTGGCCGCAGCGCTCTACAGTGGCGTGATGACGTTTGTGATCGTGTTTGCGCTTTCCAAGGTCATGAAATTGCGTGTGACCGAGGAAGAGGAAACCCAAGGCCTCGATACGAGCCTTCACGGCGAGTCGGTCAACTAGGACCGCACACCCTGTTTCGTTCACAGTTGAGGGGATTGCTGTGAGCGGTTGGCTGGCGCGCCTGGAGTGATCCGGGCGCGCCGCTGGTTTTCAGATCATCAAAAACCGGGACGTTGCCCCGTCCCAAGGCCGGGCCCCGGATTGGGGCAAAGGCCTAGGGGCGTTTTTCGATGACAACCGAGCCGACGGAGTAACCCGCGCCGAAGGAACAGATCAGCCCCTTGTCGCCCGCGTCAAACCCGTCATTGTGCCGGTGGAATGCCACCAGGGAACCGGCGCCGGCGGTGTTGGCAAACTCGTCCAGGATGACCGGCGCTTCGCTTTCGTCGAATTCACGGTCGAAGACCTTGCGGGCGATCATCATGTTCATGTTGATATTCGCCTGGTGCAGCCAGAGTCGTTTCATGTCGGCGCTGGAGAGGTTCATGCCGGAAAGCTGGTCGAGGATCAGCTCGGCGACCATCGGACAGACCTCTTTGAACACTTTGCGGCCTTCCTGGACAAAATAACGGTCCTCGAAAGAAGGTTCGGGGTCTTCCGACGCGTTCAGGAAACCAAAGTTCGACCGGATATTATTCGAGAACTGGGTCTTCATCGTGCGGCCCAGAATGCGCCAGCCACCGTCACCGGCATAGTCTTCAGCTTCCACCAGAAGCGCCACGGACACATCACCAAAGATGAAATGGCTGTCACGGTCACGGAAATTGAGCTGGGGTGTTGTGATCTCGGGTACCACGACCAGAACCGAGCGGGCCATGCCGGTCTCGATCATGTTGATCGCATTGATCAGGCCAAACGTGCCGGATGAACACGCGACGCTCATGTCATAACCAAAACCGGAAATACCCAGCGCCTGCTGGATCTCGATCGCCATGCACGGATAGGTGCGTTGCATGGATGTGGCCGAGCAGATAACGGCGTCCACGTCCTGGGGGTCCCGTCCGGCAGTGTCGAGCGCCTGCCCGGCCGCCGCCAGACCCGCTTCCGCCATCAGGGACAGGGCCTCATTGGGACGCGGTTCGACCCGTGGGCGCATGCGCGAAATGTCCAGTACACCCGCCTTGTCGATGCAGTATCGGGCCTTGATGCCGGAGGCCTTCTCGATGAAGCCCGAAGAGGATGGGTTCTTGGGTTCCACCGTGCCGCGCTCGATGGCGTCGGCATGTTCGGCGTTATAGGCCTCAACATAGGCATTGAAACAGGCGACGAGTTCGTCATTCGAGATCGAGGCGTCCGGGGTCCAAAGACCACTGGACCGGATCACAGCTGCCATTGCGGCGCTCCTTACGCGTCATGCAGAAATGTCCGCGGACCATAGTCCCGCCGGGCCCAATGGTCACCATCCATGCTGCTTTTCTCAGCGGGGCACCCAAAAAGCAGACATCTGGTTTTATTTTGCTGCGCAGCAAAATGAGGTGTTCCAAGAGACAATACTGTATGGATGTCATGCGACTTGAAAATGTCCCCGTTTGAACTAATCGCTATGAAACAAGAGTTTAGAAGTAAGGTGTGTTGCCCTGGAGGCACATGCTGCACAAATGCTGCGCCGCGTCATGACTCCGTCATGGAAGCGTTTTTGAAGCGTCATGATTCAGGCTTAGGCCCCGCTCCGACGGCGCTCCAATTGGGGGGAGGGCCGAACGGGATATGGAGTTTCCTATGACCACCAAGTTTCGCCTGCTGACGGCGACCGCCGTGCTGGCCGCCATGCCGGCTGCACCGGCCTTCGCCCAGGACCAGGACACGTCTTCCATGGAAGTCATCACCGTGACGACCCAGAAGCGCGAGCAGAGCCTGGCTGATGTTCCGATCAACATCACGGCTTATGACACCGAGCGCCTGAACATGCTGTCGATCACACAGTTCGACGAGCTGTCCGATTTCGTGCCGGGTCTGGAAATCCAGGAACAGTCTCCGAACAATCCGGGTTTTGCCATTCGCGGTATCACCTCCGATGACGGTTCGTCTGCCGGTGAAGCCCGCGTCGCCGTGTTCCAGGACGGTGTGTCCATCTCCCGCGCCCGCAGCGCCTATGTCGAACTGTTCGACATCGAGCGTGTCGAAGTCGCCAAGGGTCCGCAAGCCACGCTGTTTGGTCGCGGCGCTCTGATCGGCGGCATCAACATCATCCAGAACAAGGCCGAGCTCGGCGAGTTCAATGGTTCCGTTCGGGGTGGTTTCGGTGATTTCGAAACCCGCGAGCTGGGCGGTCACGTGAACATCCCGGTTGGCGATATCGCAGCTGTCCGTTTCGCGGCGACCCACCGGTCCAACGAAGGTTATGTCGAGAACGCTCTGGGCGGCGACGCCATGAACGCTGTCGACGTGACGGCCTACCGCGCCGCAGCACGCATCGAACCGAATGACCGTTTCACGCTCGACGTGATCGGCAATTTCCAGGAAGACACGCCGGAAGGTGGTACGTCCTTCAAATCCAACGCGATTGCGCCGATCGGCGGTTCGCTCGAGCCGTGGGAACCGGCCGCGCTGAACACGTTTGGTAATTTTGAAGACGGCTCCCCGCTGGGTATCAACCGTCAGGTTTATGGTGTCACGGCGATCGCCAATTACGAGATCAATGACGCATTCACGTTGAACTCCATCTCGGCCTGGCGTCGTTTTGAAGGCACCGAGATCTTTGATCCGGATGGCACCTTCCTCAACTTCCTGGCCGTGGCTGAAGACGCTGCTGGTTATCAGTGGAGTGAAGAACTGCGCCTGAGCTATGACAATGGCGGCCGTGTCAGCGGTTTTGTCGGCGCGTCCTGGTTCAACGAAGCCGGTCGTCAGCGCATTCCGCTGATGACGGACGAGGCTGTCGCCCAAGCCTTCCTCGCCCCGGTCGTGGCCGGTGGTGCAGGCATGACCGTGGAACAGGTTGAAGCCCTGCTGACGCAGCTGGGTGTCCCGAACGCGGACGGTTTCGACAATCCGTTCAACCCGCTGCGCATTTCCGTGCCGGCACTGGCGGCAAACAGTGTGATCGTTCCGCTGAACCCGGCCTATCTGGAAGAGACCACCAACTTCTCCGAAACCACCGCCATCGACCTGTTCGGTGATATCACTTTCCAGGCGACGGATCGTCTCGAGCTGACCGCCGGTCTGCGCTGGACCCGTGAAGAGAAGCAAAGCTCTGTGCAGGCGTTCAATGTTGGCGGCCCGAACAATGTCACGTTTGGCCCGACCCTCTTCCTGCCGGCCACGCCGAACGGTGCCAAGGTGACTTCGGATGAGTATGAGTTCGACGACTTCACCTGGCGCGTGGCTGCCAATTATGACGTCAATGACGCGCTGAACGTCTGGGCCTCTGCGGCTCGCGGTCGTCGCCCCGACGTCATCGCTTTCGACTCCAGCGCCCCGGATTTCTTCGTGACAGTGCCGGCGGAGATCGTCGACAGCTTTGAAACCGGTCTGTTCTGGACGGGTCCGAACACCACGGTGCAGGCCTCCGTGTTCTACTCTCTCTATGAGAACTTCCAGACGAGCCGTTTCGAGCCGAACAACGCGGTCTTCATCACTGATAATGCCGGTCAGGCCACGCAATACGGTCTGGAAGCCCAGGTGGATCATCGTTTCAGCGAGAACTACGCGCTATTCGCCACCTATGCCTATAACTTCGCCGAGTTCGACGACGAAGATGACCAGGGCAATGAGCAGGAGTTTGCAGGCAACACCTTCCGCCTGTCTCCGGAGCATGCTGTCTCTCTCGGCTTCCTGGCCGAATTCGACATCATGGACCTGGGTACGCTGTCCTTCGTACCGACCTATACCTGGCAGTCGGAAGTCTTCTTCGACAATGACAACGACCGCTTCGACGCCGTTCAGGACGAGTTCCAGGACAGCTATGGTCTCCTTGACCTGAAAGTGCGCTTCGACGCGGCCGGTGATGAGAGCTGGTGGGCCGAAGCCTACGTCGAGAACACGCTGGACGAGGAATACATCATCGATGCGGGTAACACGGGTGACGCCTTTGGCATCCCGACCTTCATCGCCGGTGCTCCGCGCAACTACGGTATGCGTTTCGGTACGCGCTTCTAAGCCTGACAGGCTTTAGGACTGGCAACGGCCGGCGGAGTGATCCGTCGGCCGTTTGTCTTGGATCGTCTGGCTGTGGGCAGAACCGGGCGTGTTCAGTCTTCCACGCGATGTCGTGGCTGCACCCGTTCATGCGTGTCTTCGCCTTCACAGATCCAGCTGCCAGGCGGGGCGACATCATGCGGGCCAGCAGGGACGCAATCGCCCATTCCCATTTCCTCGGCCGTGGGTGCAGACCAGGTTTCGCATCCGGTCAGTCCGAGAAGCGCCAGGCCGGCAAGGCTTACAGTGATGGTCTTGGTCATGCATTCCCCCAGTTTTAACGAACGAGGGCTTGGACCTCGCGGTGGCGCGGACAGCGGACTTCGTGATCATTCACCAGCCCGACCGCCTGCATGAAGGCGTAAACGATGACAGGGCCGACAAATTTGAAGCCTCGGCGTTTGAGATCCTTCGACAGCGCGACCGACAGATCGGTCTGTGTGGGGATCTCGGCCTGGGTTTCAAACAGGTTCACGACCGGCGAGCCATCTACATAATCCCAAAGATAGTCGGAGAAATTCCCGCCCGTCTCCTTAAATTCCAGATAGGCGCGTGCATTGGTGATGGCGGCGCGGATCTTGGTTTCCGAGCGTATAATGCCAGGATCCTGCATCAGACTGGCAATCTTGGTGTCGTCATACCGGGCGATCATGCCCGGTTCGAACTCGTCGAAAGCCGCACGCAAGGTCTCACGTTTGCGCAGGATCGTGATCCAGGCGAGGCCGGCCTGGAAGCCGTCCAGCATGAGTTTTTCCCACAGCGCTCGCTCATCATATTCGGGTACACCCCATTCGGTGTCGTGATAGGCGGCATAGATCGGATCGGGCGTGTTCACCCAGGCACAGCGATAGGTCATTGGATTTTCGGGGCAGCGTCGTCCGGTTCCAGCTCGGCGCGGCGATGCACGGTGACGCGGCAATCTCCGGCCACCAAGGGCGCATCCACCTTGTCCAGCTTGTCGAGGCGAATGAGTGCCGTGGCGCTGGATCCCGAGGAGGCGGTAATCTCGCCCACGGCAACGCCGTCTGCTGTCAGCGGTGTGCCTGCCGTCGGGGCCTGGTCCTCACAGGTCACAGCCAGGGTGCGTTTGCGAATCGTGCCACGACGCTTCATGCGCGAGACGACTTCCTGTCCGATGAAACAGCCTTTCGTCCAACCGATCCCGGAATAGGCGTCCAGGTTCACATCGGTTGGAAATACTGCGGATCCGGCATAATCCCGCCCGAAGACCGGAACACCCTGTTCGAGCTCGACAGGGGTCAGATCCGCAGTCTCTCCCGCTTCGGAGATTTCTGTTATGCCCCGATAAACGCCATTCAGGCGGGGGTCGTCAACGGCACCCTTGAAGGATTTGTGCGACCAGACAGAAACAAGATCATCGCGTCGCGATAATGTCACATCTGCCTTAAGGCGATACAGGGTGAGGCGTTTAAGCAGTGCATCGGCCTCACTTTCAGGAACATCCAGCCAAACGGTGTCGCCGCGCACAAAGACGAGAAAATCGACGATGATCTTGCCTTGCGGGGTCAGGAGTGCGCCGGTCCGGGCTTCTGTGTCCGGCTGCCCCTCCACATCTGTGGTGATCACACGTTGCAACAGGGCACGCGCCTCAGGTCCTGTGAGGTCCAGCAGTGCTCGTCCGGGCAGGCGGGCGGGGAGGGAGGTGTCATTCATGGTCATATGTCGCATATGGCATTGTCATCGCGTCTGGCCAAGAGTGCCCGGTGCGGGTTAAGTCCGACGCTATCATGGAACGCATTCTTTTCATCACCTCCACCCGTATCGGCGACGCTGTGATTAACTCCGGTGTGCTGGCTCATTATGTGGACACGCATCCCCAGGCCCGTTTCACGATTGCCTGCGGGCATCTGGCTGCGCCGCTGTTCGAAGCGGTGCCGCGCCTTGATGACATCATCGTGATGAATAAACAGCCGATGGGCGGGCACTGGCTGAACCTGTGGCGGCGTACGGTCACGCGGCGATGGGACCGGGTGATTGATATGCGCTGTTCGGGCACGGCCTGGGCGCTGTGGGCCCGACACCGGCATATTCTGGCGCGGGCCACGCAGCCGATGAACAAGGTGTATGAAGCCGCGAGCGTGATCCCACTTGATCCGGCGCCTCATCCCCATCTCTATCTGAGTGAAGACGCGCAGGCGCGTGCGACAGCACTTTTCCCGATAGGGCGCGACGTGCTGGCGGTGTGCCCGTCTGCCTCCATGCCCTACAAGACCTGGCCCGGGGATCGCTTCGGCGCGCTGCTGGACGAGCTGACCGGTCCTGACGGGGTCATGGCCGGGGCGCAGATCGCGATCTTCGGAGGACCCGGCGATAAGGCGGCGGCTCGCCCAGTGCATGAGGCGCTGCCGGACAAACAAATCATTGACCTGACCGGGGAGCTGGCCTTGCCGGACGTCGCGGCCTGTCTGGCGCGCGCGCGTCTGTTTATCGGTAATGATAGCGGACTGATGCATATGGCCGCGGCCGTGAACACGCCGACACTGGGTCTGTTTGGTCCTTCGGATGAGCGGAAATACGGGCCTTTTGGCGAGCATACGGCTATTGTGCGCGGACCAACCCCGTTTTCCCAGATCGATGCGGCCTATCCCGATCGCAAGCTTCATCCGGACAGCCTGCTGCAGGATCTTGAAATTGATGCAGTTATCGACGCCGCCACGCGGCTCTACAAACGCACGGAGCGCACCACATGAGTTATGATCTGATCCTCAAGGGCGGCGAGATCGTCAATCATGACGGTCGGGGCAAGGCCGATATCGGTGTGACAAACGGCAAGATCGCCCGGATCGGAGATCTGTCGCAGGCCGATGCCGGTGAGATCATTGATTGTACGGGGCTGATGGTTCTGCCTGGCGTGATCGACAGCCAGGTGCATTTCCGCGAGCCGGGCATGGAGTGGAAAGAGGATCTGCAATCAGGATCCTTGGCCGCTGTGATGGGCGGTGTGACCGCTGTTTTTGAAATGCCCAATACCGAGCCGACCACCACCTCGCCGGATATGATGACCGACAAGCTGGCCCGGGCCAAAAATCGCATGCATTGCGATCATGCCTTCTATGCCGGTGCGACCAATGAAAACTCCGGCGTGCTGGCCGAGATGGAACGCATGTTGGGCTGCTGCGGTGTGAAGGTTTTCATGGGCGCGTCAACAGGCTCGCTCCTGGTCCAGGATGATGAAGGCGTAGAGCGGGTCCTGAATGCCATCAATCGCCGGGCGGCCTTCCACTCCGAAGACGAATACCGGCTGGCCGACCGTCGTGGTCTGGCCGTGGACGGAGACTGGACCAGCCACCCTGTTGTGCGTGACGCTGAAGCGGCGATCATGAGCACCAAGCGACTGATCCGACTGGCGCGCAAGACGGGCAAACGCATCCACGTCCTGCATATCTCGACGGCTGAGGAAATGGATATCCTGGCGGCCAACCGGGATATCGCCAGTGTGGAAGCCACACCCCAGCACCTGACGCTGGAAGCGCCGGGTATTTACGAGCAGATCAAGGGACGCGCTCAGATGAACCCGCCCGTGCGCGATGCGCATCACCGGGCCGGTCTGTGGCGGGGGCTCGAACAGGGCATTGTGGACGTGATCGGCTCCGACCATGCGCCGCATACCCTGGAAGAAAAGGCGAAACCCTATCCGCAAAGCCCGTCTGGCATGCCGGGTGTGCAGACCTTGGTCCCGATCATGCTGGACCATGTCAATGCAGGGCGTTTGACCATTGAACGGTTTGTCGATCTGACATCCGCCGGTGCGCAGCGGATCTTCGGGATTGCGAACAAGGGGCGTATGGCCGAGGGCTGGGATGCCGATTTCACCCTTGTTGACATGAAGGCCGAGGTGGAGATCACGGATGAGTGGTCGGCATCGAAATGTGGCTGGACCCCGTTTGCCGGACGCACGGTCAAGGGCTGGCCTGTGGGCACGATTGTGCGCGGTCGTTCGGTGATGCGCGATGGCGCCCTGGTGGGTGAAGGCCTGGGCGAGCCGGTTCGCTTCCTCGAGGCCTTGCCGCAGGCGTAAAGCTTGGCTATGTGCGGGTTTTGAGAGCCTCAACGGGATAAGGCAGATGGACCGCCAGAGCTTTTACTTCTTCGATATCGACGAAAATATTCTCCATTTGCCGACCCGGATTCACTTGCTGAACACGGTCACCGGCGAAGAACGTGCCATGCGTCAGCATGAGTATGAGGATATCAAATCCTATCTCGGTGTGCCGGGGCTGTGGGAAGACTGGGCGGATCCGCCCGCCAAGGCCTATCGAGAATTTGCCGATGGCCAGGATCGTCATGGCGAGGAGTATTTCCTGCGGGATATTCGCCGGGCGCTGGATACGGCCAACTGGCGGGGGCCATCCTGGTCGATCTTTAAATATGCCGTGCTCAAGCGCCGTCCGGTGGCGATCATCACGGCTCGTCAGCACAGCCGCGAAACCATCATGGCCGGTATCCGTTTGCTGGTCGAGGCCGGGCATATTCCTGAAGAGCCGGACTATCTCGCTATCCAGCCGGTCTCCAATCCGCAGGTGCGCGAGGAGCTGGGTGCGCATATGACGACGGCCGGGCTGAAGCGTATTGCCATTCGCAAATGCGTCGAAATGGGGCTGGAAAAATACGGCCGCGATTTACCGCACTCGTTTGGCATGTCCGATGATGACCTCAAGAACGTCGATCTCATCACCTCGGCCATGCTGGAATGCAAGATCGACTATCCCGAGAAACGATTCTTTGTGATCTCAACCAATCGTCGCCGCCATGTGAAAATGGAGATTTTCGCGCCGCACAAGGATGCGGAAAAACTGCGCGAGGCCGAGGATGATTATTACGGCTAGGGATCGGACGGTTCGGCAGGGGCCACACCACGCCGGCTGAGGGGAGGTCATTCTCAACCTTCCCCGGACCCCAGCGATGATCTCAAGAGACGCGACGTGGAATGGAAAAGGGCGCAGCCAGCTGGCCGCGCCCTTTCTTGTGTGCCGTATGAGGGCGTGTTTTGACCGATGACTAGCTGCGGTGAACCGCCAGCAATGGGACGTAGGCCGAGCGGATTGCCGGAACCAGACCCCCAAAGAAGCCGATGATCATCGCCAGGACCATGCCGGTGATAATGGAGTCACCCGTGACGGCGAACGAGAAGACAACCTGGGTAAAACCGGAGCCCAGGGTCGAGGCCGAAACTCCATTGAACACCAGATAGACCATCAGCGCACCGAGGAGCCCGCCCAGCGCCGACAGGATGATGGATTCCACCATCGTCCCTATGGCAGCGGCGAAGCCGGAAAAACCGATGGCCCGGAGCGTTGCAATCTCTCTCATCCGGTTGTCGACGGAGGAATACATGGTGTTCCAGGCCCCTGCGAGGGCACCAATCGCCATGATGATGGAGAGGGGCCAGCCGATGAACTCAATCAGAACTGCGGTACCGCCCGCCTGATTGGCGTAGAACTCGATCTCGGGCTCGATGTCCAGATTGAGCTGTGGGTCGTTCTCGGCATACTCCCGCAGCGCGTCGATCGCTGTCGGCGTGGTGAGCTGAACCCGGATAGACTGAACTCCGGTGCCTCGATTGTAGAGGTTCTGGATGACGGCGAGGTCCGCCCAGATTTCACTTTCAAAAACGCTTCCGCCGGTCGAGAAAATACCCACAACAACCCATTCATTGGATCCCAGTCGGATGGTTTCACCGAGGTCGAAGCCCTGAAATTCGCGAATGATAGCCTCACCCACGACCAGTTCATTGGTGCCCGGTTCAAACATCCGTCCCTCGACCAGTGTCAGGCCATCGCGCAGTGCCACGGCCTGTTCGCCGACCCCGCGCAGGGGCAGGTTGGCCTCGGTCTGGGACGCACGCTTGATACCATCGACGATGACATACAGCTCGCCCGAGACAAGAGGCTGATCCTCGGCATTGCGCGCAACGCCAGGTGCTTCCTCGATCAGGCGAACCTGGTCCCGGCTGAGACCGGAATTGAGTTCGGCCTGGGACCCCGCCCGCAGGATCACCGCGACATTCTCGGAACCCGTTCCCGAGAGCGTTTGGCGAAAGCCGTTCGACATGGCGAGAAAGCCCAGAAGAACACCCGTCACCAGGGCGATGGAAATTATCGTGGCCAGGCTCAGGCCAGCGCGTTGCGGAATGGACCGCAGATTGATCATTGTGACGGCGCCGATTTGTTTCAACATGACGCGTCTCCTACTGCTTGCCGAGCGCGGACACGATGTCCACACGCTGTGCGTTGATGGCCGGGATGAGGCCTGTCAGCAATCCCAGCAGAACCGCCAGTCCGACCCCAGTCAGGAAGACGTCCAGAGGCAGGCTCAGTCCGGGAAGGAAGGCTGAGACAGCAGCGGCCAGGGCGCTGACCACGCCATAGGCCAGCCCAAGCCCCAACAGTCCCCCGATCAGCGCGAGCAGGATGGATTCAGCCAGAACCATCCTGAAAATCCGCGGAGCCGGAAAGCCCAGGGTTTTCATCACCGCGATTTCGCTGGTGCGTTCATTGATCGCAGTGACCAGAGTGAAGCCGACAATGATCAGGATGGTCACAAAGGAGGACCCGACAACGGACAGCAGAATGAGCGCGATATTGCCGAACTGATTGGCAAAGGCCTCAGAGAAGGCGGCCTCGGTGGAGGTTTCGGTCTCTGCGGGCGAGTTGGCAAACAGTCCATCAATCGTGTCGATGACGATCTGGTTCTGCTCGGCGGAGACGGTATTGATCACCATCCAACCAATCTGATCCCGATTAAACGCCAGCGCTTCGTTATAGTAATCATAGTGGAACATGGCGTAGTTGGCCGGGTACTCGTCCGTTTCACCGTCAAAAATGGCGCAGATGTCCAGTTCCCACGATGAGGTGCCGTCCGTTTTTTGCCAGATATTCGAGAGAAGCGGGATCCGGTCGCCCACCGACCAGCCGTAAAGACCCGCCAGGTCTTCACCAATCGCTACACAGGTGCGAGTGTTGATGAAGGCCTCGGCCTGACCCGGCGGGAAGACGAGTTCCGGATAGACCTCCAGCCAGGAGGCGGGCTCGACCGCAAAGGTTTGAACCTGTTGGGTCGGGTCTTGATAATATCCCCCGAACCAGTTGGCGTGACTGGCGCTTTCCACCCCCTCCAAGGCCTGGACCCGGTTGTAGTAGGCGATAGGCATCGAGACGGTGAAATTGATCCGGTTCACCGTCACCAGACGGTTTTCGGCTGCCAGCTCTGATCCGGAATTCCACACGGCATAAAAGGCGCCCAGGCCGCCATAGATGAAAAACGCGATCAGGATGGAGAAGGTGAGAAGAATGGCTCTCAACTTCTTTCGGAAGACATTCTTCCGGATGAGCGTGAGATCATTCATCAGGCCATCTCCGCCTGGCTTTCCACGAAGCGACCCTTGTCCAGACGCAGCTGGCGCGCGGCATACTCGGCGGCGGCCGGGTCGTGCGTGACCATGATGATGGTCTTGTTCAGCTCGCGATTGAGAAGCTGCAGGGTTTCCAGGATTTCGTCGGCCGATGTGCGGTCGAGGTCACCGGTGGGCTCGTCACACAGCAGGACTTTCGGGTCGGCGACAATGGCGCGGGCAATTGCGACACGCTGTTGCTGACCGCCCGAGAGTTGGCGCGGACGGTGACCGCGACGATCGGCAATACCGACGATTTCCAGGGCGGTCTGGACCCGCTGTTTGCGTTCACGGCCTGACAGCTTGGTGAGCAGGAGCGGGAGTTCCACATTCTGCGCCGCCGTAAGGGTGGGCATCAGATTATAGAACTGGAAGATGAAACCGACATGCGAGGCCCGCCACTGGGCCAGCTTGCCCTGGGACAACTGGTCGACCCGAACGCCTTCACAATCCACGGCACCACCCGAGGGTTTGTCGATCCCGCCGAGCAGGTTGAGCAGCGTGGTCTTACCCGATCCGGACGGTCCCATAATGGAGATGAAGTCCCCTTGGGCGATCGTCATGTTGAGTTCTTCGAAAATCGTGATCGTTTCCTTGCCCCGCGTATAGCGTTTGGACAGGTCGGTCAGTGTGTAAAGCGGTGTTTCGCTCATAGTGATCTCCTCACATCCTCCACCCGATTGGCTCCCATACCGCCAGGCGGATACCCTCGATTGACCCGCCGAAACGGGCCGTCCCCATGATGATCCCGGCAGGCCGGGTTGAACGCACTTTAAATATTAAAGTGCGCAACGGATAGTCTTACTCGACAAATGTCACGCGCGAGGCCATGTCCGGCAGAATGCGTTCATCGCGTTCCAGAAAGGCGACGCGAACTCGGATTGTGGCCCGGCTGCGGTCAGCTGTTGGAATAATCGCGGCGACCTCCGCGCGGATGCGCCAGTCAGGATAGGCATCCAGGCGCGCTTCCACCGCCTGGCCAGCGGAGATGCGGCCGATCTGACCTTCATTCACATCCACTTCGATTTCCAGCGAGTCCATATCCACCAGCGTGGCGACACCGGTCCGGGTGAAACCCCCGCCCGCGGAGGCCGGGGACAGGATTTCACCGACCTGGGCATTCTTCGCGATCACCACGCCGGAAAAGGGAGCCCGCACGACATGGCGGTCCACCAGATCTTCCTGGCTGGCGATTGAAACCCGTGAGGCAGCAAGATTGGCGCGGGCGGCAGCCAGCTGGCCGGTCAGGCTATCGACCTGGGACTGGGAGGCCGTCAGCGTGGCCTCGGAGGTGAAATTGCGTTCCACCAGGGTTTCAGCCCGCGCGAGGACCCGGCGGGCTTCGGCCAGCTGGGCTTCCAGAGACACAATACTGGCCTGGCTGGCGGTAAACTGCGCGCGCAACAGGTCCAGCTGCAGCCGGGCGCGGGTGTCATCCAGACGGGCAACGACCTGGCCGGCTTCCACAACCGTGCCTTCTTCCACCAGGACTTCACGGATCCGTCCGGTGATCTCGGCGGAGACAGTGGCCTGGCGCCGGGCAACGACATAACCCGAGGCGACGAGACCACCGGCGCGCGGGGCTCGGGTGATGGTTTCAGCGGGGGTCGGTGCGGGTGTGGTTTGCGCCGGAGCCGGAGTATCAACCGCTGCGACAGGTGTCGGGGCGGGCGCGGCCGGTGCGGTGTCCTGACCGAAGAACCACCAGCTTGCGCCGGCGCCGGCTCCGGCCGCCAGGAGGGCAATCACCGCCACACCGACAAGGCCTATTCCACCGCCCGACGTCTCTTCGCTTCGATCGATACTCAAGGAGTGTAACTGTTCACGACGGTCTGACATGCATTTCCCCTACACTGGACAACCCACTGGCCTTTTACCGGTTCCCACACAGGTTGAGAACGGGATTATGACCCTGGGTCGTCCCTGTCCTGTTTTTGCAAACTTGCCCGGCCCTAACGATACGCATTGCGCGAGTGAACGGATGCTCTGCGCGAACAGACACGTGGCAAGTGGCGCGGCGCCGCGAAAAGGTTCAGTCGAAATATGCGGTCCGCATCATTTCCGACAGATCCCGTCCACGATGCGCGAGTGCCCGCCTTTCCGCGTCGACCTCGGGGCCGCACAGCGGGCGATAGCGTTGTTGAACGCGATAGCCATCATTGAAACGCTCGATCAGGCGACGGCGCAGATCCGGATTGCCGTCCGCTTCCATCTCCAGCAATTGCACCATCTGCTCGCGCCATTCCTGGGCATCCAGACCGTCACAGGCATAGGAGAGATAGTGGAGCTCACCCAGTGTGTAGGCGAGATAGGGCAAAACCCGGCGTGTATCAGTGGGTGTGTCCGTGGCGGTGTTGTCGCGTTGGGAAAGAGCCGGACTGTCCTGCGTTTTCGGTCCGGGCTGCAGGGTGTTTGATGGCTGGGCATGAGACATCGTGCCCGGTGCCAGCAAGACCAGGGCGGCGATGAGTGATGTGCAAACCCCGGCGCGCATGGCGAGCATCATGGCAGGGTTTTCAGGCCAGACAAGTTACGGGTGAGTTCATGTGCGCGGCCGATGACATCACGCGTCTTGTCCCATCCGGTAAGCCGAATGGCCTCGTCGAGCGGGAAGAAGGCGGCCGCATTCACATCATCATCAGGATAGGGATCCCCTGCGGTCCACACAGCGGCATAGTCGACCAGCAGGTAATGCCAGTCGCCGGGAGCGCCCGGTTCACGCGCACCGATACTGTCAACGACATCGACCAGGCCGATAATCCGTGCAGAGACGCCGGTTTCCTCGGCCAGTTCGCGAATGGCGGCTTCCTGGGCGGTTTCGCCATGCTCGATCTTGCCGCCTGGTATCGACCACTCGCCGACATAGGGCGGTTTGCCCCGGCGGATCAGCAGGATCTCGTCATCGCGCACGACGACCACGCCGACCGCGGCAACAGGGCGCTCAGTCGACATCATATTCGCCAATGTCAGACCAGATGGCGAGTTCATTGCCGGCCGGGTCCGTGAAATGAAACCGCCGCCCGCCCGGGAAGTTCAGCTTCTCGCCGACCTGGCCGCCCGCATCACTGACACTCTGTTCAAGGGCCTCCAGATCATCGGATTTGAGCACGATCAGCGCGTTGGTGGCCTTGGGGCCGTCGACACGCGCGAGACCGCCATCCAGCCCGGCATTGGTGAAGGCCGCATAATCGGGTCCGTAATCCTCGAACGTCCAGCCGAAGGCCTTTTGGTAAAAAGCCTTGCCGCGTTCGAGATCGTCCACCTGAAGCTCGACATAGTCGAGCCGGGCCAAGGGGGTATCGGTCATAGGTCCGCCTATTTGGCGGTCCAGCCGCCATCCACACTGATCCAGGAGCCATTCATATTGGCGCCTGCATCCGAGACAAGATAGAGCAGCGCTCCGGCAAGCTGTTCATAAGTCACGAATTGCTTGGTCGGCTGCGCAGCCAGAAGGACATCGCGCACAACCTCTTCCTCGCTGATCCCGCGCGCGCGGGCCGTATCACCGATCTGGTTTTCCACCAGCGGGGTCTTCACATAGCCCGGACAGATCGCATTACAGGTGATGCCCTGTTCCGCCACTTCCAGGGCCAGGGATTTGGTGAATCCCATCACGCCATGCTTGGCCGCGACATAGGCCGATTTGAACGGCGAGGCGACCAGCCCGTGCGCAGAGGCGAGGTTGACAATACGACCCTTGCCCTGGCGCTTCATGATCGGGACGGCAGCTTTGGCCGCATGGAAGACCGAGGTGAGATTGATACCGAGAATGGCGTCCCACTTGTCTTCGGGAAATTCATCCACCGGCGCGACATGCTGGATGCCCGCATTATTCATCAGGATGTCGAGCCGACCGAAGGCTTCTTCGGTAGAGGTGACCAGGTCGCTGATCTCGTCCGGCTTGAGCATGTTGGCGCCGTGATAGCGCACTTCGACGCCATGTTTTTCGGCGAGGCTGGCGCGCAGGGTTTCGATCTCCTGCGCATCGCCCAGCCCGTTGAGGACAATGTGGGCGCCGTTTTCAGCCAGGGCATCCGCCATCGCGGCGCCAATGCCGGACGTGGAACCCGTGACAATGGCCACCTGGCCGCTCAGATCCGTGCGAATTCCCGACATGAATACCCCTTCAAGTTTGCGTTTGGCACACCTAAAGCGAGCGTGCGGGGCAGGTCAAGCGCAAGTCAGGTGGAGGTTATGCGGCTTTTTTGCCTGCTGCGACGGGCTGAGGACGGGTGAAGAGGAGATTGTCCGGCTTCGAACCGTCTGTCTCGAAGCGATATCCACCCAGATCGAATTGTTTGAGGTCGGCCGGATCGGTCACCCGGTTCTCGATGGCCCAGCGCGCCATCATGCCGCGGGCCTTTTTGGCATAGACCATGAGCGCGCGCAGCTGTCCGTCCTTTTCTTCCTTGAAGGTGGCCGTGAAGACGGGGGCCTTCAGGGCCTTCTTGGGAACGGATTTGAAATACTCGTTAGATGCCAGGTTCAGCACGAAGGGCGTCTCACACTCGGCTTCCAGGGCGTTGATTTCCTTGGCGATAAGGTCGCCCCAAAAGTCATACAGGCTCTCACCGCGCCGCGTGTGCAGCTTGCGGCCCATTTCCAGGCGATAAGGCTGGATCGCGTCGAGCGGCCGCAGCAGGCCGTAAAATCCAGACAGGAGACGCAGATGATCCTGGGCATAGCTCAGAGCGTCATCCGAGAGGGTTTCAGCTTCAAGACCGCGATAGACCTCGCCATTGAAGGCAAAGGCGGCCGGTTTTTCTCCGGGCTGATCGGCGTTAAAGGCCTGGAAACGCGCGTGATTGAGCTGGGCCAGATCATCGGAGATGCCCATCATCGCCTTGATCTTGGCCACCGACAGGCCGCGCGTGGTCTTGGAAAGGATGCGGGTATGCTCGATCAGTGCCGGCGTGGTGACGGGCAGATCCCGGTCTACCGGATCAAAATTCATGTTCTTGGCGGGCGAGAGCAAAACCAGCATCGCGAATCTCCTTGTTCACCGGGAAAGATAGGCTCACGCCAAAAGGCTTTCCAGTCGCGCGCACGGTGAGCCGGCATGATTTGCTCAATGCCGGAAATAGAGGGATCCGATGACGCGGGTCGCTCAGGCCTGGGTCAACAGAACACGGGGATTCATGATGCCCTTGGGGTCGAGCGCTGTCTTGATTGCGCGCATGACCGCCACATCGACCGGTTTGAGGCGGGCGAGTTCCTCACGTTTGAGAATGCCAATGCCGTGTTCCGCCGAGATGGATCCGTCAAACTCGGCAACGGTGTTGTAGACGATGGCGGAAATCTCTTTGGCCTTGGCCATGAAGGCCTCGGCCTCACCCGGGCTCGGAGAGGCAAAATTGAAATGCACATTCCCGTCGCCGACATGGCCGAAGCAAAACACCACAGCCTCCGGGAAGGCGTCGGTGACCCGCTGACTGCCCAGCGCGATGAATTCGGCCATGCGCGAGACGGGGATCGAGACGTCATGCTTGACGGATCGGCCATAGGCGCGTTCCGCTTCCGCAATGCTCTCACGAATGCGCCAGAAATCCTTGGCCTGGGTGTCGTTTTCCGCGATCGCCCCATCCTTGATCAGATCCTGTTCAAAACCCTCGCCCAGCGCGTCTTCCAGCGTTTCGCGTGCCCCCTCTGCCCGGCCGAAGCTCATCTCGCAGACCACATACCAGGCTTGCGGGCTTTCCAGCGGGTCACGCGTGCCCGGCACGTGTTCCAGGACGCGTTCCAGCGCGATACGCGGCAGGATCTCAAAGGCCGTGACCGCATTGCCGGACAGGCGTTTGGCCAGACCCAGGAAAGTCACGGCGTCCTCGACACTGTCCAGGCCGATAAAGGCCAGCTCGGTGCGGGCCGGGCGGGGGAAGAGTTTCAGCGTGGCTGCGGTAATGATGCCTAGCGTTCCCTCGGCGCCGATCAGCAATTGCTTGAGATCATAGCCGGTATTGTCTTTGCGCAGGCCCGTCAGACCACTCCAGATCGAGCCGTCCGGCAGCACGGCTTCCAGACCCAGAACCAGATCGCGTGTCATGCCATAACGCAAGACCTGCACTCCGCCGGCATTGGTGGAGATGAGACCTCCGATCATGGCAGAGCCTTGCGAGCCCAGGGAAAGCGGAAACAGCCGGTCGGCGTCAGCGGCGACGCCCTGCAGGGTTTCCAGCACGCAGCCTGCCTCGACAGTCATGGAATCATTGTCCACATCCATCTCGCGAATCCGGGTCATGCGCTTCAATGAGATCAGCACTTCGCCTTGCGGGGTCGCGGCACCGCACAGGCTGGTATTGCCGCCCTGGGGCGTGATCGCGATGCTGGCCTCCGCGCAGATCTTCACGGCAGCGGCAACCTCCTCGGTAGAGCCGGGCTTGAGCAGGATCGGTGTCGATCCCTGGTAACGACCGCGCCAGTCCTCGACATGCGGGGCCAGCTCGCTTGCATCTTCCGACCAGCCTTTCGGGCCCAGCGCCGTTTTGAGGGCGTCGCGCACCGTATCGGTCAGGGCGGTCTGGGAGAGGGTGGGCGTATCAGTCATGGCGGCGTCTCGGTCTGGGGCGTTGAAGGTCAGGCGGGATCGATATCCAGCTCGCTTGCGTCTTTTGGCGCGGCGGCACGGCGAAGTCGATCATTGATCGCTTCCCCCAATCCGGTTGGCGGAATGGGAGCAACAGCAATGCGCCGGGCCCCGTCCGCGTCAAGTTTGCGCAGATATGCAAAAAGATGGCTTGCCGCCTCGGCCAGATCGCCGCGCGCCGACAGGTTGAGATCACCGGCAATATCGCCAAACCCCAACCAGACCTCATCCGGTTTGACGGTGCGGGCATTGAGACGTACCGGAGCGTTGGGCGCGTAATGGCTTTTGAGCATGCCGGGACTGGCAGGGGCATGGCCGTCGCCAGCCCGTGCAAGAGGCCCGGTGACAGCCTCTATGACATTCCGGTCCAGCCCGCCCGGGCGCAGAAGTGTGGCCTGATCAGTCTCGGTTGAGGTGCCGACGGCGATAACGGTGGATTCGAGGCCAACCGGGCAAGGGCCGCCATCGAGCACCAGGTCGATCTTCGTTCCCAGGCCGTCGAGCACATGTTGGGCTGTTGTCGGGCTGACCCCGCCGGACGGATTGGCGCTGGGGGCCACCAGGGGGCGGTCGAGGCGCGCGATGAGCGCTCGGGCCGCGGGATGACGGGGCGCGCGCAGGGCCAGGGTGTCGAGACCGGCCGTTGCCAGTTCGCTGACAGGAGCCGTGTCACGCCGGGGCAGGACCAGCGTCATCGGGCCGGGCCAGAATTCTTCCATCAACCGCCGCGCGAGCGGGGGAATATGCGCGAGACGCTCGGCCATCGCGATGTCTGTGACATGGGAAATCAGGGGGTTGAAACGCGGGCGTCCCTTGGCGGCATAAAGCCGGGCCACGGCGTCTCCCTGGCCAGCATCGGCAGCAAGCCCGTAAACGGTCTCGGTGGGCATGCCCACAAGCCCGCCGGCACGGATAATGTCCGCGGCCCGGTCGAGGGCATGGGCTTGGTCGGCGGGCAGGAGGGGCGCAGTCATGCCGTTGAGTTACGCCCCTCTTGAGGGTCGGGCAAGCCTAGTCGGCCGCCGCATCCGCTTCGATATGCAGGTGGAGGGTGAGTGTGGCGGCGACATCCCCCCAGCTGGACGAGGCGACGTTATAGTCCGCACGGGCCAGTTCGGCTTCGGCCTCGGCAATCGCGCGACCATTCTCGATTTCCAGCGTGAAAGGCAGAATGAAGGGACGGGTCACGTCCTTGATGGTCAGTTCGCCATGGGCCTCGTATCCCGCGTCGGTGGCCCGGATGTCCTCGGATACAAACCGGGCATGCGGATAGGTTTCAGGCGCAAGTCCGTCGCTGGAAAGCATATTCTGTTCGATGTCTCCGCCCCCGGTCGATCCTGTCGCCGTGTCGACGATGGCATTGATACGGGCGGCCGACAGATCGGACGGGTCGAGCGTGATCTCGGCGGAGAAATCAGGGAAACGCCCCTCGACGGTTTGTCCGAAGGCTTCGGTTTCAAATCCGACCTGGGACGCGGCCTGATCTACCACCCAGTCCTGGGCGAAAACAGGCAGGGCAAGGGCCGGGGTCACCAGCACGGCGAGAGAGAGTTTACGCAACATGGGGTCAGTCCTTCAGGAAGGGGATCATGCGAGCCAGAAGATTGTCCCGGTCCACGAATTGGTGTTTGAGCGCCGCTCCGGCATGCAGGGCCGTGAGCAGGAGAATGGCCCAGCCGCCTGCGCCGTGCAGGCTCAGAATGGTTGTTTCCAGCACCTCATCCTGGGGGATGGGCAGTTTGGGCAGTACAAGATCGGGATTATTGAACATCAGGCTCGGGAAGGGCGATGCGGATGAGCCCAGCCAACCGCCCAGCGGCATGCCGATCATCAGCGCGTAGAACGCCCAGTGCGTGGCCGACGCCACACGGCGTTCCCAGTTTTTCATGCCCGCGGGCAGGGCAGGCGGTGTGTGGGTCAGGCGCCATCCCAGCCGCACCAGGCTTAGCAACAGGATGATCATGCCGAATGTCTTGTGACCATTATAGGCGGCCTGGACATCGGCAAAGGATACGCCGCCGCCCGACAGGGCCGCCTCGCGCAGGCCTTCCATATACCAGCCGTAAAACACCATGCCGATCAGCGAGACGGCGAGCAGCCAGTGTAGCGCCATGGCGACGAGGTCGTAGCGTCGGTTCATTGTCATTCAGCCTCTCCCCCTTCGAGGAATTCCGCTTCGATGCGAATGCGAACAGTGTGTCCGAGTATAGTCTCGGGCAGGGATCCGATGCCATGCGACCGGCGGTCCACCTCCATGCGGGCGCTGAACCCCATGGCGTTGCGTCCTTCGAGAGGGTTGAACAGCCCGCCATTGAACGTGATGTCCATCACCGCCTCGCTGGCCTGGCCCTTCATGTAGAGCGTGCCATAGGCGCGGCCCTCGGTCTCGCCGGTGATCTCGATACGCTGCGACACGAAACGGATCTGCGGATGCGCATCGGCCCGGAACCAGTCCTCTGCCAGTTCGCGGTCGAATGCGGTATCCCCGGTTGATATCGAGTGCGGATCGATGATCGCGGTGAGCTGGGCGGCGTCGGGGCGGGCCGGATCAAACTCCAGGCTGGCGTCCACCGTGTCGAAGCGTCCGACATACCAGGACAGGCCAAAATGCTGGACCTCCCAGACCACGCTGGCATGGGCCGGGTCGAGTTGCCAGGACCCGGCGGGCAAGCGTTCGGGGTCTGTCGTCGGCGTGGCACACGCAACGAGCAGGCTTACGCTTACGTAAACGGCAAAAGCTTGAATCCATCTCATGAAACGACTATGCGTTGGCGCGCAGGCGCTGGGAAGTCACCTTTCCCGATGCAGGCGTAAAAACATAATTTCCGATCTCGCCATTGCCGCCGGTGGCGTTATCTTCAGTCCCAGACCGCATCCCTAAGCAGGAGAATGACATGTCCTATCGCGCCCCCGTGGACGATATCCGCTTTGTTCTGGAAGAAGTCGTCGCCGTCGACAGTCTGAAGGCGACCGGTGCGTTTGATGAATTCTCCGAAGACCTGGCGCAGGCGATTCTCGATGAGGCCGCCAAGCTGACCAATGACGTGCTCGCGCCGATCAATCGCACGGGGGATACCCAGGGCGCGCGGCTGGATGATGGTGTCGTCACCACGCCGGACGGTTTCAAAGAGGCCTATGCCACATTTGTGGAAGGGGGGTGGCAGGGGCTGCAATTCCCCGTCGATCATGGCGGTATGGGATTGCCCAAGGCGCTGGGCGTAGCGGTGCTGGAAATGATCCAGTCGGCAAACATGGCATTTGGTCTGGGCCCGATGCTGACCTTTGGAGCCATCGAAGCCCTGCTGGCACACGGCTCCACCGAGCAGCAAGAGATGTATCTGCCCAAACTCCTGTCGGGTGAGTGGACCGCCACGATGAACCTGACCGAACCCCATGCGGGCTCCGATGTCGGCGCCCTGCGGTCGCGGGCTGAACCCAATGGTGACGGTTCCTGGTCGGTGTCCGGACAGAAGATCTACATCACCTGGGGTGAGCACGACTGTACCGACAATATCATTCACCTGGTGCTGGCCCGTACACCGGACAGCCCCGCCGGGACCAAGGGGATCTCGCTCTTTCTTGTGCCGAAATTCCTCGAAGATGGCAGCCGCAATAGCGTCAAGGCGATTGGGCTGGAACACAAGCTGGGCATTCACGGCTCACCGACCTGCACCATGGAATACGCCAACGCCACGGGGTGGCTGATCGGTGAGGAAAATGCCGGCATGCGCTGCATGTTCACGATGATGAATTCGGCCCGTATGAATGTGGGTGTTCAAGGTGTCGGTATTGCCGAACGCGCCTACCAGCAGGCACTGGCCTATGCGAAGGATCGCACACAGGGCCGCGCGGTCGGTATGGACGGGCCGGGACCGCACGCCATTATCAACCATCCCGATATCCAGCGGTCCCTAGTCATGATGCGTGCGAAGATCATGGCGGCGCGGGCTATCTGCATGGCGTGTGCTGTGGCTGCAGACCTCGCCGAGCATTCCGATGACCCGGACGAGAAAGCGGCGGCCAAGCGCCGCGAAGACATGCTGATCCCGATCGCCAAGGCCTGGTCGACGGATATCGGCGTGGCCGTGGCATCGGAAGGGATCCAGATCCACGGGGGCATGGGCTTTATCGAGGAAACCGGCGCGGCCCAGCATCTGCGCGATGCGCGGATCGCTCCGATCTATGAAGGTACCAATGGTATCCAGGCGATTGATCTGGTCGGTCGCAAGCTGTCGATGGCGGGCGGCAAGGCGTTCGAAGAACTCTATGACGATATCGAACAGACCATCGAGGCATGTGGCACGTCATCCCACCCCGATCTGCCGCCTCTCGCTGAACGTCTTGAAGACAGTCTGGATTCCCTGAAAGAAGCCGTCAGCTGGCTGCAGCAATCGGATCTGGAAGACAAGCTGATCGGCGCGACACCGTTCCAGACGCTGGCGGGTGAGGTGATCGGGGGCTGGATGCTGTGTGTGGCCGCTGTTGCGGCGCGTCGTCGTCAGAAGGAAAACATCGGGGATCCGGCCTTCGCGGCTTCGCAGATCGCCCTGGCCAATGTCTATGCCGAGGCTGTGCTGACGCTCTCGCCATCCCGGGTGGATGACATCACGATGAGCCATGACATGTTCACGGCCGTGGGGATAGGCGCGGAGTAACCGCTTTTCGGTTCTCATTTGTAGCGAACGGGCCGGCCTGCCGGCCCGTTTTGATTCAGCCTCAGATCTGGTGGGGCCAGAGTTGATACGGTGGCAGGAGCGTCAGATCCAGAAACCGTGAGGATCGGCAACCGCCTCGCCTTGCGCCAGCTTGACCAGTCCTGCCGCGCTGCGAACCAGCACCCAGACCCAAAGCGCGAGCCCCAGAAGTCCCGCCAGGGGGGCTCCGACGATGGTGACCGTCAAGATGGCACAGATCACAACGCCGACCAGGGCGATCCAGAAGGTGCGGATCTGGTAGGTATAGTGGGAGGTCATCCAGTGGGTTGCGTCTTCCCGGCGGGCATAGGCCAGAATGACTGCGATGATAGAGGTGATGCCCGTGACATTTCCCAGGATGAGCAGGACATAATTGATGATGCCGATGACACGGTCATCTCGGTCACGCGGCAGCGCCTCGGATGGTTCGTAAATCGTCTGGCTCATTGTGCATCTCCTTGCCTGTCCCGACACTATGCGTGAAGGCCCATCTGCCTAGTGGGATTGTCCCGAAACCCGTCCCGATGGCGTCTCAATGTCACGGCTCACGCAATTCCGCTCTGGATGCGGTGTTTCGGCCTTGTTTTCGCCCATACGCTTGGCCAACATGGCGCAGAAATGAAACGGCAGGTTGGTATGATCCGCACTTATGCACCTCTCGCCCTGATCCTGGGTGGTCTGGCCCTCTACGGGCTTGCACTCGTGCTCTCGATGAGTGGTGTGTGGCGCGCCGGTTTTCCGGCCTCGATTTATGTCGCTTGCCTGTCGGCCCTTCCGGCTCTGGGACTGGCGTGGATGTATGTGCGCTCCTGGACGCAAGGCCAGGCCGACGCGGAACACTGACTGACGAGACACACTGACTGCAGAGTCACACTGACGGACAGGGGGAGGTCCGGCTCATGATTGTAACAATGGCTGATTCGATTGCCGGTCGCGAAATCGAAACAGAACTGGGCGTGGCCCGGGGCAATGTCGTGCGTGCCCGCTTTTTCGGCCGCGATTTCATTGCCGGCCTTCGCAATATTGTTGGCGGTGAAGTGCCGGAATACACGAAGCTTCTGGCGGAATCGCGTGAGCAGGCGCTCGATCGCATGGTTCGTCATGCCGAGGAGTTGGGCGCGGATGGTGTTGTGACCTTCCGTCTGACCACATCCACCGTGATGGACGGGGCCGCTGAAATCCTCGCCTATGGAACCGCAGTGAAACTGAAATGATGTCCAATATGTCTGGTGTTTTAGGCCGCGCTGCCGGCGAAATCGTTGAGATCGGCCGCTTTCTTGCCGGTGTGGTTATGGTGTGGCTGGGTTTGGTGACGGTCGGCTTTGCCGCCTTTCACATCCCGTCCGAAAGCATGCAGCCCTCGCTGGAAGTCCGCGATCGGGTTCTGGTGTCGAAATGGGCCTATGGCTATTCCGTACATTCCCTTCCGCTGGGGCTGGGATATCTGTTGCCGGATAATTGGGATGGTCGCATTGCCTGGGGCTCGCCGAAACGTGGCGATGTCGTTGTTCTGCGCGATGAGAACCAGCCGGATGGACGTCCGCGCAATCTCATCAAACGCGTGATCGGCCTGCCGGGGGATACGGTCGAGGTGCGTGGCGGTCTGCTCTATCTCAACGGGACGCCGGTCGAACGCACGATCGTGGATCTGCGCCGCTATCGCGAACACACCTTCAACCAGCTGGTCTCGGTGACCCACTACGAGGAAACCCTGCCGGGCGGGCGGTCCTATTCCATCTATGAACGCACCGATACCTATCCGCTGGACAATTTTGGTCCGGTCACGGTTGAGGACGGCGCGGTGTTTGTGATGGGCGATAACCGTGATGCCTCTCGCGACAGCCGGGCATCGGGTGGGCCGGGCTTCGTGCCGCTGGAGAATATTGTCGGCCGTGCGGAGACGGTGATTTTCACGCTCGCCTCGTGCCGCCGCGAAGATGGATTGTATTGTCCGCGCGGTCGGGTCTGGCGCGGGCTCTAGCTTCGGTCTAGCCTTCCCCGCACAAAACCATAAACGGGGAGTCGACCATGAGCCTGAAGGGCAAAACAATCTTCATCACGGGCGCCAGCCGCGGTATTGGCCTTGCCATCGCCGAACGCTGCGCCCGCGATGGCGCCAATATCATCATCGCGGCCAAATCCGACACGGAACATCCCAAGCTGGAAGGCACAATCCACACGGCGGCCGCCCAGGTCGAAGCGGCGGGCGGACAGGCTCTGGCCGTCAAATGTGATGTTCGTGACGAGGCCTCAGTCGAAGCGGCTGTGGCAGCAGGCGCCGAGCGTTTTGGCGGTATTGATGTGGTGGTCAACAATGCGTCGGCGATCTTCCCGATGCCGACCCCGCATGTGCCGATGAAACGCTATGACCTGATGCATCAGGTCAACGGGCGCGGGACCTTTCTCGTCACACAGAAATGTCTGCCCTGGTTGGAGAAATCCGAAAACCCGCACATTCTCGCCTTGTCGCCGCCGCTGGACATGCGTCCGATGTGGTTCGGTCCGCACGTCGCCTATACCAGCGCGAAATACCAGATGAGCCTGTGCATTCTGGGGTGGGCGGAAGAGTTCAAGGGCCGGATCGCGGCGAATGCGATCTGGCCGCGCACCGCCGTGGCGACGGCGGCCATTGCCAATGTTCTGGCCGATGAGGCGGCGTTCAAACAATGCCGCAAACCGGAGATCCTGGCGGACACGGCCTATCATGTGATCACCAAGCCGGCGGCCGAGTTCAGCGGGAATTTCCTGATTGATGACAGCTTCTTGGTCTCTGAAGGCATTACCGATCTGGACCAGTACAGTGTCGAGCCTGGTCTGGAACTCATGCCGGACTTCTTTGTGCCGGAAGAACCCGCAGCACCCGACGGCGTGCGGATCATGAATCTCAATCCACAGCACTGATCCGTCGCGGAGGTTGATGTGAGAACCGCTGTGTATGAGAGCCGTCTGAGCCTCTCGCATCGCGTGCCTGTGGGGCATCCCGAACATCCCGGGCGTCATGCAGCGATAAAGGCGGCTCTCGCCGACCTGCCGGGATTGGGGTGGCGTGAGCCAGCGCCGGGACATATCGATCAGGTCCGGCGGTTCCATACGCCGGATCATGTGGATCGTATTCTGCATGCCCTGCCGGAGTTCGGTCCGGATGTTCAACTGGATGCGGATACGCATTTGTCCACTGATTCACCCGCTGCCGGTTTGATGGCGGTGGGCAGTGCGTGTGCCGCGGTCGACGCGGTGATGGCGGGTGAGCTGGATGCAGGCTTCATCCTGGCCCGGCCGCCCGGACATCACGCCGAACCGAATCGCCCGATGGGGTTTTGCCTCTTCAACACGGTAGCATGCGCCGCTTTGCACGCACTCGATGTGCAGGGCCTGGACCGTGTCGCCATTGTCGATATCGATGTGCACCATGGCAATGGCACGCAATGCCTGTCCGAGCGCGATGAGCGGGTCCTGTTTGCCAGCCTCCACCAAGCCCCTCTGTATCCGGGCACCGGATCACCCGGAGAGACCGGCCTCAATGGCAATGTCGTGAATGTGCAATTGCGTGAAGGATTGTCGGGACTGGCCTGGCGGGGCGCTTTCGAGGCGGGGGTCATACCCGCGCTCAAGGCGTTCAAGCCGGAATTCCTGTTTGTCAGTGCGGGCTTTGATGCCCATGTCGATGATCCGCTGGCGGGGTTGCAGCTGCGTGATGCGGATTATGCCTGGGCCGGGGAGCGCTTGGCGGGTCTTGCGAAAGAATGCGCATCTTCGCGACTTGTCTCCGTGTTGGAGGGCGGATACGACTGCGACGCGCTCGGGCGCTCGGTGCGGTCCTATCTGACTGCGATCGAGGCCGTCTGACCTCATTTTCAGTGTCCGGAGCGGAGAGGGCGTTCCGCATACGCTCTGCCGCCCTCTCGGGAAAGACCATGTCCCAACTCGCACCGCCAACCCAGGGCCGACCGGGTGTCATTACGATCGCCCGGCACGGACAGCCCGATGCGAATCGGGAAGCCCGTCTGGACTGGCGTGGTTATGAAGACTGGTGGGATAATATCTATCAGCCGGCGTCTCTGGTGCCGGGGCAGGTGCCACCTGCGCGGCTTGTTGACGCAGCGCGTGCCGCGGATCATCTGTTTGCCTCGACCTTGCGTCGGGCTATCGAGACCGCTGAAACGGCGGCTCCGGATCGGGCGCTGAGCATCAAGCCCGTTTTCGTCGAGGCCGAACTTCCGCCACCCCCCATGCCGGGAATCTTCATGGCAAAGACCTGGGGCGTGTTCGCCCGCTGTTCCTGGTGGCTTGGATTTGCACGCGGTCGAGAGAGCCGTGCAGATGCCGAACAGCGTGCAAAAGCCGCTGTCGACCTCCTGATCGAGGCATCGCAAAGTGGCGATGTGGTTTTGTTCGCTCATGGCTGGTTCAACCGCATGATGCGGCCCCACCTCAAACACGCCGGCTGGCGCTGTGTGCATGACGGGGGCGATACGTATTGGTCCTGCCGTCAATATGAATTCCGTCAGGACTGACCAATTGCCCAGCCCGGTGGGCCTGCCTATGCTGGCGCCGACTCTTTGAGGAATACAACATGTCGACATCTCCTGAACCGATTGACGGGCTGAGTTTCGAACGCGCCCTGGCCGAACTCGAACACATTGTGCGTCAGCTGGAATCCGGGGATGTGGAACTTGAGAAATCCATCGCGATCTACGAACGCGGTGCCGCTTTGCGGGCGCACTGTGAAGCCAAGCTCAAAGATGCCGAACTGAAGGTGGAGAGCATTGTGATGGGTGCCGATGGCCAGCCGGCAGCTACCCCGTCCGATCTGGGCGATCAGGCCTGAGAGCGGGGCGAAGATGTCGACACAGGATTTCGAGACCCGACTGGATGAGGCGGCAGACCGTGTGACCGTGGCGCTGGATGCCCTGTTGCCGCGTGCCGACGGTCCGGAAAGCAAGCTGAACTCGGCCATGCGATATGCGGCCCTGGGGCCGGGCAAGCGGCTGCGTCCGTTTTTCACGATCGAATGTGGACGCCTGGTCAATGCGGACGAGCGCGGCCTGCTGCGGGTCGGTTCGGCGCTGGAATGTATTCATGCCTATTCGCTGATCCATGACGATCTGCCGTGCATGGATGATGATGATATGCGGCGTGGCCGGGCCACAGTGCACAAGGCCTATGACGAAGCGACGGCCGTGCTCGCCGGTGACGCCCTGCAGTCCAAGGCGTTCGAGATTATCGCTCATTCAGACACGCATCCGCGCGGTGAAATCCGGGCCCGGTTGGTGGAACGTCTGGCCCGCGCATCGGGCGCGCATGGCATGGTCGGCGGGCAGATGCTGGACATCCTCGCCGAGACCGAGGAGTTCGAACTTTCCGTGATCACACGCATGCAACGCATGAAAACGGGGGCCCTGATCGCTTTTGCCGCAGAGGCCGGGTGTGTTCTTTGCGACGTAGAGGATCATATTAGGCGTGCGCTGGATGGTTTCGCCCATGATTTGGGGCTGGCCTACCAGATCACGGATGATCTGCTCGACGTCGCCGGTTCGGCCGAGGCTGTCGGCAAGGCCGTCGGCAAGGATGCCGGTCAAGGAAAGGCCACCTTCGTCACCATATTGGGGGTTGAAGGGGCTCGGGACCGCGCCCGCCGATTGGCGGACCAGGCCAAGGACCACCTGGAGATCTTCGGATCACGCGCCGACGTCCTCAAGGACGCCGTGGATTTTGTACTGGATCGCCGATCCTGAAAGGTGAAGGCTAGATGCCGATTGAGACCCCGAATCTGGACCGTGTCCAGACACCCCAGGACCTGAAAAATCTCAGCATTGAGCAATTGCGCGCCGTCGCAGACGAGCTGCGGGCCGAGACCATCGATACCGCTTCTGTCACGGGCGGGCATCTGGGATCCGGGCTGGGCGTGGTGGAACTGACAACCGCCATCCATCATGTCTTCGATACACCGCGCGATATCCTGATCTGGGATGTGGGCCATCAGTGTTACCCGCACAAGATCATTACGGGGCGCCGCGACCGTATTCGCACATTGCGACAGGGCAAGGGCCTGTCCGGTTTCACCAAACGCGCCGAAAGCGAATATGACCCGTTCGGTGCGGCTCATGCCTCCACCTCCATTTCCGCCGGTCTGGGCTTTGCCGTGGCTCGCGACCTCAAGGAAGAGACAGACCGCCATGTGATCGCCGTGATCGGTGATGGCTCGATGTCGGCGGGCATGGCCTACGAGGCCATGAATAATGCCGGGCATCTCAAATCACGACTGATTGTCATCCTGAATGATAATGACATGTCGATCGCACCTCCCGTGGGGGCGATGAGTCACTATTTCGCGCGACTGGTCTCCAGCCCGGGCTATCGCCACCTGCGCAAGCTGGGCAAGGGTGTGGCCAAGGCGATCAAGCTGGAAGGCCCGGCCCGCAAGGCCGACGAATACATGCGTGGCATGGTGATGGGCGGAACGCTGTTTGAAGAAATGGGCTTTCGCTATGTGGGTCCAATCGATGGTCATGATCTCGACCAGCTGGTTCCGGTTCTGGCCAATGTTCGCGATGGTGAGGAAGGACCGGTCCTCATCCACTGCGTCACCCAGAAGGGCAAGGGATATGCGCCCGCTGAACAGGCGGCCGACAAGTATCACGGCGTGGCCAAGTTTGATGTGGTGACCGGCAAGCAGCAAAAGTCCAAGGGCGGTCCTCCGGCCTATACCAAGGTGTTTGCCCAGCAATTGATCCGCGAGGCCGAGGCCGATGACCGGGTGTGTGCTGTGACGGCTGCCATGCCGGGGGGCACCGGCCTTGACCTGTTTGGCCAGGCCTTTCCGGATCGAAGCTTTGATGTGGGCATTGCCGAGCAGCACGCTGTGACCTTTGCGGCCGGTCTTGCGGCCGATGGTATGAAACCCTATGCGGCGATTTATTCCACCTTCCTGCAGCGCGGGTATGACCAGGTCGTGCACGATGTGGCGATCCAGAAACTGCCGGTTCGGTTCGCGATCGACCGGGCCGGGCTCGTGGGTGCGGATGGATGTACCCATGCGGGCAGTTTTGATCTCGGATTCCTCGGACAATTGCCCGGCATGGTCATCATGGCGCCGTCGGACGAGGCCGAACTGGTGAATATGGTCGCCACGGCCAATCAGATTGATGATGCACCATCCGCCTTCCGCTATCCGCGTGGCGGTGGCGTGGGTGTGGAGATCCCAGATGTCGCCCAGCCCGTGCCGATCGGCAAGGGGCGGATTGTGCGTGAGGGGTCAGCCATAGCCATTCTGTCGCTGGGGACCCGGCTCCATGAAGCGCTCAAGGCGGCCGACATGCTGGGCGCCCAGGGTCTGTCGACCACCGTGGCTGATGCCCGCTTTGCCAAACCGCTCGATGAAGATCTGATCCTGCGCCTGGCGCGGGAACACGAAGTCTTGCTGACGGTCGAGGAAGGAGCCGAGGGTGGTTTCGGCGCTTTTGTCCTGCATCGGCTGGCCGAGCGCGGTGCACTGGATGGCGGCCTGAAAATCAGGACGCTGACCTTGCCGGATGTGTTCCAGGACCAGGATACGCCGTTCAACATGTATGAAACGGCGGGCCTCAACGCCCGGCACATTGCGGCCAAGGCGCTGGAATGTCTGGGCCGGGCAGAGGCCGCGGCCCAGATCATCGCGGCTGAGGCCTCAGGGGGCTAAGGATCACACCACGCCCAGAATGCGCAGGGCGAGGGCGAGCTGGGCCAAAAATCCGATAAAGAACGCGATCGTGCGCAGGAGCGGTATGCCCAGCGCGTAGATCACGGCATGGGCGATGCGGGCACCCAGATAAGCCGTGACGGCGAAATGGGTCAGCGCATTGCCCAGGCCTAGAAGGCTGACCGTGATCGCCAGTGGGGCAAACACCACCAGGTTTTCAACGGCATTGCGGTGCGCGTGAGCGAGGCGATGCGCCCAGGCATGGCGTGGGGCGATGTCGGGCTCAGGATTTTTCAACGCCTTCCACCATCCCATTTCGACAAGGCGATTGAGGATGATGGGAATCCAGATCAGGGCGGTGAACAGCGTCACCGCGGTGAGGGCGAACAGTTCGGGGGTCAGGTCCAGGGGGAGGGTCATCGGGTCTCCTAGGTGGGAATGAGGGGTTTGCGGGCCAGAAAAACACCCAGCGCCATCAGGGCGAGGCCCAGGGCGCGACGTACGCCGACCGGGCTTTGGGGCGCGCCGAACAATCCGAAATGATCGATCGCTGCAGCGGTGAAGAGCTGGGCCAGCAGGACCAGGAAGATGGCATTGCCGATGCCGATCTTGGGTCCGGCCCAGGTGATGGACAGGGCGTAGAGCGTGACCAGGAGGCCAGCGAGATAATAGAGAGGCGGTGCCTGGAGCAGCGTGTCCCGCGAGGGAAATCCGATGGCAATCATTGGCGGAATCGTGGCTAGCCCGCCGACCAGGAAGACAATCCCCGTTGCCAGGGCCGGATTGCCCAGGCGTATCGCCAGCTGGGCATTCATCGAGGCCATGAGCGGAATACCGGTTCCGGCGATCAGCATCAGGCCATAGAGGGGGAGTTGGGCATTCATGTCAGAGCTGTCCCGGTTTCAGGATGGGTCCGGGTTAGCGCGTCATGACCGGCAAGGCTGGCGAACCAGGCCTCCAGCTTGGGATGACCCTCCCGCCAGTCGATCAGATCGGAGATCCGTAGATCGGCATAATCGGGGAGACAGGCGATTGAGAGCGCATCAATGCAGGGATAGGGCGACAGGGTGTCCATTTCCGCCTCGATGGCATCGAGCCCAGCGCGGACCCCACGCATGCGTCGATCCTGCCAGCCGGGCGCTTGTTGTGCATTCTCGCGACGACGTTCGAACATGATGCCGACGATTGCCGTCATGATCCCGTCGGCGAGGGCCTGGCGACGCATCACGGTTCGGTAGTGGCTGTCTCCATAGGCCGGGAGCAGGCCGGTCTTGGGGGAGCGGGCCGCGATATAGTCAATGATCACCGCGCTATCGTAGAGAATGCCCTCATCCTCGGTGACCAGGACGGGGACCTGACCCAGCGGATTATGGGCTCGGATGACGGTTTCGCCAGCGTCGAGAGGGTGGTGGGCCAGGACGTCGACCTGGTCTTCCAGACCGGCCTGGATCAATGCGGTTCTGACCTTGCGGGCAAAGGGCGAGGCCGGGGAGCAGATGAGTTTCATGTTTTCACCGTTGTATGAGCAACTAACTGGGCAAATTAAATCTGGTCATTGATGGTTCGGGCCTGTTGGACAAAGCCTTTCAGCGTGTTCTCGCCAACGGTATCGGTCATCTGGTCGTACAGACGCTGACCGGTGGCATTGAGCGCATCATGGATCTGGCGGGCGGCCGCCGTGCCGTGAATAGCGTTTTCGCGCGCATTGCCCGCGACAGGTTTGCGTTCGATCAGGCCCTTGCCTTCCAATCCGCTGAGGAGGCGCGTCACAGTGGACTTCTCCAGCTGGAGGCCACGCGCAATGGCCTGCTGGGACTGGCCCGGTTCATTGAGGACCAGTCGCAGCATATAGCCCTGGGCGGGGGTCAGCCCGAATTCGGCAAAGGCGTGCTCCCAGCGCGCATTGAGCGAGCGGGCCAGGGCCTGGATGTTGAAAAAGATGCAGCGTTCAAACATACAGACAGTTTTGTATACAACAGTTGTTGATGCAACATAAATCTGACCTCGCGTGTCTGTGACCGGGTGAACCGGTGAGGGCGTCTTGTGGAGAGGTGTTCACCAACCCATCTGCGCCTCATTCCCAACGCCCAAAGGAGACCCTCATGGCGCAACGTCCACCCCTGCCCCCCTTCACCCGAGACGAGGCGGAGACCAAGGTTCGTCTGGCCGAAAATGCCTGGAACAGCCGCGATCCGCAGGCCGTGTCACTGGCCTATACGCCTGACAGTCAATGGCGCAATCGCGACGAGTTTTTCACCGGCCGCGATGCCATTGTCGACTTCCTCAGCCGCAAATGGGGTCACGAAACCGAGTATCGGCTGATCAAGGAGTTATGGGCCCATGACGCAAACCGGATCGCGGTGCGATTTGTCTACGAGAGCCAGGACGACGCGGGACGCTGGTTCCGCTCGCACGGGAATGAGCAATGGCAATTTGATTCCAACGGTCTGATGGAACGCCGCGAAGCTTCGATCAATGATGTTGAGATCTCGCCAGACGCGCGCAAATTCCTGTGGCCGCTGGGACCGCGACCGGATGACCATCCCGGACTGAGCGAGCTGGGACTTTAGGCCAGCGCACGACGGATTTGATTTTTCCCGCGTGTCACGCGATTGAGGGCGCATGACACGTGCGGACAAGTTTCTCGTCGATGCCGGCTATTTCGAAACCCGGGCCCGGGCCCAGGCGGCCATCGCGGCCGGTCGGGTGAGCGTCAATGGCGTGGCTCTGAGCAAGGCCTCGCAGAAAATCCCGCCCGGTGCGCAGATCGACGCGCGTGAGGCCTATCCCTATGTCTCCCGCGCGGCGCTGAAACTCGTGGAGGGACTGGATGTGTTCGGTGTGGACCCGACGGGGTGTCTGGCTCTGGATGTCGGGTCATCGACCGGCGGGTTCACCGAGGTTTTACTGGAGCGTGGCGCGCGGCATGTGATCGCGGTGGATGTGGGCCGCGATCAGTTGCACGCGCGTTTGCGCGATGACACCCGCGTGACCAGTCTCGAATCAACGGATGCGCGTCATCTGACGGCGGATCTCCTGGGCCAGGCCCCAGAGATTATAGTGTGTGATGCGAGCTTTATCAGTTTGACGAAAGTTATTCAGCGGCCGTTGGAACTGGCAGCAGACAGGGCGGATCTGATCGCTCTCATCAAACCCCAGTTCGAGGTCGGCAAGGCCGGGCTGGGCAAGGGCGGGCTGGTGAAAAGCCAGGTGGAGGCCGATCGGGCGATCGCTGAGGTGCGTGCCGCGCTGGACGGATTGTTCGAGTTTTCAGTGCTGGGCATGTGCGACAGTCCCATACGGGGGGGTGATGGGAATGAAGAATACCTGATCCATGCCCGCAAGCGTTTATAGAAAACACGAAATGACGGGACGATCATCGGATCGCCCCGTCAGTCACCGGCTCCTTGTGCGGACTATACGAGCCGGTTGGACTTCCGGCCTCGCCGGGCCGGTTCGCTAGGTGTCAAAGCCGGGCAGGCTCGCTCAATACGTGTCGGCCGGGCGCCAGATGCCGTCTGTACCCTGGCACATATAAACCTGTGTGGAGGTCGGTTGGCCGTAGGCATTGGCTGTCTGGGTCGCGGTCCACTGGCACCGACCCGTGGAATAATTCGCAGACTGGGATCCGGCCTGATAAACACGGGCTTCGTTTTGCGGACCGCCCGCAAGCGAGGGTTCGGAATAGACCTGGCCACTGGAATAACCATCATCATACCCGGCATAACGCGGATCATATCCGGCCTGATTATAGCCCTGGTCATAACCGCCCTGGTCGTAATAGCCCTGCTGCTGATAACGAGAATTGGCGTATGGATCGCAGTCCTCGCCACCGGCAATCCCGGCTCCGATCAGCGCGCCGACACCGGCACCGGCAATCGTACCCACTTCTTCGGCATTGCCCCGATCGCGGTGATAGTAGGAATCGTGGCGGTGATGACGGCGGTGGTGACGGTCATACCGTCCGCGACGCTCATATCGGCCATGGCGGTCATAACGACGGTGATCGCGATAATCGGGATAGCGGTCATTATTGCTGTCATCGGCGATCTCATTGCCGATCACGGCGCCGATAATGCCTCCGATCAGCGCGCCTGCGACCTGACGTTCGGTGCGCTGCTGCTCGCAGGTGGTATAGGACTGGGACTGGGCCTGGGCTGCCATTGGAGCCAGCAGGGTCAGGCTTGTGCCCGCCAGAGCGGTCAGAGCCAGAGTACGGGACAGGGTTTTCATCGGTCAGCCTCCTTGGCAGGGCGCGCCGGCATGTTGAACGCCGTGAGTTCCAAACGCCAATGTTTCAATCTGTGTGCCAACCTAGCCGGTGGTCGATGAGCCCAACATGAATGTGTGGCTCATGCAGGTGACAGTCCTGTCAGACAAGGCGGAATTTGGGTTCACATCAGGCCGTCCATGCGATGGATCGTGCGCCGTCGTTCGGCGCAAAAGGAAAGGCCGGGCATTGCGAGAATGCCCGGCCCGGTTCATGCCCCAGCATGAATGACCTAGTATTGGTGCTGTGCGACCTGCCAGTCACCATAGGCGTCGCGGCACATGCGCACCGGCTGGTGATGGAAGCGGCCGTCCGGCATGTAAATTTCCGCATCGCCGTAACGGCAATAGGATCCGCTATAGTTATAGCTTTCGCGGATATAGATCACGCCGCGCACACCGGAATGCGGATTGCCCCAGTAATAGGGATTGCCGTGTTCGAAGGCATAATTCACCGCGTATTGATACTGGGCCCGGTCACAATCATCGAGATGACCGATGGAATTGCCCAGGAGCGCACCAAATCCGGCACCCAGCAGAATGCCCACGCCAACATCATCATCATGGGCAGCCGCGCCGCCGATAATGGCGCCGAGGATCGCGCCCACGGCCGTCGCCGAGCCATTGTCATTATAGCGGCACAGACCGTCATAATAGCCAAAGCTGCGGGTGTGATAATGGCGGCTGTAATAATGGTCGTGATAGCGCCAGCGCGAATGATGACCGTAATGGCCATAGCGCGGGGTATGCCGCCAGCCATGGTTCAGGTGCGACACCCAGCGGATATGCTGACGATGCCGGTGGCTGTCGTAATAGAAGTGACGACGGCGCTCGGCCCGGTCCCAGCGGTGACGGCTGTGGTGGACGCGCGGAGTGTAGGTATAGCGCGGGCGCGGATCATAATGGCCCGAACGGTGATGCCCGCGATTATTGTGGCGATACTGCGGGTTGCGATCATGGCCGCGATAATTGCGGCGATCATCATCGCGGTCCCGATAATCCCGGTCGCGGCGATCATGGCGCCGGTCATCATCGCGATCCCGATAATCCCGGTCGCGGCGATCATGGCGCCGGTCATCGCGGCGATCACGCGGATCCGTGTTGTAGCGATATCCCGCCTGACGATACCCGTCGCGATCTCGAACATCGCGATCACGGCGATCTCCATCCCGAAAATCGTGTCGCGGACGCGGGTTCGGTTGAACCTGCGGCTGAGGGCGGCGCGGTGCGGCATGGGGATCACGCCCCTGATGGCGGGCTTCGGTGCGCGGCGGCGTGGTGCGAGGGGCCTGGGTTCTGGGGGGCTGGGTTCTGGGAGCGTGTGTGCGTGGCGGATCCTGGCGACGCGGCTCGACACGGGGCGGATCCTGTCGGCGCGGTTCGGCACGGCGCGGTTCGGCGCGGCGCGGCTCCTGGCGGCGTTGTTCGGTCCGGCGGGCGTCGTGGCGTCCGTCCTGACGACGGAATGTTTCATTGCGCTCGCTAGGAGCCTGTCTGAATTCCTGGCTTCGATCCCGCTGCATGGCCTCGGCCACGGAAACCGGTGTGAGTGCCAGAAGAGAGACCGCCAGGCTCGCGAATGCGTACCCCTTGATCTTCATGGAAATGTCCTCCGTTCTCATGGCTGGCCCGGTCCGCACACGGATAATCAGCCTACATCGGGGAACAGGTTAGACATCGGGCGATGAGCCCAACATGAACGGAATTTTCATTATTCGACACAGAGGGAAGCGCGGGCGCCGTCAGGGTTGCGGCCGTTACTCCATCTGGGCGCGGTGACGCATCATATGATCGGCCAGAACCAGAGCCGCCATGGCTTCGCCCACGGGTACGGCCCGTATGCCGACACAGGGGTCATGACGTCCGCGCGTGACAATCTCGGTTTCTTCGAAATCCCGGTCCAGCGTGCGACGTGGAACCATGATGGAGGAGGTGGGTTTGATGGCGAACCGGATCACCAGATCCTGTCCCGTGGAAATACCGCCCAGAACACCTCCATTATGATTGGAGAGGAATTCGGGACCGTTTTGACCGGCCCGCATTTCGTCGGCGGCTTCTTCCCCGCGCAGGGCGGCCGAGGCAAATCCTGAACCGATCTCCACACCCTTCACGGCGTTAATTGTCATCATCGCGGCGGCCATGTCGCTATCCAGCTTACCATAGACCGGCGCCCCCCAGCCTGCCGGCAAACCGGAGCAGACGACTTCGATAATGGCACCGGTGGACGAGCCTTCGCGGCGCAGATTGTCCATATCCTGGGCCCACAGGCCGACGGTTTCCGCATCCGGACAGAAGAAAGGATTATTGTCGACTTCGGCCCAGTCCCAACAGGACCGGTCAATGGCCCGTCCGCCGATCTGAACCAGGGCGGCCCGTACCCGGATATCCTCTCCCAGAACCTTGCGGGCAATCGCGCCGCCCGCCACACGCATGGCGGTTTCGCGAGCCGAGGACCGACCTCCGCCACGGTAATCGCGAATGCCATATTTGGCATCATAGGTGTAATCCGCATGCCCCGGACGCCACTTGTCGCGGATCTGGGAGTAGTCCTTGGACCGTGCATCCTGGTTTTCTATCATCAGGCTAATCGGTGTGCCGGTCGTGACCGGTCCGCCGGTGCGTTCATCTTCGAAAACGCCGGAAAGAATCTTGACCTGGTCGGGTTCCTGACGCGGGGTCACATGACGGCTGGTGCCCGGACGTCGCTTGTCCAGGAAGGGCTGGATATCCGCCTCGTTAAGGGGAATGCCGGCCGGGCATCCATCAATCACCGCTCCAATTGCCGGGCCATGGCTTTCGCCCCAGGTGGTCAGCCTGAACAAATGTCCGAAACTATTGTGCGACATGGAAATGCCCGTTCTTGAAGTTGAAATCAGGTCTTGGTCGTAAACCCAGACACGTAGTCTAGACAGCGCCAGAGCGCCCGTCACGCGGCAGACTGCGAATTCCTGATCCAGCGTGCAAACCGGCTATTGGCCGAGGGGCGAGAGAATTCATGAATGAATTCATCAAGCTGGTCGAGGTCATTCAGAAAGTCTTCCGGCTGGGCTTCGGCCGGGCTCTGAATGATGCGTATTTGAATATAGGTATCCGTTTCCCCCACGGCCGGCAGGATGCAATCGACCTGCGTGTGGGCAGGAATGCGGACAATCAGGCTGCGACCGGCCGAGCGCAGCGTGCGGGTGACGCCGCGTCGGGCTTCATGCTCGGGCACATCGAGTACCAGACAGTTCGGTAGGGCATGTTCGAGCCGGCGCATCGCCGCGACCAGATCAGCGAGGTCTGACAGGGTCTGCGGGGTGGCGGCCACATGGTCGGGATGCAGGGCCTTGACCCGTTCGCGGAAGCGTTTTTTGACGACGTCCAGGCTCGACCCGGCGGGCAGGTCGAGGGTGGCAAAGGCCTCCGTCAGTGTCAGGTTACGCTCACTCATAGGGATTCGCTTAGCAGAAGAAGATTCCCGAAAGGTTGACGCGATACATCGGCGCGCTTGATCCTGCAGCGGCACCGGCTTACCTGCTCGGAACAAAGAGGAGGCCGCTCATGTCCAAGGATTCGCTCATACCACCGACCCCGAGTGCGGATGATTATGCCGAGACGGCACAGGCCAATGCCGCCGAGATCTTCAATCGTGATGATCCTTTTGCGCTGTTTGCCGACTGGCTGGAAGAGGCCAAGCGCAAGGAGGTCAATGATGCCAATGCCATGGCGCTGTCGACCTGTGATGCGGATGGTTTGCCGGATGTGCGGATCGTGCTCCTCAAGGATGTCGATGCGGACGGGTTTGTCTTCTACACCAATCTGGAGAGTGCAAAGGGCGAACAGCTGAAGGCGAATGCCCGTGCGGCCCTGTGTTTTCACTGGAAATCCCTGCGTCGGCAGGTGCGGGTGCGGGGGCTTGTCGAACCCGTCTCCGACCAGGAAGCCGATGCCTATTTTGCCAGTCGCGCCCGCGATAGCCGGATTGGCGCCTGGGCCTCGGCCCAGTCCCGGCCATTGGAAAGCCGGTTCGCGCTGGAAAAATCCGTGGCCAAACACGCCGCGCGATTTGGATTGGGGGAGATCCAACGTCCCGATTTCTGGAGCGGGTTCAGGGTGAAGCCGGTCGCTATCGAATTCTGGCGGGACCGTCCCTTCCGCCTGCATGACAGAATGTCATTTTTGAGGGACGATTTGGGCTCGCCATTCACCGTATCGAGATTGTATCCTTAAGGTACACGTTGGCGTGTCTTGGGGGCAATTATGGTGCGTGTCACGGTTATGCTGGAGCAGACCGCGATCTGGCTTGGGCTGATCTGCGGTGTGTATGCACTCTTCCTGCCGTTCTGGTTCGGTCTGTCGGCCCTGGGCACCAAATGGGGCTTTTTTGACTGGTCGGTCGGGCTCGACCTGATGACCCATACCCTGGGGGCACCGCTAATCGTGAGCGGTCTTGTCGTCGGTGGTCTGTGCGGTCTCCTGATCATTGTTCACCGCTTCATGGCCGGTGAGTTTGCGACGTCCTTTACCGGCGTGCTGGCGGTTCTGGTTGTGTCCGGGCTTGCCCTGACAGCCAAGGTCCATGTCGACCAGACGCGGGCGTCACGGCCCGTTCTCCTGGACGTCACGACGGATACGCTCAACCCGCCGCATTTCTCCACCAGTTTCATTGCTCGCCGGGATATCGGTGACATGTCGCTGGACTATGCGACCAAGCACGGCCCCGGTGGCGGTGCATTGGGCGATTATCAAGCGAGCCTTTATCCGCGTATTCGTCCGCTCAACGTGCCGGCCGAGCCGGAAATCGTGTTTTCGCATGCCTTGCGGACGGCCCGGGATCTGGGCTGGCGAATTGGCACAGCCTCACGTCAGTCGGGCATGTTTGAAGCGGGAGCGGAAAGCTTCTGGTTCGGGTTTCGCGACGATATCGCGGTGAGGGTGACGGTTCGCGAAGCCGGTGGGGCGATCGTGGATGTGCGCTCACTGGCGCGCGAAGATGTGCATGATCTGGGTCGTAACGCGGATCGGGTCATTCAGTTTCTCGACCTGCTGGCCCAGGAATCAGGCGGTCGTTTGCCTGCTGAGGAAACGGGCGCGACGGATGACGGTGAGCCACCGAATTCGGGTTCCGACATCTGACGTTCAAATTTGAGCAGAATGTGCTCCATCCAGGCACTCTGAAAAAAGCGCAATGAGCGTTTGGCAGACAGGGTGTTGAAACCTTTCCATAAATTCATGTTGGGTTTTTGAGTTGGCGCGTAATGGCGAAAATACCGACTTGTAAACAACTCAAGCGTGTTTAACGGTAGTAACGCACCAAGCGAAGGGAGTGCATCATGAAGCATCAAGTGAAAACTGCTGTTGTTGCGATTACCGTTGCCGCGAGTTCTGCGGCCGTTATGCCTGTAGCCCTGGCTGAAACACCGTCTGTTCAGACGGCAAATTATGGCGATTGCGCGATTGGCCGACTGGCCGGTGCCGTAGCCTCGTCGCGCGTGGCCACCGTGGTTCCCATGCCTGAGCCGGATGCGATCTGTCGTAAAGGGCCCGGTGATCCGGGTTGGTTCTTCTGCCGTGGCTTCACGCTTTACCGTTTCTGATCGATTGAATCATGACGGATCTGTCCTTCATATTTGAGTGGATCGATCACCACCGGGGTCATTTCGATATCTTCGAACATCGAGATGACCCCCGTGCGTCGATGTTCCAGCGCAAAACTTTCCTTGAAGTCGCCGCAGCCCTTGTGTTGGCGCAGCGTGCGGGTGCCGTGATCCCGACCCGTCTTCTGGAATTCATGGTATCACGGGCGGAGAGCGACCATTTTGCTCATCTGGCCTGGCGTGACCTCAAGAATGGCCTGCTCTACGTCTTTCCTCAGAAACTCGTCCTCGATTTCGGCAATTCAGCGGCGCGTGACAGAACGCAGTCCTGGCTGGCGCATCTTGCCCATAGCCGCATGGTGTACGCATCCGAAACCTATCCTCATCGTTATCTCGATTTCGCATTCTCTATGCGCATGCTGGGTCAGACGTGCGCACCGGAATTTGTTGATGCGCTCGATCTGGTGGATCTCGAGGCGCCCCGTGATCTCACCTGGATTGATGAAGGCGATCTCTATGCCTTCACGCATTGTGTCTTTTACGCCTACGGTCTGGCGGTGGAGGCCTGGGCCCTGCGCCCGAACGCGCGGGTCAATCCCGTCAATATCGACCTGTTCCTGTGTCAGGCGCTGGGGCAGGGCAATCTGGACGGGGCACTTGAGGTCGTCATGTGCCGGATATTGGCCAGACGGTGTCTGACACCGATTGATCGTGATGTTCTTGCGGTGGCTCACAACAAAATGGCCCGTCATGGATGGGTGGATGACAGTCTGGATCTCAACAGTGGCAAACCGTTTGAGCAGAGTGTTCACACGATGATTGTGATGGCCTTTCTCAAATCCATCGCGCTGCTGACACGCGTGCTCGTCGAACCGACAGCAGACGACACGCCGCGTCTCGATCACTATGCGGCACTGGGTAGTCTGGCGGGGATTTTACGGCGGTCAGACCTGGAGGCCTTCTTCAACACACGGGATGCCTTGTCGTTTCCGCGCGCCTTTGTTTCGCATTGTCCTGACACCTTGCTGCACCGGACCGAAGCCGATTTTACAGCCTATCTGAACCGTATGAGCTGCCATACACACCGCAAACTGGATGTATTCGGGCCGGAGCGCGCCCAGGGACAGGTCATCCCGGAAACCTACGGGCAGGAGCTGTATGAGCGGGCCTTCCGGCCGGGGGTTCCAGCATGAGATGCAGCCTGGGTTCTGTCTTGATGGGGCTGTGTGGTGTCATGGGTGTGCTGGGCGCATCGGATGACGCGCGTGCCGACGAACTCGAGCTGACAGTCGAGACAACTGCGCCGCTCTATCTCGATCTAGCGCTGGATGGCGACCCGGTCCGGTTGCTTTTGGATCTGGAATCACCCGGTCTGGTCATTCTGAACGGATCGCGCGAGGCCGAAATCGGTCTGTTGTCGAATCCGATCCTCAGTCGCCTACCCATCTCCATCGATCTGGATGGCGCGCATCTGGGGGGCGGCAAGACGGGCCGCACTCCGGTTCGGTTTCCTGATGGGCGGCGTTCACGCCACCGTGTCATCTGGTTTGAAGGTCATGATCTTGTGGAGATGGCGGACGGGATCGTCGGGCCGGGTCTTCTGTCCGGGTACGGGCAAGTGCGCATGAACCTTCCGGGGAGAACGGATGTCGATACCGGGACGGGTGATGAAAATGTGCAGGTCTATCTGTTTGATGGTGTTCCGGGGCTGTCGCCCGAACTGACGCTGCAGAGCGACATCGGACCTGTGCATGTGGGGTTTAGCCTCATCTCTCCGACACGCATGGATGATGCCGCGTATCATCGGTCTCGCCAGATGGGTCTGGTCGATCGGGCCAGTCTTGAATTGGAAGACCATCCCATGGGGTGGCTGGGACGCATTCCTGCCGTGAGTATACCCAATTCGGGCTTGAGCCTGGCCGGGGTGGAACCCACGCGGTTTGTGCGGCATCTGCGCCGGGACGAGCGTGAAGCCTTGACTGAACACCGTGCCCGCGCCGACCGGGAGGTCGTCATGGAGCAGATTATTGTGCGCGCGACCCGACCGGATCCGCGCCCCGGACGTCCGGGGCGGTTGATCCTTGGCCGGGATGTGTTGATGACGTGTCTGGAGCTCGTCTTCGATTTTCAGACGGAAACAACGCGCCTGACCTGTCCGGTCAAACAGTTTCCTGGGCCAGGCGATAGTGAGCGGTCAGATCGGCCTCACCCTCACAGATGACGCGGTCGGTCTTGACCATGTGAATGATGTGAGACAGCACGGAATGCGCCGCAGCAGGATGGAGGCGCTTGTCCACATCCGCATACATCTCAGCGACCATGTCACGGATGCGCGTTTGACCCGCCTTGAGCTGTTCGAGGATCTGAGCCTCGCGCTGCAGGCGGTGATCAATATAGGCTTGGATGAATGTGCGCGGTTCGCGAACGGCCGGGCCATGTGTGGGCCATAGAATGTCGAAATCCTTGTCCCGGATCCGGGCGAGTTGTTCCAGATAATCACCCATGTCGCCATCAGGCGGGCTGATCACGCTGGTGGACCAGGCCATGACGTGGTCGCCACTGAACAGGGTGTTCTCTTCTTCCAGCGCGTAACAGACATGATTGGATGTGTGTCCTGGCGTGTGAAGCGCCCGGATGGTCCAGCCATCGCCCTTGAAGACTTCCTCATCGGTGATTTCGACATCCGGTTTGAAACCGACATCATCACCGGCCTCCAGGCGAATCTCCCCGCCCGTTGGAGCCGTGTTCTGCGGGCCGAACCCGTAGACCTTGCAGCCATGTGTTTCCGCGAGCGGGTGAGCCAGGGGAGAATGGTCCAGATGGTGGTGGGTCACAAAGACATGAGTGACACGTTCGCCGTCCAGCGCAGCCTCCATGGCCTTGATGTGTTCGGGATCAACCGGGCCGGGATCGAGAACGGCCACATTGCCATGACCGATAATGTAGACGCCTGTACCGGTATAGGTGAACGGTCCCGGATTGGGGGCGACAACACGACGGATCAGCGGCGACAGCGTATCGCAGCGGCCATATTCAAACTCGAAATCACGAACAAAGGGAATGGAAGACATGGGCCTCAATCGGGGTTGTGGCGACAGGGGGCGTGGTCGCCGGAAAGTACGCGCTGGGTATAATCTGTGAGGGCTCTCGCCATGCGCCGGGTCACCTGGATCTTGTCATCCAGAGACAGGGCAATCGGTGGTCCCATATCGGTCTTGTTGACGTCGACCACATAGATGCGGCCATCCTGTCGGTCTCTCAGCACATCCATACCGCCCCAGTCCAGCCCCATCCCGGAAGCAAATTCGGAGAGTTTGGACAATTCAGCCGGCGAAAAAATGCCATGCGGGTCCGAGACGGCGACATCGGTGTTGAAATTGGCAAATCGCTCATTCACCGGGCGACGCTTGTGCATCACAACAGGGATGCGGCCTCCGACGGTGGGACAGCGCAGGTCTTCGACCAGCCGGTCATTCATACGATTATCGACCACACGCTGATAGACAAAGCCGGGCTTTGCCTCGATCGGGCCCTGAACTATTCGGCCGTCATGAGCGCCATTCGTCTCCGATTTTTCGACCATGCGGCCTGTCCATGTGGCCGGATCGACCGCCAGACTATAGCCAAACACGCGCTGGAACACATCGGCGACATGGCTCTTTTCAATCGACGTACAGCGGCCGTTCACGACGGGCAGTGTTGCGGAGAGATCCGGCGAGCGGCCTGTGGTCGAATCATCAAACACAAAGGCCAGGTCTGCTTTCTCCGGCGAATTGACGATGCGCATGCCGGCCGCCTGGATGACCGGCCACACAAAATACCAGGGGCGGGGGCGGTCCGGTGCGAAATAAACAGCTGGTCCGGTTTTGCGTCCCGGGGCCAGACGCCAGCTTTCCACTGTCACATAATAGGGCAACCAGGTGAGGAAATCGCCGACCACGCCCGCTTCCAACCGCACACGGGCTCCGGTCTTCTTGACGGTGAGGACACCGTCTTCAAATTCGAAATCCTGCCACCAGGCGGAGCTGTGCATGATCATTCCCGTGTCGCTGACCCGTTCTCACCCCGCATCCTAGGCAAAGTGGGCGGATATTCAATTCACGCCGGATCACATACGGCGTGCTTCTTGCGTGATCCAGAGTGTACAGCAATGTGAGGCTCAAAATATGTCGTTTCTCGATAGAGCGCAGCGAATGACATGGCGGCTGGGATGGCTGGCTCTGGCCCTGTTTGTCGTTCAGATCGGGATGAGCGTCGTTGCCGGTGAAGCGGGCGCAGGAGATAGCGCTAATACAATCTCCAAACGTGGCCTGATTCCGCAGGAGCAACCGCAGGTTGGTGAGTATCAGTCCCGCCGGGTCGATTGACATCGGCGTACAGCCCGTGAAACTGCGGGCTTCAGTTATCGGAGCTCAGTAACATTTCATGATCGGATTTTTGCTCCGACGCCTCCTGGTCGCGATTCCCACCCTGCTTGTTATCGTGACTGTGGCCTTTTTCATGATGCGCGCCGCGCCGGGCGGACCGTTCGATACGGAACGCCCTATGCCGCAGGAAGTGCGCGAGCGGGTGCTGGAAAAATTCGGTCTGAACAAACCGCTCCATGAACAGTATCTCGACTATATGGCCGGATTGCTGCGGGGTGATCTGGGGCCGTCCCTGAAATTCCACGACAAGGATGTTGCGGAACTGATCGGTGAGGGGCTTCCGGTATCCGCCACCATTGGTCTTCTCTCCATCCTTCTCGCGGTGTCATTGGGCACATTGCTGGGTTCGATTGCCGCGCTTCGACAAAATACACTCAGCGATTTCTCGGTGATGACCGTGGCCATGGTGGGGATTTCCATTCCTCCGCTTGTGACCGGCCCCATTTTGTCTTTGGTTGTCGGATTGTATCTGGGCTGGCTCCCTACGGGCGGTCTGGACCCGATCCGGGGCATGACGCCGGATCGACTGGTGCTGCCAGTGATCACTCTGGCGCTGCCGCAGATCGCTGTGGTGGCGCGATTGATGCGGGCCTCTATGATCGAAGTCATACGATCCAATTATGTACGGACCGCCCGGGCTAAGGGCCTGTCGGATCCGATCGTTATTCTGCGGCACGTGCTGCGCGCTGCCATCCTGCCGATTGTGAGCTATCTCGGTCCGGCATCCGCGGCGCTGCTGTCCGGTTCTCTGGTGATCGAACGCGTGTTCCAGCTTCCGGGAATCGGGGCTCATTTTGTCGACGCGGCACTTCAGCGTGACTATACGGTCGTGATGGGCGTGGTCATTCTCTATGCCAGCCTGATCATCCTCCTCAATCTGCTGGCCGATTTGCTCTACAGCCTGCTCAATCCGAAAGTGAGTCTGGACGCATGATTGGCTCGCACGAAAACGCTAAATCCATCGAGTCCGCGGCCGTTAAAGGTCGCTCACTGTGGGATGATGCCCGCATGCGCCTTCTGCGCAACAAGGCCGCCGTCGCCTCGATGATTGTCCTGGGTCTGTTGATCCTGATGGCCTTTTTGAGCCAGTTCGATGTGTGGGTGCATGATCTGGAGCACCAGTATCGGGACCGGGTCTGGATCGCGCCAACCCTGGAGAACTGGCATATCTTCGGTACCGATGGTCACGGGCGCGACCTGTTTGCGCGCACGCTGTCGGGTCTGGGTGTGTCCTTGATGGTCGGTGTAGTGGCGACACTCGTCTCACTGGTGATCGGCGTGACCTGGGGTGCGATCGCGGGTTTTGTCGGCGGCCGGGTCGACCAGGCTATGATGCGCTTTGTCGATATCCTCTACTCCATCCCCTTCATCTTCTTTGTCATTTTGCTGATGGTGGTGTTCGGCCGGAATATCATCCTGATCTTCGTGGCCATTGGCGCTGTTGAATGGCTCACCATGGCGCGGATCGTGCGTGGACAGGCCATTGCCCTGCGCAAGATGGAGTTCGTGGAAGCGGCGGAAGCGATCGGCGTGTCGCGCTGGTCGATCATCTGGCGTCACATCATTCCCAATGTCATGGGGCCGGTGGTGGTCTATGTGACGCTGATGATTCCCGTGGTCATTCTGGCGGAAAGCTTCCTGAGCTTTCTGGGTCTGGGTGTTCAGGAACCGATGACGTCTCTGGGGCGTCTGATCTCCACGGGGCAACAGGACATGATGGCTGCGCCCTGGACGCTCATCTATCCGGCTGTGACCATGATGGTCACCTTGTTCTGTCTGAACTTCATTGGTGATGGATTGCGCGATGCGATTGATCCGCGCGATCGCTAGGGTGATCTGACCTCATTGCCGATTTGCGACATGTAAAAGCCCGCCTCAATGAGGCGGGCTTTGTGTGTTTCGGCGCAGAGGGCAGGCCGTGTGACCGGGTCATTCCACCCGTCGAACCGGAATGGATCGACCCCCTTCAATCCGCATCTGATAGCTGTTGAGGGAGCCGCGGCGGATTTCCGCGCGTCTTGGTCCGTTTCGGGTGCTGGGCACGCGAATATTGTCTGAACTCGTCTGGCGCCAGACCTGGCCGTTCTCCATGGTGAAAATCCAGGAATGCCCGACACGACGCGCCTCGGTGATCAGCATTTCCACCTTCTGAACACCACCCTGGGAATCCCGTTCCACGATTGTGATGGCGTCCGTGCTCTCTGTCTCCCCGTCTTCCGCGCGTGTCAGGGCGGAGGCTGTCGGTGATGAATTCGTGTCGCGGCCCAGTCGCGGCATGGTGAAGCTGGGCAGGCTGGGCAGGTTGAAGCCGAAGGTTTCGCGTTCCACGGCTTCCACTTCAGCGCGGGAAATGGTGACCAGCTCGCCGCTCTCACGATCAGAGGCCAGCGAACCGGATGCGGTATCAAAACAGGCCAGGCGCGCGGCGTCTTCGGTGATCTGGCGGCAAGCCAGGATCTGTTCGAGCGAATCATCCTGTGCGAACGCAGGAAACGCAAAGCCGAGCGCCACCGGAAGGCTCAACGCCCATTTGTAGTTCCGCATCATGCTTCAAACTCCAGCAGAAATGACAATTTTAACGAAGTGTAGCGGCCTCCCGTGCGAAATGTCGAGCGAGGTCTGTTGCCCGTTGCGGTCGTGGCCGGTACAAATTTGAGTGATAAGGCAACGGTAAAACGGTAGGGGAGACCGCATCGTGGCGAAGAAAGCTCTTTTGAGTTCCGTGATTTGCATTGTTTCGGCAGCCATGCTGGCAGCATGTGGCGGCGGCAGCTCGTCCTACGACGCAGACTCGGTCGTCCTGCACCGCGGCAATAATGTCGAACCCCTTTCGCTGGATCCGCACAAGGCCAGCGGACAATGGGAGAACAATATCATCGGTGACATGTTCATCGGCTTGTTCACCGAGGATGCCGACGCCCAACCCGTACCCGGCATGGCCGAGTCCTACACTGTCAGTGAGGATGGCCTGACCTGGACTTTCACCCTGCGCGAGGCGCTCTGGTCAGACGGTGTGCCGGTCACGGCCCATGATTTTGTCTATGCCTGGCAGCGCATCACCAATCCGGAAACCGGCGCGCAATATGTGTCGTTGCTCTATCCGATCGAAGGGGCGTTCGAGGTCTCCAACGGCGCAGATCCGTCCGAACTGGGTGTGCGGGCGCTTGATGATCGCACCCTTGAAGTTCAACTGGTCAACCCGGCACCTTATCTGCCGGGCCTGCTGACCCACTATACCACCTTCCCGCTGCCGTCTCATGTGGTTGAGGAACTGGGCGATGAATGGGTGCGTCCCGGCAATATCGTGGTCAATGGCCCGTATCGCCTGACGGAATGGCGGACGAATGATTTTGTCCATCTGCGTCGCAATGACAGTTTCTTCGACAACGCCAATGTGTGCATTGACGATGTGTATTTCTACCCGTCCGTGGATGCCAGCGCCGCGACGCGCCGTGTGCGATCGGGCGAGTATGATCTGAATATGGAATTCCCGGGTCAGCAGTTGGCGGTTCTGCGTCGGGACATGCCGGAATATGTCCGTGTTCACCCCTACATGCAGACGGCCTATTTCTCCTTCAACACCCAGCTCGACAAATTCTCCGATCCGGCTGTCCGCAATGCGCTGGGCATGGCCATTGATCGTGAATTTATCGCAGACGGCATCCTGCAGGCCGGTCACATCCCGGCCTATGCGATGGTGCCCCCGGGCATTGCCAATTATGCCGGCGGTGTGGGCTCGCAGTGGGCTGAAACACCGATCGAAGAACGCCGCGAAATGGCGCGCGCCCTGTTGGAAGAGGCCGGTTTCGGCCCCGACAACCCGCTGCGCTTTGAGTATACCTATCGGGCCTCTGGCGATAATCCGCGGATCGCACCGGCGGTTCAGAATGACTGGTCCACGATCGCGGACTGGGTCCAGCCTTCGCTGATCCAGAACGACACCCAGATCCATTACGACAACATGCGAGCGGGCGATTTCGAGCTCTCGGATGGCGGCTGGGTGGCCGATTATAACGACCCGTACAATTATCTGTTCCTGGGCGAAACAGCCTCGATCCCGATGAATTATTCGCGATATTCCAACCCGGACTATGATGCGCTCGTCACCGCGGCCAATCAGGAACTGGATGTGGATGTGCGCGCGGGCATGCTGGCACAAGCCGAACAAATGCTGATTGACGACATGCCGATCGTCCCGATCGTGTTCTATGTGAACAAGAACCTGGTCAGCCCCGATGTGACGGGCTGGGACGATAACTTCACGAATATCCACCGCACGCGATATCTGTGTTTTGCCGATATCGACGCGGCGGCGGCCGAGTAACGGACACCGGGTCAGTCGGCGCGACCGTCAAGGTGGCGCCGGTCGAACCAATTGGACTGCACGTTTCCCGGCGGGGTTTGACCGCTGGGCTTGGGGCGGGCCGACAGACATCGGGGGGATGGTATGGCTGGTGAAGAAGTCGTCACGGATGCGGTCGTGGCCGGAACAGCCGCCGATGGAGTGGAAGATGCTGTTCGTCAGTCCAAGCGCAAGAAGAAGAAACGCTTCAGTGCGTTTCAGCCCGATACACCGGATGATGTCTGCTCCAACTGTGTCACACGCCTGACCGGGCCCGTCTGTCACAGCTGTGGCCAGACGGCGGACACCTATCATCGCCCCATCTGGGAGCTGGTTCTTGAGGTTGTGGATGGCGTATTTGGCCTTGAGGGGCGGATCTGGCGAACCTTGCCGCCGCTTCTGTTTCAGCCGGGGCGCCTCTCGCGCTCATATCTAAGTGGGGTGCGGGCGCGCTATGTACCGCCTTTCCGGCTTTATCTCGTTATCAGTGTGATCTTCTTCCTGCTGTTCGCTGCAGCGACCGGGAGTTTCGATTTCTCGTCGGACCTCAGCGAGGAGCAGACGGAACAACTCATCGAGGAGATCCAGCAAGCCGAGGCCACGCGGGAAGATGTCGAGCAGGGCCTTGCACAATCGGGCCTGCCGGACACGGTCCAGGAGACCATTCTGGAGGGGATCGAGCAGGGCATTGAACAGGGGCGTGAGGCTGTCGAGGACGTCGTCGAGGATGGGGCGGTCTCGGACCAGGTCTATAATCCCGATACCATGGTGCTGCGCATTCGACAGGTCCTGCTGCCTGAAGACTATCCTGATGTTGTCGAAGTGGGCGAAGATCCCGATACGGCCATTGTGCGACTGGATGACGGAACAAGTTTCACGATCAGCCGGGAGCCGTGGATGAGTTACGGCATGCGGGTCTATCTGGCGGATCAGCTGGAACAGATTATCCGGGATAATGGCGAATCCCTGTGGCGCGCCATGCAAGCCTGGGCGCCACGCTTGCTATTCCTGCTTCTGCCGATCTACGCCCTGATGCTGGCGATCACACATTTCTACAAGCGGGGTTATTTCTTCTATGACCATCTTGTCGTGTCCCTGCATTTTCATGCTTTCATCTTCGCCGGCCTCATCGGGATAATTCTCTCCAGCTATGTCTATATGCAGGGCTGGGCGTGGCTGATTTTTATTACCTGGTCGAACTTCTATCTCTACAAGCTCCACCGGGTGGTTTACCGGCATGGCCGTTTTTCATCGATCCTGCGCACGCTCTTCATGGATTTTGTCTATTTCATCATCCTCCTGCTTGCGACCGTTGTCTTGATGGTGATCGGACTCTTGCTGGCCTGATCAGTGCGGGGAGGGGGCGCGGCTTGGATCGGCCCTGCGTCGCGGGTCAATCCCGGGCGCATGTTTGCGTCTCTTGTGTCCATCATGACCGCGGGATCCGTGTCCCCCGACTGTCTGCCCGTACGGTTTTCGGGTTACCCTTTTAGGGATGCGGTTTCGGGGATTGAATAGTCGGGAGCTGACATCGGAGATACGGTGTCACGTACCACGTCACGAGGAGGCGTGTTCATTCGCCCTTCCGAAGCGCGCCGGACCCTCTTCGCGACCGGACTGCACACAGTCCGGTCAGGGCCAGGTGAGACGCGGCACAGTGCCCGATCCAGTCTTGATCACCAGACAAACAAAAAGGCCCGCCTCAAAGAGGCGGGCCTGTCTGTGTGAGAGTGTGTCTGACTAGTGAGGAACCGGAGCCGTCGTGCGCATCTGCACACCCTGCTGGCTCATGTCCTGGCGGGCTTGCAGGGCCGCCTGGACTTCCGGCATTTCCATCAGCGCATTGAGGCGGGCTGCAGATTCAGCCGTCTCGGCGCTCAGTCCGAACAGGGCATAGAAGGCTTCCAGACCGGTCAGTTGTTCCGGGAAGCGCTTCAGATTGATGCGTTCGTCTTCCGCGATACCGGCAATCTCCCGCGCTGCGGCAATCGCCGTGCGCAGTCCGCCAATCTCGTCCACCAGACCGATTTCCTGAGCCTGAGCACCGGTCCACACACGACCGCGTGCAATTTCCAGAACGCGCTCGAGCGGCAGATCCCGACCGTCGGCAACGCGGCCCGTGAAGTCCTCGTAGATGTGTTCCATCTGGGTGCGATAGGCCTCACGCTGTGTTTCCGTCCAGGCTTCCTGGCTGGAGAAGGCGGTGGCAAACTCGCCACCCACAGACAGGGTTTCGACATTCAGTCCAACCATGTCGAATGTGCCGTCCAGGACGATCTTGCCCCCCAGGACACCAATGGAGCCGGTGATCGTTGTCGCATGAGCCACGACATAATCCGCCGGTGCGGCGATGTAGTATCCGCCCGATGCTGCGACAGTGGCCATCGACACGATGACCGGCTTGCCGGCTTCGCGGGCCCGGATGATGGAATTCCAGACCTGATCCGAGGCAATCGCCGATCCGCCCGGGGAGTCGACACGGATGATGATGGCGCGAACCTTGTCGTCTTCGGTGGCCGCTTCGATGGCATCGGCCATGGCATCGCCACCGATCATCTCGGAACCGCCAAAGGCCCCCGCTTCACCCGAGCCGGTCACGATGGCACCCTGGCCTTCGATCAGTGCAATGGTCGGACCGGGAGACCAGCTGCCCAGCGTCAGGGCATATTCGGCCAGGTCAACAAAATCACTGTTTTCACCGGCGCGGTCGAGGGCCGCCTCACGGGCATTGACCACGTGGCCGAGCGTGTCGACCAGACCGGCCTCCTGGGCGGCTTCTGCCGAATAGGGGGCATTCTCGAACAAGGCGTTGACAGCGTCGCTGCTGAGCTCGCGATCCGTTGCGATCTCGTCCACGGCCGTCTCGTAGATCGACGTCATGTAGGACAGCGTTGCTTCGCGGTGCGGCTCTGTAAATGTCGTCTGCGTATAGGTGTCGGCCGCATTCTTGTATTCGTGAAACTGCTCGAATTCCGGCTGGGCATTGAAGCGTTCAAACAGCCCACCCAGGAACATGACCTCGGAGGCCAGGCCCGAGGCCGCGAAGGCGGCTGTATCCTGCAGCCAGATCTCGTCGGCACCTGCGACGGCGAAATACCCGGTCACGGACGTGCCTTCAAAACCCTGGGCGTGTGCGATCACAAACTTGCCGGAATCCTGGAAGCTGGAAATGGCGGCGCGCAATTCCTCGGCAGCAGCCGGAGCCATGCCGAACTCATTGGCCCGCAGGAACAGGCCACGGATATTCTCGTCGCGCTCAGCGGCTTCCAGAGTGCGCACCACGTCCACCATCGAGGTGGCTTCGGCAAAGGCAAACGGGGAATTGCTCGGCTGATCGAGGCGGCCTTCGCGCAGATCCAGTGTGAGCACGGACCCGCCGTCTGCATGAGCGACGGTTGGCGTCTGGTTCAGACTGCTCGTCGCGGCGGAAATCATGCCAACGATTATGAAGATGGCGAGGATAAACGCCAGCATCGAGCCGACAACGACGCCGACGATCGAGCCAAAAAACGTGACCCAGAACTGTTTCATTCAAACACCCCAATACAATACGAGGCCAATCACCCCTCTTGGGCGATGGCATGTGTCATGCGCAGGCTGGCACCAAGTGTGTGCCGGGCCCACGCTCAAACCCTATCCGTGTGAGATCACGCCGCAGACTTGGCCTGTCGAACATGGTCCCCGGACACCTCCATGACATAATGTAGGCACTAAGCCGTTAAGGGTCGAGGGATTGTTAGGGGGTATGTCCCGCAGGCGTTGAACCATCCGCGGGGTGAAACATCCAGGCCACACATGGGATCTGTGACGTCCCGATGACCGGATCAGACCGCTTACTTGATAACCTCGAACACAGATCGCCCCGGTCACTGACGGTGGCGATCACAGTTGGGTGTAAACACGCGCTGATACCTCTCTCGGCACGAAACTGGGCGAGGATCAAAATAAAGGGGCGGGAAAATAGATGGTCGGAGTGGCGAGATTCGAACTCACGACCCCTGCCTCCCGAAGACAGTGCTCTACCAGGCTGAGCTACACTCCGAACCGAGGCGCGGCTTATAGCCAGTTTACTGACACGGTGCAACGCGCGAAAAACACTCTTGTGCAGCCCAATTGCAGACGGAGTTGCGATGGAGCCCGTTGAGGCGCGATGCAACCGTGTCATGGCGCGCCAGTTCAGCCCTTCAGGACAGGTGCGAGCGTGTGGAACTGCATCTGAGCAGCAATTCGACGCAGTCGGGAGATTGCATCCGGCAAATCACTTGGGTATTAAGCGCCCTCCGTCGCGAGAGACGGGACCCGGTTGGGGCATGGCGTAATTGGTAACGCAGCGGTTTTTGGTACCGAAGAGTCCAGGTTCGAGCCCTGGTGCCCCAGCCAATCACAATCACTTACATATCCCGCGATCTCTGGCGCCCCCCGCGATGTTATCTGAGCTCGGTTCGGATACCAGTGTCCTGTCAGCATGCGTGTTTTTGGTTCCTCACCAGTCGGTCAGTACGGGTCGGTCAGTACGGGTCGGTCAGTACGGGTCGGTCAGCCGGTTCGAGGCGTCATCCGCCCTGACCTCCAGACTTGGCCTCCGCTGACGGAGGAATGGGCAGGGATAGATCCGCATAACTCATGATGCAGGATTGAATGTCTGCGAGAGCCGAAACATGGGGGCGACCTTGCCATCGCCCAACCGAAAGATTGCCGCAGCGTGACCGCGACCTGTCCGTGCGAGTGCCCGGATGTGAGTGGTCGGCAAATCCGATTCACACAGAGCTTTGTTGTTTTACGCGCCTGAATATCTTGGTTTTCCGCGGTCGTTGGTGATTCTTGCCCATGTTTGAACATGCGTTGCCCGACGCCGTTTTGATGCCTCCACAGGTTGGTGTTAAATAAAATTCACAATCCGGAAGGGTGGTCGCCTCATTTCTGCCCAGTGTTATCGTCACACTTCTCTATTAGAACGCGAGCGCTGGGGGACAGCTGAGCGCCACACGCGAATTTTGATCAAATATGAGCAGTTAGGCATGGATTCTTCCGCTTAACCTCTATTGATCGAAGTCGCACGCGGGGTTAGCGTTCGCTCCGAACAAGCGGCGCATCCGCGCCTATGAGATAGTGGGTCAACCACTACGGATCGGAGGCGGGGCCGGACAGACCATGTGTTTGCAGTCCGGGTAACACTCCGTCGACATTTGATGGCTAAGCCGAACGTATCGGCTGCGGCATCGTGCCGTTTGAATGCTTTTAGGGGGCCGCTCCGGCAGGCTATGCCGGGTCAGCACGAATTTCAGTTTGCGGGGAGTCCGTTCCGGATGACCCGTATCGACCATTGTGAGGCGAGACTATGGTGAAGATGAAGGATATGGTTCGCACGTCGCTTATCGCGGCAATCACGGCTGGAGCCGTGAGCGCAACCGCCGGTGCTCAATCCGTGGGGAGCGTGATTGACGCCGCGGAACAAAGCACCACTGCGGGTCAACAAACTCAGGCCCGGATCGACCGCCTGGACGACCAGCGTACCGATGCAGAGCTCGAATACCGCGCCCTGCTGCAACAGATTGAATCTCAGCAGCTCTTTATCGAGCAGCAGCAGATCTTCATTCGTTCCCAAGAGAACGAATTCGAAAGCCTGAACCAGCAGCTGGCCCGAGTGGACAATATCGAGACCGAACTGGCTCCGATGCTCCGCGAAATGGTTGTCAGCCTGGAGAATTTCATCAATCTCGACCTGCCGTTCCGTCTCGAAGGTGAAAATGGTCGTCAGGCGCGCATCGAACGCCTGTATACGGTCGTTGATGATCCGAACATCTCCCCGGCTGAGCGTTATCGCGCCATCCTGAACGCTTATGAAATCGAAGCTTCCTACGGTCGTTTCATTCGTTCCTACGACGAGACAGTTCTCGACGAAGCCGGCAATCCGGTTCCTGTCGTGATCTTGCAGCTTGGCCGTATCGCTGCGATCCGCAAGTATAACGATGACACCATGACCATCCGTTATAACGGGGCCGACGACTGGCAGCCGCTGGCTTCGTCCTACCTGTCCGACGTCACCCGCGCGATCCGTATCGCCCAGGAAGTGACGACCCCGTCCGTCTACACGATCCCGCTGCCGGGACCGCAGGTTGCTCAATAAGCGCCCTCAGGAACGGAGAGTTAAGTGATGCAAAAGATCAAAACGCTTGCCGCAGCCCTGACCCTGGGCGTGGCTATGACCGCAGGCGCCCTGGCTCAACAGCCGGCGTCCTCCATTGGTGAACTGCTCAACCGCGTGCGTTCCGACGTGCGTGAAACCTCGCAGGAAAACCAGGAACGTCTGTCTGAGTTTCAGGCAAACACAAACCGTCAGCAGGCTCTGCTGCAAAACGCTCGCAACCAGCTGGCTGCACTTGAGCGTGAAAAAGATCAGCTCGAAGCTCAGTACGAAGCGAACCAGATCCGCAATGACGAGCTCGATATCGAGCTGCGTGAGCGCCAGGGTTCCTTCCGTGAACTCTTCGGTCAGGCGCGCCAGTCCGCTGGCGAATTTGCTGCCCTGATCGACAGCTCTATCGTGTCGTCTCAGTATCCGGGTCGTGCAGACGCCCTGGAAGAACTGGCTGACAGCCGTACGCTGCCGACCCGTATGGAACTCGACCAGCTGTGGCGCCTGATGATCGAGGAAATGATCTATCAGGGTCAAGTCGTGACCTTCCAAGCCCGTGTCAACGGTCTGGCCGACGGCCAGGAAGTCGACGCCACGCGCGTGGGTCCGTTCGCTGTGTTCTCCTCCTATAACGGCAATCAGCGTTTTGCGCGTTTTGCCCAGGATGAAACCACTGGCGTTTGGGCGCTGCAGGACATGGCGACACAGCCGCCGGCTAATTTTGTTGCCGGTGCCTCGAACCTCTACAATGCCGAACCGAACGAAATCGTGCGCGGCACGATCGATCCGTCCCGCGGCGGTCTCCTGGAGATCTACAAGGACGTTCCGGACCTCGGTCAGCGTATCGAGCAAGGTGGCCTCGTCGGTTACATCATCCTCGGCCTGCTGGCGATTTCTGTCGTCTTCGGTCTGTTCCGCCTGTTCTCTCTGGTGACCACGCAGATGGCTGTGTCTTCCCAGAAGCGCTCTTCCAAAGCCAAGAAGGGCAACCCGCTGGGTCGTGTCATGCTGGCTTACGAGGCGGCCAAGGACAAAGGCGTGGAAACTGTCGAGCTGAAGCTGGACGAAGCCATTCTGCAGGAAACGCCGAAACTCGAGTTTGGCCTGAACTTCCTGAAGCTTGGCGCTGGTATCGCACCGCTCCTGGGTCTGCTGGGTACGGTGACCGGTATGATCAAGACCTTCACCATGATCACCATCTTCGGTGCCGGTGACCCGCAGGTCATGGCCGGCGGTATCTCCGAAGCCCTGATGACCACGGTTCTCGGTCTTGTTGCATCCATCCCGCTTCTGTTCATCCACAGCTTTGCTGCGAGTTTCGCACGCGGTGTCCAGCAGGTGCTCGAAGAGCAGGCTGCCGGTATCGTTGCCCGTCACTCTGAAGAGCAGCAATCCTAAGGGATTGAACAGGAGGATCCGGTATGGATTTCAACGCCATCATAACCGGCCTCCAGGAGTTCCTCGAGCGTGGGGGCCCCGTCCTGACGGTGATCATGATCACCACCTTTGTGATGTGGGCCTTCATCTTCGAGCGGTTTGCCTATTTCTTCTTTGCCCAGCCGGGCCAAGCGAACCAGGCAATCCGGGAATGGACGGCGCGTGGGGACAAATCGTCCTGGTATGCACACGCCATCCGTGACCAACTCATCTCGGAGGTCAAACAGCGCTGTGACCAAAATGTCGAGCTGGTGAAAGCCCTCGTCGCGGTCGCTCCGCTCTTCGGTCTGCTGGGCACCGTGACCGGCATGGTTACCGTGTTCGACGTTATGTCGATTTCCGGCTCATCTGACGCCCAGGCCATGTCGGCCGGTGTCTCTCGGGCAACGATCCCGACGATGGCAGGCATGGTTGCCTCGCTGTCCGGACTGATCTTTGCCACCCAGATTGAACGTCTGGCCCAGCGTCGTGTCGCTGTGCTGGCGGACAAGATGGAACTGACTGAGGGAGAGGCCTGATGCGGCGTCGTCGTCAACAAGGTGGAGGTGATCAGGCCGAGGTCAATATGACCCCGATGCTCGACATCGTCTTCATCCTGCTCATCTTCTTCATCGTAACCGCCACCTTCCTTCAGGAAGCGGGCATCGACATGCGGCCACCGCCGCCGTCTGATGATCCGCCGCCGAACGAGGAAGTCGATCCGGCCATTATCGTTCAGGTCAATAATGACGATCAGATTTTCGTCAATCGCCTGCAAACCGAGCCGGACCGCGTTCTGTCTGCCATCAATAGTATTCGGGCCGAGGCACCCAATAGTGCCGTTGTTCTCGAAGTCTATGACGAGGCATCTCATGGCGTGGTGGTCACCATCTTTGACGAGATGAAAGTTAACGAAATCCCGGTGACGATTAATCGTCAGCAGGGTTCCTAGTCGGAGGGTATGGAAATGGCGCGACGCGTCAGTCGAGTAAATACCGACGAGGAAGATGTTGAGCTGAACATGACGCCCATGCTGGACGTCGTCTTCATCCTCTTGATCTTCTTCATCGTGACCTCCGTCTTCATCAAGGAGCCGGGAGTTGAAGTTGAGCGGCCGGAAGCCGTGATCACCAGTGATGAGCGTCCGACCATGCTGGTCGCCGTCACGGGTGAGAACGAGATCTTTATCAACCGGCGTGTGTATGAGCAGGCTCAGGTTCGTGGTATCATCGAGCAATTGATGGAAGAAAACCCGCGTGCTGAAGCCGTAATCCAGGGCGATCAGGATGCCGATATTGGCATTATCCTGGACGTTCAGGAGTTGCTCGGTGAGTTGGGCGTGGAAGTCAAAGTTTCCACCGTCGAGCCTTAGGAGGAGAGAATGGGTAGCAGTCTTCTTCGCCTTATTATCGGCATCCCGCTGGCCATTGCAGTCACTGTGGGAGTCTTCTGGCTCATGATCGTCAACATTCGTGTGGGTGATCTGGATCTGGATGAAGAGGCCACGCAGTACGACATTGTGATCAATCAGGAAGTCGCTGAGGTGGATGTCCGCCGCCGCGAAACGACGATTGATGACGTGGAAAGTGTCGAACCGCCGCCGCCGCCGCCGCAAATTGAACGTCAACGTGCGGAGCAACCGACTGAAGGTCTGTCGACCATCATTGGTGAGATTCCGTCCTTTGATGCCCCGACTCTCAATTCAGACAGTATCAGCTTCTCGGTATCCGATCGTGATGCCCAGCCGCTGGTCCGGATTGAGCCGCAATATCCGCCGCGCGCAGCTGAGCGAGGCATTCAGGGGAGTTGTGCAGTCCAGTTTGATGTGACACCGGACGGTACGCCGACCAATATCACGATCATGACCGGCCGCTGTGATAGCTCTTTGTTTGAGCGCGCTGCTATTCGTGCGGTGGAGCGCTGGCGGTATCAGCCGAGAGTTGAGGATGGTGTTCCGGTCGCTCGTCGTGGTGTCCAGACATCGTTCGAATTCCAGCTGGCTGACTAGAGCATAACCGCGCTCTGGATGGCAGAGTGTGGTAGACTGGCAAAGGATCCGGGCAGTGCCTAACAGGCACTGCCCGGGACCAGAACGACAAAAGGGGGAGGCCCGCATTGGGCGCGCTTTTGTCAAACTGAGTTTGGGGTCCGACCCGCATTGTCCAGGAAGGGCGCAATGCTGACAGGTCTGGATCAGGAGATTTAGAAGGCCCGCCGGCAACGGCAGGTGTGAAGGAGCCATCGATGATCCGCTTTAAGGGTTTCGATCTGACGGCATTGATGCGGACGACCGCCGTCCTGGCCGTTGCCGTTTCGTTGGCCGGTGTTGCGGTCACGGACGCGGACGCCCAGCGCCGCCGCAATAACAACCAAGAGCAAAGCGAGGAAGAGGCGGCTGCTGAACGCACTTTCTCCGCAGCGATTGGTCAAATCGTTCTTGACGCGCAGACAGCTCAGGGTGAGGAGCGTTTCGCAGACTCGATTACCTTGCTGAACCAGGCGCTCGGCAATTCTGATATCAATCCATATGAACGCTCCGTCTCGCTCCAGATGCGTGGACGTGCGTATTTCGAAACCGACCGAACCGCTCTCGCCTTGCGAGACTGGGAAGGTGCGATCGAAACCGGTGCCATGCTGCCGTCGGAGATTGTCAATCTCCGTGTCAATATCGGTCAGCTTTACATCATCGAAGAAAACTACGACGCGGGCATTCGCTCTTTTGAGTTGGCCATTCAGGCCGGTGCAGAAATGACGGCTCCGTTGTCCAAAATGCTGGCCCAGGCCTATGCGCAGGCTGAACGTTATCGTGACGGTCTGGTTCACGCTGAACGTTTCTGGTCGCTTCTGCCGACGGCTGAGCGCCAACGTGGCGATTACATGTTGATGCTGTTCTTCTACCAGCAGCTTGATGACATCCCGAACCAGATGCGGATCGTGGAAGCCATGGTCGGTCGCTGGCCGGACGACAAGCGCAACTGGACGTCCTACGCGTCTCTGCTGGCTCAGGTTGGACGTGAAAGCGATGCGTTTGAGGCCAATAAGGTCATGTACCTCAATGGTATGCTGACTGAGAGCCGCGAACTGGTCCGGATTGCCCAATACTATTCGTTCTACGAATACCCGTTCCGTGGTGCCGTGATCCTAGAACGTGAACTCAATGCGGGTCGTGTTGAGCGTAATCGGGAAAACCTTTCTCTGCTGGCCAATATGTGGCGTCAGTCTCGTGAGTGGGAGCGCGCTGTTCCGGTTCTGCGCCAGCTGGCGCAACTGACGGGCGCAGGCCCGGATTGGGAGAAACTGGGTGAGGCTCATTACCAGCTCAAACAGCTGGCCGAAGCCGAAACAGCGTTTCAGGAAGCTCTGGAACGTGGTGGTCTGAACCGTCCGGGCACGACCTGGACGCTTCTGGGCAATGTGCGTTACGAGCTGGGCCAGCGACAGTCTGCGATCCAAGCCTTCCAGCAAGGTACGAGCTATCCTTATTCCCGACGCACCGCTTCGGGCTGGGTAAATTTCGTTCGCAATGAGATCCAGGGCGAGATCAACCGGGCGGCACGTCGCGAGCAGATTTTCCGCGATGAATGCCGTCTGAACGTTGATGCGCTTATGGGGTCGGCCCAAATTCTGGGTACCGTTGCTATCGATGAGCGCACCGGCGAAGAACGCCTCGCCATCGAAGTGCCGGAACAGTGTCAGTCGCTCTACAACCAGTTCGGCGATGAGATCGAAGAAGTGGAAGAAGCCAGCGCTGAAACTGACTCAAGCGAAGAGAGCTCTTCTGCCGGCTAAGCCGTCTCTGTTTCCACCAAGTTTGATAAACGCCCTGGCCGCCCGGTCAGGGCGTTTTTCTGTGTTCGAATACATGTCGAGGTTGGGCGATGATCCCCGGTCGTGAAAATGGAGGTTTCCTGACGCAGCCTCAATCTCGGCAAGATTGAATCACACGCTGACTGCTATCCAGACACGACAAAGGCGGTGTGGGACTGGCTTTGCTCGGGATGGGCCCGTCCCAGCTGACAATGGGATGCGAGGGAGAGTCAGTATGAGCACGATGACGAGGCAAGGTGAGACATCAGGTGGACCAGGATCCAAGATGCGAGCAATCTGGATCAGATTGAGCCGTATCTGGCTGGTGTTCGGGTTGGCAATCACGCTGACGGGCCCTGCCAAGGCCGCTGAAGATTTCGGACACGGACGCACCTCTCTTGAACGTCCAATCAGGAACGACGTCAGCCTGTCAGATGGTGACTTACTGTCCAGCCGAGTGGGCGCGCGCATTCTGGAGGCCCTTGAAAGCCGCGAGGCGGAAGATCCCCATGGCGCAATCTCGCTGCTGAGCGAGATCCTGGAGAGCCCGGGGCTGAGCCCGTTCGAACGGGCGACCGTCCTCTCCCTGCGAGGCGAAACCTGGCATCAAACCGGTAATATCACAGGTACGATCGAAGACTTTACGCATGCGCTTCGATTGCAGGTTCTGCCGCCCGAGCAGGCTAATTCCATGCGTATCAACACGGCCATCCTGCTTCTCAGTCAGGAGGACTATGAAGCGGCGATCGGATGGCTCGAAGACGCCCTGGTCTTTGGATACCCGCTGGATGAAGAGATCGCCCTCTGGCTGGCTCAGGCGTATGCGGTCACCGAACAGTATGACGTCGGCGAGATGTATGCCCGCCAGGCCGTGCAGCTGGCACAAACCCCGGAACGAAGCCGGTTTTTATTGTTGATGTTCTATCTTGAGCGGCGCGCTGACATGTCTGAACAGCTGCATGTCATCGAACGTATGCTGGGATTGTGGCCGGGCGACAAGGAGGTTTGGGCGCGATATGCGAACGTCTTGAACGAGATGGGGCGTGAGACTGACGCTTTCCACGCCTATTCCGTCATGTATTCGCGGGGGTTGCTGGACACGGAGAATGAGATCATTCGGCTGGTCCAGCATTATAACTATCAAGGCTACCCCTATCGTGGTGGTGATATCCTTGAACGGGAAATCAATGCCGGTCGTGTCGCTGCAATAGCAGAGCATTACCGCCTCTTGGCACACTCCTGGCAATTGGCGCGGGAATGGAACCGGTCACTGCCTGTATTGCGGCGTGTGGCGACCCTGACCGGCGCAGGCGAGGATTATCAGACCCTCGCTGAGGCTTTGTATCAGGTACGCGACCATTCGGAGGCTGAGGCCGCCTATGTCCAGGCCCTGAATGTTGGTGGATTGCATCGCCCCGGTGATGCCTGGCTTCAGCTGGGGGTGATCCGGCAGGAACAAGGCAAGCCGCAGCGTGCGATGCTGGCCTTCGAGGAAGCGTTGTCATTTGAGTACTCCCGCGCCGCGGCACAAGGCTGGGTCTCATTCATCCAACGTCGACAGGCTGTGCTTGATGGTATGGACGCGCTGGAAGAGCAGCTGGACCGGGAACGCTGTGCGTTGAGGGTTGAGGAAGCACGACGCGGCTTCCAGATCGATCCCAATGCGCGCTTCGATACGGACGGACGCCCGATTCTGAATTTTGATGAGACGTGCCTGCGTTTCTATTCACCTCAGGGTGTGGCCTTGCCAGAACGAAGCTAGAGCAGGAACCACGCACTCGCTCCATCCCCAAAAATGACCTTAATCCAGCCGGTTTCATGCCATGTGACGCGGTCAGATTGAGGCTTCTGATTGCTCAACTTGGGACGAGCGATCAGGCCTGGACGGTGGCGATCCATGGGATATGGACGCCAGATGGTCCGGGCAATCGAAACGACCTGCGCAGTTCAGGGCTGTGATGCGTACGTCCGTGGGGAGACGACAATGTCACAACTAACCCGAATGCCGGTGATTCTGCCCTTGGCGGGGGTGGTCACGATCGGCGTGTTTATGGCCATGCGCGGCATGATCCAGGTGCCAGAGCTTCCGAGGCTGAACGAACCAGACCGCCCCAGTTTCGTGATCAGCGAGACCGTGGAACCCTATGAACCACACCGAAATGTGACGCCGGACCATATTGAACCGGTTACGCCGCCGCCGCCTGCACCCCGACTGGAGATCGCGTCGACGCAAAGACCGGGGGCGGAGACCATCCAGCTTGTTGCGCTCGCGCCGGAGGTTGAAGTGGGAGAATTCCAGCCCAACCGGTTTCAGGCCGTCGACACCGACGAACAACCGATCTATCGCGTGCCACCTGTTTATCCGGACCGGGCTTTGCAGCGCAATCTGGAGGGCCATTGTGTCATCGTGTTTGATATTACGGCGCAAGGGCAGACAACGAATGCCAGGGTAAGTGCGTGCTCGGACGCGATCTTTGGTCGGGCCTCGGTCCGCGCTGTCCAACAGTGGCGTTTTCAGCCGCGTATGGAGGGAGGCCAAGCCCAGATGCGACGTAATCGGCATGTGCGCCTGGACTTCCGGATTGGAGACTGAGCTGCGCGGCCGGGAGCTCGGCCCGTCGGCGCATTAAAAGCGCGACCTCATCTGTGTGAGGTCTGAGCACGCAAAAAAAGCCGCGGATCGCGTTCGATCCGCGGCTTTTCCCGTGTTCGCTCTCAACGGTCTAGTGACCGCTGTCCTCGCTGATTGTGTCCTCGGTCTCGGCCAGCTCAGCCACTTCGGCATCGGCCAGGCCGACAACCATCAAGGCGAAGGCATAATTCATGGCCACTTCGCGCAGGCTGTCGAACCGTCCTGATGCGCCCCCATGGCCAGCACCCATATTCATTTTCAGAAGGGTGAGGCCGTCATCCGTCCGGCGATCACGCAGGCGAGCGACGAATTTGGTCGGCTCCCAATAGGTGACACGCGGATCGGTCAGACCGCCCGTTGCCAGAACATGCGGATAGGTATGGCTGTCGAGCTGATCGTAGGGCGAATACTCCAGAATGGTCTGGTAATCGGCTTCGCTTTCGATCGGATTGCCCCATTCCGGCCATTCCGGCGGAGTGAGCGGCAGTTCGGCATCCGACATGGTGTTGAGCACATCCACGAACGGAACAGCCGCGATGACACCGGCAAACAGTTCCGGATCAAGATTCATTGCGGCTCCGACCAGGAGACCACCGGCAGAACCGCCATAGGAGACGATATTGCCCCGCGTGGTATAGCCTTCATCCACCAGGGCATTACCTGCGGAGACGAAGTCATGGAAGGTGTTAATCTTCTTGTCCAGCTTGCCGTCGAGATACCACTGATAGCCGCGTGCCATGCCGCCGCGGATATGGGCGATGGCAAAGACCATGCCCCGGTCCACAACAGAGAGGCGGCTGACAGAGAAACTCGCCGGAATGGTCGAGCCGTAAGAGCCGTAGCCATAGAGCATCAACGGCGCTGATCCGTCTATCGGCGTGTCGACATGGTGAAGAATGGTCACCGGAATTTCGACACCGTCATGACCGGGCGCCATGATGCGGCGGACGACATAATCGTTTGCGTCATGGCCGGAGGGGACTTCGCGGCGCTTGCGCAGGATGCGATCGCGGCTGGCCATGTCGAAATCATAGGTCTCGTCCGGCGTAGACGGGCTCTCATATGTGAAACGCAGGTTATCCGTGTCGTATTCATAACCGGCAGAAACGCCCAGCGAATAAGCTTCCTCGTCAAAGGCAATGTCATAGCTCTCGCCAGAGGCATAATGGGTGACCACAATGCGCGGCAGTGCGTTTTCACGCTCCATGCGGACCTGCCAGTCCTTGAAGCCCAGAACGGCATTGATCAGCACACCCGGACGATGCGGAACAACCTCTTCCCAGTTCTCACGGGACGGGTTGTCACGCGGGGCGGACATGATCTTGAAATCCACCGCGCCATCGGCATTGGTGAGGAAGTAGAGACGATCATCGGCCTCGGTCAGCTCGTACTCCATATTGTCTTCGCGCGCGGCGATGAGAATGGGGTCCGAGGTTGGATTATCGGCATCGACCAGTCGCAATTCATTCGAGGTGTGACCACCGGAGCGCAGGACGATATAGCCCCGGCCATCGGATGCGCCGACGGACAGGAAGAAGCCCGGATCTTCCTCTTCATAGATCAGATCACTGCCCGTTTCGCCGCTCACCTGGCGATAGATGCGGCGCGAGCGGCCATTATCATCACGCCAGACCCAGAACAGGGTGGAGCTGTCATTGGCCCATACGAAATCGCCGGTGGACTCCTCGGTCAGTGTCGAGACGATCGCGCCGGTCTCCAGGTCCTTGACGCGGATCTCGTAGTATTCCGAACCCCGGGTGTCGACAGCATAGGCGACATACCGATGGTCGGGGGAGTGCTGAATGGAGCCAAAATCGAGATAGTCGAAATCGGCGGCTTCGGCATCACCATCGATGAGGATCTGTTCCTCACCCACAACTTCACCGGTTTCCGGATCGACCGGACGACGCGAGAAGATCGGATACTGACCGCCCTCGCGGAAGCGCGAGAAATAGGCGAACTCGCCATCGCGGGACGGGACGGAGCTGTCATCTTCCTTGATCCGGCCCCGGATCTCCTGGAAGATCGTTTCCTGCAGGGCTTCGGTGGGGGCCATGACCGTGTCGAGATAGGCATTCTCGGCATCGAGAACATCGCGGATATCCTGTTGCAGGACCTCCGGCTCGCGCATGACTTGCTGCCAGTTTTCATCCTTGATCCAGAAATACTCGTCCGTGCGAGTGAAACCGAGCTGTTCGATCTCGTGCGGGCGTTGTTCGATTTCCGGAGCGGTCAGGATCTGGGCCGTTGTCAGCAAGGTCTCTGTGGTGGCCTGGGCCGTGTTGGCAGGCGTTTCCGCACTGTCAGTCATGTCAGTCTCCTGGCTGCATCCTGCAAGCGTGAGAGCGCAAAGCCCCACACTGGCTATAGAGAGCCGTTTGATGTGAATGGTACGCATGGTCCCCGTTATTCTCCCGTTTGAAATCCGTCGGCAATCCGGCGGATATGAGCCCCGTTCCCCTAAACTCAGTCCGTTGTGTCGTTCCCGCCGTCTTCTGCGTCGAAACCCAATACGCCGCCATTGACGCAAAAGCGCTGGCCGGTGGGTTGCGGACCGTCTGGAAAGACATGGCCCAGATGGGCGCCGCAATTGCCACAATGAATCTCGGTTCGCGGGACGAGAAGTTTGAAATCCGTCTTGGTTTCAATACCGGCATCGTCTTCAGTCTGATAGAAGGAAGGCCAGCCGGAACCGCTTTCATACTTGTGTTTTGATGAAAAAAGAGGCGTCTTGCACACGGCGCAGTGATAACGACCAGCGCGTTTTTCATCATTGAGCGGATGGGAGAAGGGACGTTCGGTGCCCTCCTCGAAAGCGATTTGATAGGTGTCGTTGTCCAGGGCGGCTTTCAGCGCGCGGATATCTTCATCACTCAGTTTTGGCATCATCATCCTCCTCGGCCGGGGGCAGGGCATGGGTCTGCCCGCGCTTGACCGATAGAATGGGGGTGAAAATCGCTATGGCAAGCAGAACCACACCTAGCCCGACCATCGGGATGAGCGCGGCCGAGCGGGCACCAATGGCGCCGACGACCGGACCCATCAGCAAGATCCCCGCCGGCATGCCGCCAAACAGGCCGAGTTGATAGACCGACATCACCCGAGCGAGCTTGTCCGGCGGAGCCTGTTCCTGAACAACGGCTCGGCTCAGGGAGATGGCGACACCGGCGCCCAGCCCCCAGGCCAGCACCAGCGGATAGATGCCCCAGAAGGGGATCGGAATGGCGAAAGCGCCCACCGCCAGAACGGTGACACCTTGTGCCAGAAGCACAGCACGGCCGGGTTTTTCGATGTGACCGAATTTGACGAGGGCGACATTGGCGATGAAGGCCCCGAGCCAGAAGACCACCATGAGGCTGGACAGGGCTTCAAAACTGGCGCCGTAGTTTTCGCGCAGCAAGATCGGGATCAAGACCAAAAACGCACCGCCCACGATGAAGACGCCGATGGCCACCATAATGGCCGTCATTGGCATCAGGACGGGCGAATGCAGAACCGCATCGAGACCGTCTTTCAGATCCCGCAGGGCATGACTGTCAGGGGCGTGGCGCTTAGCACCCAGTCGCGGCACAAAGGCTGCGGCCAGCCCGCCGATCACCAGTCCCACGCCTTGCATGAAAAACAGGGCCGCCGGGCCGATCGTACCGGCAAAATATCCCACGGCCATGCCGGCGATCTGAGCGCCGAACTGGACCGCGGACGCCATCACCACGGCGCGTTGCAATTCAATTCCGCCATGACGGGTGCGCGCGGAAATCCGCACAATCGGATTGATGGCGCTGTCGCGGGCCGGAATCACGAGGCCGCCGGCCACACCGACGGTCAGGGCGAAGATGACGAGGATGGAGTAGGATAATCCGCCCGTGGTCAACAGGGCGGCCAGGATCAAGGACGCAATTCCGGCACCCAGATGGCAGTAAAACAGGATGCCTCTTCGGTCGACCCGTTCCGCCAGAATTCCGGCCAGGGGCAGCAGAAGCGCCATGGGGGCGGTGAGGGCCGCCTGGGCCAGACTGAGCCGTTCGGGGCTTTCACCCAGGGTGAATGTGATCACGCCGGGGAAGAGTGTGGTCTGCAGGCCAAAGCCGAAAAACCATCCGGCGACGATGATCAGATATCCACCAAACGGAGGAAGACGTAGTTGGCGATTGCCGGCGAGGGGACGAAAGACAGGCAAGGATGGGCTCGCGGGTATCAGGCCGGACTCAGCCCTGGACGATCAAAAAGTCATGCATCTGGTGTATGCAATCAAGAGTTATATCACGTGTGTGTCATCGACAGCGGGCAGCTCGTGATTGGCCCGCCCGCCGCAGATAAGGCAAGACACCACTATGCAAAACCCTGCGACAAGGATCGAGGAGAAATAACAATGCAATGGCTTCGTTTGGGAACCGGACTTCTGCTGGCCGCCTTCATGGTCTTCATGGGGCTGCAAAAGTTCGGCGCCGATAATGCCGTGTTTGACTTCATCGCCACCCAGTCCGGCATTGCGCTCTTTGAGCCGGTTGTGCGCATGGCCACCGGTGTGGCCGAACTTCTGGCGGCCGTGTTGATCCTGGTAGGCCTGTTCGCCAATCGTTTGCGCGGCGTCGGCGGTCTGTTCTCACTGGCAGTGATCGGTGGCGCGCTTGTCTTCCACCTTTCGCCCTGGCTGGGCATCGTTGCCCCGGTGGGCTATGACGAAGCGGGCAATTATGTGTTCTCGCCTATGCTGTTCATGATGGCGGTTGCCTTCTTTGGCGTATCGGCCGTGGTGACATTCATCGAGCGTGAGCACCTGCCGATTATCGGAAAATCCGCCTGATCCGTCCTACCTTTCCTTAACGCGCTTGGCTCATGATGATGCGTTGAAATCCGTTGGATGGACACGATCATCATGGCCCACGCCGATATTCTCGATCTTGATCAGCCGGCCCCGCGCCGGGCTCGCCTGGTCTTGGCGCGCCGACTGACCGATATTGTCGGTCTACCAGAAAGTCGACTGACCCCGCGCGAGCGCTGGATCGTCGGGGATCTACTGCACGATATCCTGCGGGCCAGTGATGTGGATCTGCGCAAGCGCTGCGCCGAGCGGCTGGCCGATATCTCCGATGCTCCGCAACGCCTGTTGCGATTATTGGGATCCGATACATTCGAGATCGCCGCGCCCATTCTCGAACGATCGAAGGCCTTGAGCGATTTCGATATGATGGAGATCGCCCGTCTGGGGACGCTGGAACACCGCCTGACCCTGGCTCGACGCGATAAACTCTCGGCCGTCGTCACAGCTAGCCTCGTGGCCCACTCCGAACCGCCGGTCGTGGTGCGTATCCTGCGCAATGAGACGGCCGACATTGCGTCGCCGACCATGGACCATATCATTTCAGCTTCGAAAGATGAGGCGGACTACGCCCGTCACATCATCCGGCGTGCTGAATTGCGACCATCCCAGGCCTTCCGCCTGTTCTGGTGGAGCGAGCATGGAGATCGCTGCGCCATCATTGAGCGGTTCGCGGTCCAGCGCACAATCCTGATCGAGGCTGTGGAGGACGTCTTCTCCATGGCCGCAGACGAAAACTGGGCGGACCCGCTGGTCTCCAAGGTGCTGACCTATATCGACCGTCGCCAGCGTGACCGTGGAGCTGCCGAAGTCTCGCCCTATGGCTCGCTTGAAGGGGCCGCTGCCGAGATGGCCATGGATGGTCCTCAGCCCGGTTTGGTGACCGAAATTGCCAAGCTGGCGAGCATCAACCGCACGCTTCTGGTCAAGATGTTCGATGATATGGGCGGAGAAGCGATCGCAGTCCTGTGCAAGGCCACCGGATTGAAGTGGGACAGTTTCGAAGCCTTCTGGCGCGGTCTGGGCCGACCGGTCCCCAGTGCGATCAGTGAAGAGGCGCGCAAGGTCTATGACAGTCTTTCGGTCGAGAAGGCACAGACTGTCTTGCGGTATTGGAACCTGTCCATCGATACGGACTGAGCCGGGGCAGGCCCACCGCATTCCGTCCTTCCAAAAAGCGAGTTTCGCCTGTCAGGCGTAAAACCCCACATGATGTGCGGCTGATATTGCCTGTGCGTTTCTGACGCGGTTCGACTGGCCAACGCGCGACGGGACCGTTAAAAGCCGTTTCGATAGCGTTAATGCGCGGGGAGATTCCATGTTCTACGGCATCAGCCTGGGAGTGGTGCTTGTGGCGTTGTGGCTGGTTCTTTCGGGCCACTACACGACCGACGGCAGCCATCCGCAACTCATATTCCTGGGTATCGTCAGTATTCTGGCGGCCCTTGGCCTCACATTCCGCATGCGGATCATGGATCGCGAGACCGCTCCATTCGCATCCGCCGCCTCCCTGTTCGCCTATTGGGGCTGGCTTGGCGGCGAGATCGTCAAATCCAACATCATGGTCACCAAGAAGGTCATGGCTGCAGAGGTCGATATCGAACCGCGCCTGATTCGCGTGCCGGTTGATATGCATACCGATCTGGCCCGGTGCGTGTTCGCCAATTCCATTACCCTGACCCCGGGCACGGTGACGGTGGAGGTCGAGGCAGACGGTTTCCTCGTGCACGCCCTGGATGGTGATTTCACGGATCCGGCCGGGTTTGCCGATATGGGCGGTCGCTCGTCTACAGCGACAGACGGCAAGGATGAGGGAGCGACAGATGCTTGATCTCGAACTGGTCAATTTCATTATCGCCTTCGGTCTGGCTGTGGCCATGGCCATCATGCTGGCGCGCCTGTTTGCCGGTCCGACATTGTATGACCGCACCCTGGCGGCGAACTCCTTCGGCACCAAGACCGTTATCTTCCTGCTGGTGTTCTCGGCTCTGGTCGGACGCGGCGATGCCATTGACATCGCCTTGCTCTACGCGCTGATCAATTTTGTGGCGACGATCGCCATCCTGAAATTCTTCCGCTATCGCTCGCTGGATATCGCGCTCGCGCAGATGTCTCTGCGCAAGGCCGTGGAAGGGGATTTCGACAAATGACCGGGATGGAAATCTTCGATCTGGCCCGCTACACCGGCGCCGCGATCTTCATGGGTGTGGGCCTGATCTTCGTGCTTGCCGGTGCGATCGGTGTCATCCGCATGCCGGACTTCTACACGCGCATGCATGCCGCCGGTGTCACCGATACACTGGGCGCCGAGTTGATCATTACGGGCCTGATCCTCCAGGCCGGCGACTGGCAGACGGTGGCCAAGCTGTTGCTGGTCGGTCTGCTCTTGTTCCTGACGAGTCCAACGGCGACCCATGCCGTGGCTAATGCCGCGCACCGCGCCCAGCTCAAACCTGACCTGTCGCACCACAAGCCGGCGCATCCGAGTGAGGCTGGCAAGGGCGAGGAGGCGTCCTGATGATTTTCGACCCGACCCAAATCCTCGACTATACTTTGCTGGTACTGATGCTGGTGGTGGGCTTTGCGATTGTGCGCATGCGTAATCTGTTTGCGGCCGTCATGCTGACCGGTGTGTATTCGCTGCTATGTGCCGCCTGGTTCGTCTCTGAAGATGCCGTGGACGTGGCCTTCACCGAAGCGGCCGTCGGCGCGGGCATTTCCACCGTTCTGATGCTGGGCGCCATGTTGCTGACGGCACGTGAAGCCGATCCGGTATCGGTCAAGCGTCACTGGATGGCCTTCCTCTTTGTTCTGGTTGCCGGCGGTGCCTTGCTGTTCGCTGTTCCGGACATGCCGGTCTATGGCTCGATTGAAGCGCCGGTCAACGCGCATGTCGGTGCGGAATATATCGCCCGCACGCCCGAAGACATCGCCGTCCCCAATATGGTGACCGCCGTGCTCGCCTCCTATCGGGGCTTCGACACCATGGGTGAGACCATGGTGATCTTTGCGGCCGCGCTGGCTGTGATGTTGCTGCTGGGCTTCGGCGGCAAGAAGAAGGAGGACCAGGAATGAATCCGCACCTGATCCTGCGTGTTGTCTCCAAACTTCTGATCCCGATGATTGTGGTGTTTGGATTTTATGTTCAGTTCCACGGCGATTACGGTGCAGGTGGGGGCTTTCAGGCCGGGGTGATCCTGGCTGTGGCTGTCATCCTGTATGCCCTCATTTATGGCATGGATGCCGCACGTGCGGCTGTGCCACCCAGCTGGGCCAAATGGGGCGCGGCGGCTGGGGCCCTGCTCTATATGGGCGTGGGTGTGGTGACGCTCTTCACCGGCGGCAATTTCCTCGATTATGACGGTCTGCATCCCGACTATGCCCACCGGGCCGGTCAGCATATCGGCATCCTGCTGGTCGAGCTGGGCGTGCTGATGACGGTGGTTTCGGTGATGCTGATCATCTTCTACGCGTTTGCGGGACGCGAACCCGACATGTCCGACGAGGAGTGGTAGATGTTTGAGATCCTCGCAGATCGCGCGATCTATATCCCGATTATCGTCTTGATGATGATCGGCCTCTATATCGTGGTGGCCACCGGTAATCTGGTGAAGCGCCTGGTTGGACTGTCCATTTTCCAGACGACTGTCGGCCTTCTTTATATTGCGATGGGCAAGGTGTTTGGCGGTCAGCCGCCGATCCTCGTCTCGTCCTATGGTCATGGTGACAGCCACGGCGACGGACATGGCGATGATCACGGCGCTGAGGCCTATGCCAATGGCGCTCACGCGGATGCAGCTCATGCTGCCCCGGCCCAGGACGCGCATGAAACGGCAGAGCATGCCGCAGACTATGCTGCCGATGCCGGCGCAGACCATGCAGGTGACGCGGCGGGCCATGTGGCGGATGCTGCTCATTATGCGGCCGACACCGTGCTCTATTCCAACCCATTGCCGCACGTTTTGATCCTGACCGCGATCGTTGTGGGCGTGGCGACCCTGGCCGTGGGCCTGTCGCTGGTCGTCCGGATCCGCGAAGCCTATGGCACGATCGAGGACACGGCGCTCACCGAGGCTGACTACGCCGCCGAATCCGGGGGACGGGAATGATTGATTTGATCGGGGCGCTGACCCCCGCAGGGATCGCCCAGCACGCGGTGGCCCTGCTTGTTGTCGTACCGCTGATCATGGCACCGATTGCCGCGTTGATGCCCAATGGCCGTGCGGCCTGGGGCGTGACACTGGCGGCGGCCATTGTGACCCTGTGGATGGTGGGCGTGGTGTTCGGCCAGGTCCATGCTGCTGACCTTGTCTCCTATGCCATGGGCGGCTGGGATGCTCCGCTCGGTATTGAATACCGGGTCGACCGTCTGACCCTGCCCGTTCTGGGGCTGGTGGGTGTGCTGGGCCTTCTGTGTGTGATCTATGGCCTGCCCAGCGTGGCGCAGGAAGTGGCCCGCGATAAACAGGCCTTGTTCTACTCGGCCTTCCTCGTGTGTTTTTCCGGCCTTCTGGGCGTGGTCGTCACCGGCGATGCCTTCAACGTCTTCGTCTTTGTCGAGATCTCCTCGCTGTCGACCTATGCCATCATCGCCATGGGCGCGGCACAGGACCGACGGGCTCTGACAGCGGCCTATAACTATCTGATCCTGGGTACGATTGGCGCGACCTTCTTCGTCATAGGTGTTGGTTTCCTGTATATGGCCACCGGCACACTGAACATGGCGGACATGGCCAATATCCTGCGTGAAAACGGTCATGACCGGGTCACGCAGGCGGCGTTCGCCTTCATCGTTGTGGGGCTGGGCCTGAAATCGGCCATGTTCCCGCTGCATGTTTGGCTGCCCAATTCCTATGCTTTCGCACCCAATTTCGTCACTGCCTTCCTGGCCTCGACGGCGACCAAGGTGGCCTTCTACGCGCTGATCCGGTTCGTCTTCGGTGTGTTCCATCCGGACGCCGGTTTTGTGATGGTCTCGCTGACCTGGGTCATCGCCGTGGTCGGCGTGATCGGCATGCTGGTGGCCTCTTTCCAGGCGATCTTCCAGGTCGATGCACGGCGCTTGCTGGCCTATTCATCCGTGGCCCAGGTGGGTTACATGATGCTGGGCATGGGTGTGGGTACATCGGCCGGACTGTCGGCCGGTCTTCTGCACCTGGTCAATCACGGCATGATGAAGGGCGCGCTCTTCATGGCGCTTGGGGCCTTCGCCCTGCGCTTTGGCCTGCGTCGCATCTCTGATCTCAATGGCATGGGCAAGCTGATGCCGGCCTCGTCCGTGGCCCTGACCATCTCCGGTCTCAGCCTGGTCGGCGTGCCGCTGACGGTGGGCTTTACCTCGAAATGGTATCTGGTCAGCGCGGTGCTGGATCGCGGCTGGTGGTGGGCCGTGGCAGCAATCATGCTGTCTTCGCTGCTGGCTCTGGTCTATGTGGCACGCCTTCTGTCTGCTGTGTGGCTGCAACCGGCCCCCACGCATCATGGTGAGGCCCTTGCACCGCGCCGCGCCCCCTGGGCGATGCTGGTGCCGATGTATCTGCTGGCGATCGCCAATATCTGGTTCTTCCTGCAATCCAGCCCGCTGGTCAGCCTGACCCAGCGTGCCGCTGCCGCAGTCCTGGGCGGAGGATAATATCCATGTGGACGCCTGAACTCTCTCTGGCCCTGGCCCTGGGGCTTCCTGCACTGGGCGCGGTCGCGGTCGGCCTTCTGGGGCGCTGGCCCAATCTGCGCGAAGCCGCAACCCTGGTGACCGCCGTCCTGCTGGCCTTCAATGTCGCTTATCTGGTCGAGATCGCGCATTCCAAGCCGGAACTGAAACTGGCGGAAATCGCACCGGGTTTGGAACTCGCCTTCAAACTTGAACCGCTTGGCGCCGTGTTTGCTGCGGTCGCTGCCGGTTTGTGGATCCTCAACTCGCTCTATTCCATTGGCTATATGCGCGGGAACAACGAGAAGCATCAGACCCGTTTCTACGTCTGTTTCTGTATTGCCATCGGATCGGCCATGGGTGTGGCCTTGTCGGCCAATCTGCTGACGCTCTTCCTGTTTTACGAAGTGCTGACCCTGTCGACCTTCCCGCTTGTGACGCACAAGGGCGATGCCAATGCTTATCGCGGCGGCCGGATCTATCTGTCCATCCTGCTGGGAACGTCCATCGGCCTGCTGCTGCCGGCCGTGATTACTACGCATTTCGTGGCCGGGGGCTCGACAGCCTTTACGGAAGGCGGTCTCCTGGCCGGACAGGCCAGCCCGTTGGTGTCCAGCGTTCTTCTGATCCTGTTTGCCTTTGGTATCGGTAAGGCCGCGTTGATGCCCATGCACCCCTGGCTGCCCAACGCCATGGTGGCTCCGACACCCGTTTCCGCTTTGCTGCACGCCGTGGCGGTGGTGAAGGCCGGCGTGTTCTCCATTTTGAAGATCGGGACGTATATATTCGGCCCGGCGCTGTTGGCGACGACACCGGCGGCGGACGCTCTGGCCTGGATTGCCGGGATTTCCATTGTACTGGCGTCGATGATCGCCATGACCAAGGATAATCTCAAGGCGCGACTGGCGTTTTCGACCGTGTCCCAGCTCTCTTATGTCACGCTGGGTGTCATGCTGGCCTCACCCCTGGCGTTGATGGCGGGGGCCTTGCAGATCGTGATGCATGCCTGGGGCAAGATCACGCTCTTTATGAGTGCCGGTGCGATCTATACTGCCTCCAAGAAGACCGAGATTTCGGACATGAACGGTCTGGGTCGTCTCATGCCGGGCTTGTTTATCGCCTATACAATTGGCGCGGTCTCGATCATCGGCCTGCCGCCGATGGGAGGGATGTGGCCGAAACTCTTTTTGATGCAGGGGGCTCTGGACGGTGGCCAGGCGGCTCTGATCGCGGTGCTCGTGGCGTCCTCCCTGCTCAATATCGCCTATCTCCTGCCTTTGACGGTGCGGGGCTTCTTCGTGAAGTCTGAAACGGTCAAGCTGAAGAAGACCCCGCCGGTCTTTGTCATCCTGCCGCCGGTCATCACGGCCGCAGGCACGGTGGTGCTATTCTTCCTGATAGGTCCGCTGTTTGATTATCTCGCACCGGTCTTCGGACTGGCCGAATACGGGGAGGTGGCCCAATGAGTGCACCCACGCCTGAACAGGATGATCTGATCCATCCGCTGGCCAAGGCGCTGACATGGACGGAAATGCCGGCTGTGCGCAATGCCATGTTCTTTGTTTTCGGTATCATCACCCTTGGCCTGGCGGCTGTGGATTTCTTTATCCACCGTCACGAGATCTTCCACTCCGAACCCGGCCAGACGATCGAGGCCATTCCCGGCTTCTACGCCTGGATGGGCTTTTTGTCCTTCGTGGCCGCTGTGTTCATCGGTTGGGGGCTGCGCTTCCTGATCATGCGCCCGGAAACCTACTACAACCCGGAGGCCGGCGATGAGTGATCTCCTGGCTCAGATTTCCCCGGCCTGGCCGTTTATCATTGCCGGTCTGATCGCGGCGCCTGTGCGCATGTCGCTAGTCCGCAAGGGGCTGGCGCTTATGGCGCCGATTGCCGCCTTCATTATCTGGATGAGCGTGCCGAGCGGTGACCATACCGGGGGTGTGATCGAACTGGGACCGTTTGTCCTGGAAACCTTCCGCTTTGATGGCCTGTCCCGGATCTGGGGCTTGGTCTTTATCATCGCCGGTTTCATCAATGCGATTTATGGCCTGCACCAGAAGGACCGTATCGAAGACGTGTTCGGTCTGATCTATGCCGGTGCGGCGCTGGGCGCGGTATTCTCCGGTGATCTGCTGACCCTGTTCTTCTTCTGGGAACTGACTGCGATCTCGTCGGTCTTCCTGATCTGGGCGTCCCGGTCAGCCGTGTCTTTCAAGGCCGGGCTTCGCTATCTGGCGATCCAGGTCCTGTCCGGCGTGCTTTTGCTGACAGGAGCCGTGTTCCAGGTTGCCGAAACCGGAAGCTGGGCCTTCAACGAGATCGGTCTGGATGGTCCCGGCGGGATCTTTATCTTCCTTGCCTTTGGTATCAAGGCGGGTTTCCCGCTGCTTCACAACTGGATCCAGGACGCCTATCCCAAGGCCACGATTGTCGGCACGGTGATGCTGTCCGGCTTCACCACCAAGCTGGCCATCTATGCGCTGGCGCGGGGCTTTGCGGGCACGGAAATCCTGATCTGGATCGGCATGATCATGACGGCCTTCCCGGTCTTCTTTGCGGTGATCGAGAATGATCTTCGCAAGGTCCTGTCCTATTCGCTCAACAACCAGCTGGGCTATATGGTTGTCGGCGTGGGTGTCGGCACCGAGCTCGCCATCAATGGCGCTGCCGCTCACGCCTTTGTCCACATCATCTACAAGGGCCTCCTGTTCATGAGCATGGGTGCCGTTCTGATGCGGACGGGAACGGCCAAGGCGTCCGAACTGGGCGGGCTCTACAAATCCATGCCGCTCACAGCGGTCTGTTGTCTGATCGGTGCGGCCGCGATTTCGGCCTTCCCGCTCTTTTCCGGATTTGTGGCCAAGGCCATGATCCTGTCAGCCCTGGCCTATGAGGCGAGCTATCACGCGATCTACTTCATCCCGTGGGTGGTTTTGATCTTTTCATCCGCAGGTGTGCTGGAACATGCCGGCATCAAGGTGCCGTGGTTTGCCTTCTTCGCGCATGACAGCAAACGTCGTGTGCGGGAAGCTCCGGCCAATATGCTGATCGCCATGCTGATTGCGGCCTTCCTCTGTATCTTCCTCGGCGTGAATTACGGCGTGCTCTATGATCTCCTGCCCTATGGGCCGAGTTATGAGCCCTATACGGGCGAGCACATACTCACTCAGATGCAATTGCTCATGGCCGCGATCTTTGCGTTCGCCTTCCTGGTCCGCATGAAATGGTACCCGGCCGAGATGAAGGCTGAGAATCTCGACACAGATTGGATTTATCGTCGTCTTGGGGATGGTTTCTTTCGCTGGCTGTTCTCGGTGACGGGGCGTCTGACCGCGTCCCTGGCCAATCTTTGGACGACCATTCGTACACGTCTGGGCGGTCGCATGTTCAATGCCTTCAGCCCGATGGGGGCGCTTAGTCGCGATATCCCGTCCGGACTGTTGGCGATCTGGGCGTCTGGCCTGTTGGCGATCGTGTTGATCATTGCCTATCTCGCGCCCTGATCCATCAAGGGTTTGACCCACCCGGACCCATCGTAATGCCCCGCATCCACTACAGGTTGTGGGGCATTAATTTGTCACGCATTAGGAATATTATCCCCATATGGGACGCAGGTCCTAGCATAGCCCTGTCACGCCGAGAGGAGGTCAGCATGCAGAGCGAGACTTTGGGGATGAATTCACAACACGCACAGGCAGAGTTTACCGCCCGCGCACATCTGGTCCGTCACGCCGTGGCCTATGCCTTTGGTGTGTCGGCCGATGATCTGTCAGCGCCCACTCGTCGCAGTCGCAAGAGCGCCTTTGCGCGTCAGGCGGCAATGTATCTGGCCCATGTTGCCTTTGAGTGGCCACTGGGCCGAGTGGGGCAGGCGTTTGGCCGAGACCGGTCAACCGCGGCTCATGCCTGTCATCTCATCGAGGACATGCGGGATGATGCCGAGTTCGACGCGCGCATGGACGCTTTGGAAGCCGGGTTGAAATCCATCCCCGGTGCGGGGGGCGCGCCATGAGTGCGCCGGTTTGGATGAAACGCCTCGCTCGCCCGGAAACCCGGCTGGTGCAGGACGAGACGGGGCAATGGGTGGTGCGTGCCGGGAAGGGGCAAGGGCGCACACTGGCGCGGCTGTCATTGGCGCGGTTTCGCGAGGCGCGTCGCCAGTCCTGGCTTCATGATTGTAAAACCGGTGGATTTGACCTGAGCGAGGAGGGGCAAAGGGCGTTCGAACGATTGGCCGGTCAATTACCCGGCAAGGCGAAACAGCCTCGTACTCTAATCGAAGAGACAGGTGAGATCTGCCCCAATGCCGTCACCTGTGCGTCGGATCCCTTGTCCCGCTGGAGCGGCGAGGGCGGTTGGCTCAGCGCGGGTGAACACGCGGCGGGCACTCGTTTGATAGAAGACTGGTCCCGCTCCTCCCTGAACCCCCGGATGACAGCGGACTGGCTGCGTGTGCCGGGCGGGGGCCGGGGCGGTCCGGAAGAGGCCAGCCTGTCTGCGATCGCGGCAAAGGACCGGGTGATGCGCGCGCTCGAGATGGCTGGACCGGCCCTGTCACGCCTTTTGACTCATGTCTGTTTTCGGCAGGATCCGCTGGGTGCGTTGGAACACTCGGAGGGGTGGCCGGCACGATCGGGTAAACTGGCACTCAAGCTGGCTTTGCAGGCTGTGGCCCGCAGTTATGGCATGCCGGTGTGATCAGGCCGCTGACTCTGCCACGCGTCGTATCCGGTTCATCATGGAGACAAGGCCATTGGAGCGTTGCGGAGAGAGGTGTTCTGACAGGCCGATGCGTTCCAGAACCGCTTTTGCATCAACAGACAGGATCTCCTGCGCGGTACGATTGGAATAGATCCGCACCATCAGGGCTGCAAGACCGCGCACGATGTGGGCATCGCTATCAGCGTGAAAGAGAATGTGGTTGTCCGGCGTTGTTTCATGGACGAGCCAGACCTGGCTAACACAGCCTTTCACGCGTGTGTCCTCGGTCTTCTGGTTTTCATCCAGCCCGTCCAGGGCCTTGCCCATATCAATGAGATAGGCGTAGCGCTCTTCCCAGTCGCCGAGGAAGTCAAATTCCTCGACCAGGTCTTCGATGTCTGTGTGAATGCTCATGGTGAGCGGGGAGGTAGCCTGCCTGCCGTGGTGGGGCAAGGCGTCAATCTGTATCAGGCGCATCAATGGAGGGAAGACGCACCCGATGGCCCAAGATCAACGGTTGGCGTCGTCCGCTTCCAGGGCTGCCTCAACCCGCTCGCTGGCTGTGTCAGCCAGGAAAACAGTGATACGAGCGGCTTCTTCACCGACTTCGCACATTGCCTCGCGGCCTTCGCACCATTCATCTACGGCGGTGTTTCCATCAAACAGCGGGCCGTCTGTAGCCAGGGATGCAGTGTCAAAAGAGAAGGGAAGCTCGATGTCACTGCCGGCGAAATTCGCAGGGATGAAAAGGCTGACAACACCCAGCCAGAACGCAGCGCGCAGAATAAACATCGGGACTTCCTCCATTGGCTCTGCACTTTTCAATGCAGGATGGAGGCTAGGAAAAACAGCGCAAGATTGCGAGCGAAAGCCCTGTTAACCAAAAATAACGTCCGAAACTGGAGCAAAATGTTTTCTTAAAATTTTTCTCAAGTCTTACCTGTTCCTGAATGGTACACACTTTGTTAACGAACAACGGCGCGGGCCAGAGGCGCCGCGCCGTGTTTCATTCTTCGAAAAACAGGGAAGAGATCAGCCGTTGCTGGCTGACAGGCAATTGCTGACGTCGAGCAGGGCATGTTCTGCGATGCAGAAACTGTCTTCGTATTTGAAGTGACCCGCGGCTACACACTGCTGCATGTCCAGACGGACCCAGGCGAGGCAGCGCTCGACGGTCGGGTCGGTCATTAACGCTTCAAGAGCCTGGGTGGTGGCCATGGGATCATCAGAGATCGACTGGAGGGCGGCTACAGAGAGCACCCGGCCGACCCGGTTTTCGTCCGCAGAGAGCTGGCCCTGGCCAACGGCAAGCGTCAGCGCGGGGGCGCCAGTCGTGGCCGAGGCATCGGCGACAAGAGCGGTATCGGTGCGGAAAAGCTGAGAGGCGGCGCGTCCGGTATCCATCTGGGCCTGGAAGGCTTCAACGGCCGCATTATTCATATCCAGATCGCGCTCACCGGCGGTCTCCAGAGCCGTCAGACGATCCTGACGGTCCTGGGCGCGAACATTTGCCCAGCGCTCATTCTGCAGGTTATAGGCGGCAATGCGATATTGTTCGGCGACATCACGGATCTCGTCTGCATCGCTCTCAAGCGCGCCCGCTACGGCTTGTTCAGCGGTTTCGGCGGTAGAGAAGCTGGTGATATAGGTCGGATCATTCACCAGACCTTCCATGGCCGCGTCCGTGCCATAGAAGTCTGCAGCTTCACGCACTTCATCGATGAAGTCGGGATGCTGAGCTGCGATCAGAGCGGTATAGGCCACCCAGGCCCGCGCCAGACGATCTTCGCCATAATAAGCGGACAGTCGATCCATTGCGGCGTCAAGATCATCGGCTGAGGCAATTGGCGCGTCACGGAGATCTGCAACGGTGCGGTGGAAGCTCGCATAATGGGCGGCGTCCGCGAGCGTTCCGGTAAGGGCTGTTTCGGCCTCAGTTCCGGTCGTGGAGCCCGCATCGAGCTGGAGGACCGGTTCCGGCGCTGCGGCAAGGAGGATGGTTTCGGCGTTTGCTTCGCTCTCGGCGGTGGCGGCGTCGCTTTTGATCGCACTCGCTTCCGCAGACAAGGCGAGTTCGGCCTCGGCAGCGGCAAGCGCCGCATTTTTATCGTCGTCCAGAGCTGAAACCGCCAGCACACCGGCCAAAATTGCAATCATCGGTTTACTCCCACTCCCGCAGCGGATAGCCCGTCCGCCTTAATTGCCGTCTGACACCATACTGACTCCAGTTGGCCTTGCGTCCAACCCTTGAATCGCCTCGTTATGTAAACAGACTTGCCGGTTTTAAACCGTAAACGCGACAAGTTTATAATTTAGGCTTTGTTAACGATTGGGGCGAAAGCTCCGGCCAAGAGGGATAGGACTGAGTCGCACACCAAAATGGCGCATATGGGATCTGACATCATTGGCTGGGCTGTCCGTCGCGGCGGCGCGTTCATCAACCTTATATGGCTGGTGAATGTGGGCGTCGCTGCGGTCACGATCTGGCCGGATTTGACGGGTCCGGTGTGGCTTAATGCTCTTGGGCTGGGTGCGGTCGCGGCTCCTGCTATTGCCGGTATTCTTCTGGGTGCGCGGATCGAACGCAATTTTGAACGTTTTGCGCTCGCTCTGTTCTGGACAGGGATGGCCGCTGGCCTTGCAGCAACCGGTGGCGGTCTGACCGGTCCGGCCGTCTTTGCGTTTCTGCTTCCGCCTGCCGTCGCTGCAGCCCAGGGCGACCGGGAGGCCATTCTCAAATCCGCCGCTCTGTCGGGACTGGCCGCGCTGGTTGTCGGCGCATTGCAACTGGCGGGCTTTATTGGTCCGGCCCAGCTTGGTGCGACCTTGTTTGCGCCCTTTATGCTGGGGGCAACGCTGGCGATTGCCTTTGGCTTTGCCTGTGCGGCGCTGCGCGCTATCCGGCTGCATGACCAGGTTCGAGACCTGGCAGAGCGCAGCCGGGTGCGCGTGCAGGCCTTTGACCAGGCACCCGCCGCTCTGGTGGCATGTGATGAAGACGGGCAGATCCAGGCCAGCTCCATCGGGCTGCGCGCCTTGCTGCCGGGCCTACCGCGTCAGCTGGATAATTTGCCCCTGTCGGATTTCGGTTTTGATGAGCCCGAGCGACATCAGCTGGACCGTTTGGCCCGGATCGCCGGTCTTAAGCCGGCCGAGGACACGCTGGGCATGCGCGGCGCACGCGGGCGGGAGCTGATGGTGCGCTTGCAAAGCCGCCCGATCCCTGGCGGGTCGGTCAATGTTTTAGTCCCTGATGTTCGCTCCGCGGTGGATGGGGAATTGAACCAGATGGAACGCGAGCGCGACCGGGCACTCGAAGACTCACGCGCGAAATCTCAATATCTCGCATCGGTCAGTCACGAGTTGCGGACGCCGCTGAATGCGATCATCGGATTCTCCGATGTCATGAAGGCGCGCCTGTTTGGCCCTTTGCCGGCGCGGTACGCCGAATATGCAGACCTTATTCATGAAAGTGGTCAGCACCTGGTGGAATTGATTGGTGATGTGCTGGACATGTCCAAGATCGAAGCCGACCGGTATCAGCTCTTCCTGGAAGAGTTTGACGTGGCCGAAGTTGTTTCCATTGCGGCCAAGCTCATGCGTCTGCAGGCAGAAGAAGCCGGGCTGAGCCTGGCTGTCGAGGCCAGTGATGCCTCAATCCCGGTGAAGGCGGACCGCAAGGCGCTGCGCCAGATCCTGTTGAACCTGCTCTCCAATGCCGTGAAATTCACGCCGCAAGGCGGTGCTGTGGTGGTCATGACCCGAATGCGGGGTGATGATCTGGTTCTGGCTGTCGGCGATAGTGGTGTGGGTATTTCTACGGACGAGGCGGAACGTCTGGGTCAGCCCTATCAACAGACTGCCAGTGCTGACCGGGCAGCGAGCCGTGGTACGGGACTGGGCCTGTCGCTTGTGCGGGCCCTGGCGGAGCTGCATGGCGGCACAATGGAAATCGCCAGCCGTCCCGGGGAAGGGACGACCGTGACCATTACCTTGCCGGTTATTCGTCGTGACCGGGCCCGGATTGATACGCTTCCCAATATGGATGTGCATGACCAGATCCGGCGCGCCCAGCAGGCCCAGTCCACACTGGGGCCAAACATCGCCGAGGCGCGCTAGCCTTCGGCAAACCGACCGCTGCGAATAAAGCTCAGCGCGGCGGCAAAATCGCCGACTTCCAGAAAATGCGAACGGATGACGCGGCCATTGCGATCAAAGAAATCCAGACGCACGCTTTCGCGCGGATCCTGATTGCTCAGGGCCGACAGCACGCTGTCGGGAAATTGCAGGATACGGGTGTTGCGGGTGTCAAACAGATCCGGGGCCTGTCGGGTCTGGAGCTCGGTGCTCGCCCAGATCACCCGGCGCGCGCTGTCAGGGGGTGTGAACCGCACCCAGTCCTCATCGTGGGCCACCTGGACCAGACCGCCCAGGCTGGGATCGAACAGGCCGGGATGGCGTTCTGTATCCCGCACGATCAGGGCGACGGAGGAAAAATCGCGGCTGTCTTCAATGGCGATGGTGAAGGCGAGCTCGCTGCCAATGCGGGCCAGTCCGGCCTTGAATTGCGTCTGGTCCTGCAGGATCTGCCAGCCCGCTCCGGTATAGCCCGCCATACGATTGGCGTCCCAGCTCTGACCGGAGCCCGGAAAGCGCATGTGGATCAGTCCTGACCAGGCGGCATAGGCGCCGTGGACGCGCTGTTGCAGGGCGAGGACCTCACGGTCATGACACGACATGGAGCGGGTTTCAGAGGCGAGCGCCGTATCGAAACGGTCCAGCTGCTCGTCGGGATAGCCGCCTTGCAGAAGCTGATTACGGCTCTGTGCCCAGCCCGTATCCAGCGCCGTGCGTTCGTCGGCGGAAAACAGACCGCACCGATCATCGAGCTGGCGTGCTGTGGAGCGCTCCACAAACACGTCTTCCGCTGACATCTGTCCCCAGGCCGGACCACTCAAAACAAGGCCGGCCAACACCATCAAAAACCTGGAACGGTTCATCCGCTCTCTCCCAAAGCTGGGAGAGGTTTACCACTAAGCGTTTGACGAGCGATGAACGCGACGACGCCAAATCCCGCGGATCAGGATAAGAAAGGCTAAACCAAACATCACGAAAGCCAGATCGCGGGTATGGTCGAGTGCAAACTCGCGCCAGCGGTCCTGCAAGGTCGGGGCGGCGACGGAATAGTCATACACCGTGACACCACGTTCGCTCCAGATGACGGCGCGCCCCTCCAGAGATCCCCACAGATCAGACCGGGCGAGGCTGCGACCGGCGGTCTCGAATGAGCCCACGGCAGTGGTGGTCAGGGCCCCGATCCAACGGCCGTCCGTGTCAGAGAACAGGCTGGCGACCCCTAGATTGACGGTCTCGGCATTGGCGGCCTCCGGTCCATCGGCGTAAGCGGCGGCGGCGAGGCGCATCAGGCCGCGCTGGCCCTGACTGCGTTCGGCGGCGCGCATGGCGGCGTGCATTTCTGACGGGGCATAGCGCTGAACCAGCGGGTGCATGTCGGCGCCCGGGCCCAGTACCAGAAGATTGTGATTGCCGGGTGCAGGGGTATCGCTCTCGCCGTACCAGGCATAGAGCCAGGCCTGTTCACTGATTAGTGCACTGCGGGCGAGGATGGAGAGGGCTCCGAAACGGTCTTCCTCGGAATTACCCGACAGGATGACAGCCGTCCGGGATCCCTGATCGGCAGAGAAGGGCAGGCCGGACGTGGCAAAGGTGCGAAGGTCTGCATTGGTGCCCACCATGGCGCGGGCATCGCGGGCCATGCCCTGACCCAGTCGTGCAGCGGAGACAGCGTCCGCGGCAGCAAAGCTCTGATCGAAACCGGCGAGAGACCGGGCTGCAAACAGGCGTGCGGCGGCGGTGGCCTCGTCACGATTGCGACCGGTCAAGATCAGGCGAGGCTGACGTGCCGGCATATAGACAAGGGCCGGTCCGGCAAGCCGCAATTGGGCGTCGACGGCGGATTGTTCGGCCGGGTTCAGGTCCTCATAGGCACCCATGCGTACGACCAGGTCTGCGCTGTCGACATCACCGCTCAGAAGGGGCACGACACCGGCGCGCAGGGCCAGGCCCTGGGCGACAAGACCTTCCATGGCCGCGCGCTCATCACTGGCTTCGCTGATGAGGGCGATCCGGCGCGGCGCAGCAAAATCGGCCGACAGATTGCTTTCCAGCGCTTCGAGGCTCGAAATCGATCCGGTCTGTTGCAGGCTGAGGCGCAGGGAGGAGCGCTCGGCATCGACAATCCAGCCGGCATCCGCAGTGTCAGCGGAATAGGAGATCGACAGCGTGTTGTCGCCCGGTCGGAAATCGGCGGAATAAAGGGCGAAGCGTGCTTCCATGGCGCGGGCTTGCGGGCGAATGACGATCGGATCGCCATTATTGACCCGCACGCTGATCCGTCCATTGGACAGGTCACTTGCCGGACGGGCGGCCAGTCTCAGCCAGGCGCCATCCGCATGGATTTCATTGGGCAGGCTGACCGGGATGTCTACAACATCCCGGCTGGGGGTCAGAATAAAGGCGGTCGTGCCCCGGGCGATATCGGCCAGGGCGCGTTCTTCCGCGACAGCCTGAATCGGCGTATCTGTTCCGAACGCCAATTCAATCCCGGCCAAGGCCGAATTGTGCTCAATGGCGGACGTGGCGATCGTGGATGTGGCTTGGCCGACCTCATCCAGACCCTGACTGGACCATGCGCTTCCTGCCAAGCCTGCAAACAGTGCAGCCGACAGGGCGATCACACCCAACTGACTCCGTACTAACATGATACGCTCCCTCACCCGTTTACACTCTATTAAGCAATTGCCCTGCCATCAACGGAAATGAGCGATCTCAAAGCAAAATTCTGGGTCGATGCCCTGATCCGACGTGCCCAGTCAGGGTTGGCCCATGCATATGTCGTGCACAGGGGCGATGCCGATGCCGGGGCCGTGTTGGTGAAACTGGTTTTGCCTCAGCGCAAATCCTGCCTGTTCGTGCCGATACGGGACGCGAAGGGGGATAGAATCTGGATGAAACCGTTCGGAAACGACGCAGATGAGAATCTGGTGGACGCGGATATCGCTCGGCGTTTGGACCGCGACGAGGATCTCTGGGTGATCGAGATCGAGGACCGTCTTCAGCGACATTTTCTCACCGAGCCGGTGGAAGAAAATTAAGGGTCTTGCGTCATATTTGAGGCGTTCCGAGTTTAGACACCTTTGAGTTCCGTTCGATGTTGTTTTTGTTCAACGATGTCGTCTTCGATCTGGGAGATCTCGTCAGCCTGCTCAATGATGGCAGCCTGCCGCTGCCCGTTGCCGAGCTGGACAAGCTTGAGCCGGGGCAATTGATGGATCTGGTGCGTGAGGCGATCTTTACCCAGCCGGACCTGCCGCATGTCAGGGAGGATCAGACCCGGCATTTGTGCGCCCTGCTGGCCTATCGGATTGAGGGAGCGAACGGCCTGTTGGCGATAAAGCCGGACGAGGCGACCCATTACCGCGAGGTTGGACTGCGTTTTGCCAATATCCCGATGGTTGTACTGGCCGGACTATGGGCGTCGCAGATCGATCAGGGGCGGTTGAGCGTCAATGAAGTCAACAGCGAGGTCTGGCTGCGTACCGCTGAAGACTTGCGGTCAACGGGTTGAACGCGCTAATCCCGGCGCTTGTCGAGATTTGCGAGCGATTCATGACTTCATCCCCTGCCGCCGGTGCCGAATGGGCGCGCCGTCGTAGCTTTGCCATTATCTCCCATCCGGACGCCGGTAAGACCACACTCACCGAGACCATGCTGCTCACAGCCGGGGCGATCCGTCTGGCCGGCCAGGTCAAGGCAAGGGGTGAGAGCCGGCGGACCAGCTCGGACTGGATGAAGATCGAGCAGGAGCGCGGGATCTCGGTCTCGGCCTCTGTCATGACGTTTGAACACAAGGGTTTGTTGTTCAACCTGCTCGATACGCCCGGCCACGAAGACTTCTCCGAAGATACCTATCGCACGCTCACCGCAGCAGACAGCGCGATCATGGTGCTCGATGCCGCAAAGGGTGTGGAGCCGCGGACGTTGAAGCTCGTGGAAGTGTGCCGCCTGCGCGATATCCCGATCGTGACTTTCATCAACAAGATGGATCGCGAAGCGCTCGATCCGATCGAGTTGCTGGAAGATATCCAGGAAAAACTGGCCCTCGATGCGACGCCGATGCAATGGCCGTCCGGATCGGGGAACCGGTTCCGTGGCGTGGTTGATCTGCATCGCGACGAGTTTGTGGTCTATCAACGTCCGGGCGAGCAGAGACAGGCCGGAGAGCCGACGGAACGTGTCGCTATGAACGGCAATTCCATCACCGAAATCCTCACCGAGGAGGAACTCGACGAGGTGAAGGAAGGCGCGGAAGTCGCCACCGAGCTGTGTCCGCCCTTCGACCAGCAGGCGTTTCTGGAAGGCCATCGCACGCCAGTCTTTTTTGGCACAGCTCTACGTGATTTTGGCGTTCGCGATATGCTCGACAGCATGGCGGACTTTATTCCCGGCCCGGCACCACTGGAAGCCGATGTGAACGGCAAGGCCAGCGAGATTGATCCCGGCGGCAAGGAAGTGGCCGGCTTTGTGTTCAAGGTCCAGGCGAATATGGACCCCAATCACCGGGACCGCGTCGCCTTTCTCCGATTGAGCTCGGGCAAGTTCCGGCGCGGCATGAAGCTCAAAACCGATAGCGGCAAGCAGATCACGGTGTCTGCGCCGGTGATGTTCTTTGCCCAGGACCGCGAGATTGCCGATGAGGCGTTTGCCGGTGATGTGATCGGTGTGCCCAATCACGGGACGCTGCGTGTGGGAGACAGCCTGTCAGAGAGCGGCAAGATTCGCTTCTCGGGCATTCCCAATTTCGCCCCTGAAATCCTGCGCCGGGCTCGTCTGGCCGATCCTCTCAAGGCCAAACACCTCAAAAAGGCGCTGGAAAGCCTGGCAGAGGAGGGGGTGACCCAGTTGTTCCGGCCCACCATTGGCGGTGACTTTATTGTCGGTGCGGTTGGACAGCTGCAGATCGATGTGATGCGCGAACGTGTGAAGGCGGAATACGGGCTGGACGTGGATTTTGAACCCGCTCCCTATGACACCGCGCGGTGGCTGGGCGGTGATGACGACAAGGTCGAGGCGTTTGCCGACCGGCATAAATCCGCGATGGCCGAGGATATTGGCGGGGATCCGGTCTTTCTGGCCAAGAGCGCCTGGGAAGTGTCTTACTCCGAAGAAAAGTTTCCCGATGTCAGATTTCATCGGGCCAAGGAGCGGCGCGGGTAATGGACGAGAATACGGTGATGTCAGATCTGGAGCGTTTCTGGGGCCTCTTTATGGAGGTGTGGAACACGTCTTTTCTCGGTGTGAGCGTGGGACATGGTGTGGGCGCCCTGCTCGTCCTGCTCATTGGCTTTGTGTTCCGCTCGGGGCTCGCCAAGCTGATCGTCCGGCGGCTCAAGGCCTGGGCGGAGAAGACTGAAAACCAGATTGATGATGCGGTCGTGTCGGCACTTGCCGGCCCGCTCAAGCTCGTCCCGGTCATTATATCTTTGTTTTTCGCCCTGCGCATCCTACAGGCCGGCGCCGAAGATCAGGGTTTCTTCATCGGGGATGGAGCCAATATCGTGCGCTCGATGATCGTGATCGCGATCTTCTGGGCTCTGCACAATGCGGTGGATCCGGTGATGCACCTGTTGCGCGCTCTCAAAAACGCGCTGACACCGGTCATGCTCGACTGGTTGACCAAGGCGCTGCGTATCATCTTCATCATTGTAGGGGCCGCCGCTGTCTTGCAGGTGTGGAATATCCCTGTCGGTCCGATCATTGCCGGTTTTGGTCTGTTCGGCGTGGCGGTCGGTCTGGGAGCGCAGGATCTGTTCCGCAATCTGATCGCCGGTATTTTGATCCTCGCTGAAAAACGCTTCGTACCGGGCGAGTGGATCAAGGTGGATGGCGTTGTCGAAGGCACGGTTGAGGAGATCAATTTCCGCTCCACACTGGTGCGCCGTTTCGACAAAGGGCCGGTCTATGTGCCCAATTCGAAACTCTCGGACAATGCGGTGACCAATTTCTCCCGCATGACCCACCGCCGGACTTATTGGATCATTGGCGTTCGGTATGACACACGGGTCGAACAGCTCCAGGAGATCCGGGACAAAGTGCTCGACTATGTGTTGACGCACCCGGAATACGCCAAACCGCCGGAAGTCTCCACCTTCATGCGTGTGGACCGGTTCAGCGCGTCCTCGATCGATTTCATGCTGTACTGCTTCACCAAGACGACAAACTGGGGCGAGTGGCTGCGCCTCAAGGAAGATCTGGCGTTCAAGATCAAGACCATTGTGGAAGAGGCGGGAACAGACTTCGCCTTTCCCTCGTCTTCGGTGTATCTGGAAACCGGGGCAGAGATGTTCACGCCCCCGGCTGAACCATCTAAGTCTGACACATCCAGGGCTGAGTAATCCACGGCCATAAATCTCGCGGCGGAGTAGGAGATATGCAGGCAGGATTTTGGCAGGGTATTTTCAGGCCAGCCCTCGCATTCTGGGGTGCCGCGCTGATTGTCGTCCTGGTCGGCGCAGGCCTTCACTACGGCTTTGAAATCTGGACCCTGAAACAGGCCGCACCCGATCTTGAAATTCCTGTACCGGGCGTATCGCTGATGATCACGATCGTGCTGGCGCTGGGTCTTACGGGCACGATCCTTGCGCTGGTCTGTGCGCTTCCCGGGGTCTTGCTGATTGTCCTGATCCGCAAAATGGGGTGGCCACGCCCGATCGCCGATGCCGGAATGGCGCTGATCCTTGCCGTCATCGCGCAGATTCTGGTTTTGGCCTATGCCCGGTCAGGCGGTGATCTGTGGGACATGACAGGCCTTGTCCGGGCTGTGACCGGGCAACCCCATCGTCTCGTCATTGCCGGACTGGCCGGGGCTGTGGGTGGCTTGACCTATGCAGGACTGGCCGGCGTACGGCGCCCGGACGTCTGACGGATATCACACCCATAAACAGGCCTGCGTCACCGCGCCTCATGGTGGTTTCTAGTTGTTCTGCTATTTCTGTTTTGACAGAAACAAGCGACAGAAGGCGAGCGCATCATGAGCCTTGCAGCAAAAGCATCCGGCCTGGAACTGACTGAAAAGGACAGGGTCGAAACGCAAAGTTTTGACAGGGAGGGACGCCTCGATTGGTGGAAGCATGTCGTGCGCCCGGTTCTTGCGTGGTTGGCGGCGTGTTACGCCGCCGGCGTTGCGATTATCTCGCTGCTGTTTTGGAGTGGAGTGTTGAGTGGGGGGCATTCAGCCCATGACTGGACACTCTTTGTTATGGCACCGGTTGCAGGGCTCCTCATGGGTTGGATCCCTGGTCTTCATGTCGCTGTTCTGACCTCTCTGCCCATGCCGTTCATCGTCTTTGTCATCCGGTTGAACACATGGCGCCGGGGCCGTCCCGATGTCCTGCTCAGCGGGGTGATGGGGGCTGTGTTAAGCCAGCTCATGGTGCAGCAACAATGGGAAGACAGTCCAAGCGTAGCGGCGATGTGGACCGCCGTGTTTTTTGTTGCGGGCATGGTCGGGGGTTGGGTGTATTGTGCGTTGGCCGGGCATTTTTCCCATTGTCGGCGCAGGGGCGATGACACTTGTCCTGAAGCCTAGGCTTGGATAAGCCCTGCGGCTTGATCTAAAAGGCGGGCGGCAGATCCGCCCGCTCATCCAAGGCCCGTATTCATGACCAAAGTCCGTTTCGCCCCCAGCCCGACCGGCCGCCTCCATGTCGGCAATGTCCGCACGGCGCTGTTCAACTACCTCTTCGCGCGCAAGGCCGGTGGGACATTCGTCTTGCGGATTGATGATACGGATCTCGAGCGTTCCACGTCGGAGTATGAAGACGGTATCCGTGAGGACCTGACCTGGCTGGGGCTTCAGTGGGACGAGACGTTCAAACAGTCCGAGCGTTTCGACCGGTATGCGGCCGCGGCGGAAACACTCAAGGCCATGGGTCTGCTCTACCCGTGTTATGAGACGGGCGAGGAGCTGGAGCGCAAGCGTCGCCTGCAAATGGCCAATGGGCGTCCGCCGGTCTATGACCGCGCGGCCCTCTCGCTCAGCGAGACGGACAAGGCACAGCTGGAAGCCGAGGGTCACAAACCGCACTGGCGGTTCAAACTGTCCGGTCAGCCCATCAGCTGGGAGGATATGGTCCGGGGATCGGTCACTATCGACACCACGTCCCTGTCCGATCCGATCCTGATCCGCGAAGACGGTTCCTATCTCTACACATTGCCCAGCGTGGTGGATGATATTGAGGCGGGTATCACGCACATCATCCGCGGTGAGGACCACACGACCAATTCCGGTGCCCAGATCGAGATCTTCGAGGCGCTAGGAAGCAAGGCACCGATGTTCGGTCACCAGGCCCTGCTGGTCGGCGCAGATGGTGGCAAGCTGTCAAAACGTCTGGGGTCTTTGTCGATGGGTGATTTGCGCGATACGCAGGGCCTGGAGCCGATGGCTGTCAACTCCCTGCTCGCCAAGCTGGGCACATCGGATGCGATTGACGCCTTCGAAGCGCTCGACGGTCTGCTGGACGGATTTGATCTGTCCAAGTTGTCACGCGCACCCGCCCGTTTCGATGAAGACGATCTCAAACGCCTCAATGCCAAGCTGGTGCACGGCATGGCCTATACACAGGTCCAGCCGCGCCTGGCTGCGATGGGAGCTGATGCCGGTGAAGCCTTCTGGCTGGCGGTTCAACCCAATCTGGAACGCCTGTCCGATGCCAAGACCTGGGCCGGGCTGGTGTCCGGACCGGTGACGCCGCTGATCGAAGACGCGGAGTATGCCGCGCAGGCTCTGACCTTCCTGCCCGAGGGTGAGCTGACCGCCGAGAGCTGGGGAGCGTGGACCGCACGTATCAAGGCGGAAACCGGTCGCAAGGGCCGGGGTCTATTCATGCCCTTGCGGCAGATGCTGACCGGTGAAAGTCATGGTCCGGACATGGCGGCGCTGTTGCCGCTGATCGGCCGGAGCACCGTTGAGGCGCGTCTGAAAGGTGAAACGGCCTGATCCGTCCCTGAAGCCAAATTATTGAAACCATTGAAGGGCGGTCGCGATGCGGCCGCCCTTTGTCGTGTTTGCGAGATATTTTGTCAGGTTTCCTTGACAGTGAAGCGGGCATATGTCAGGTTAACGTGACACATCGTCATGGAGACAAGACATGAAATCGAGCAAGAGTATCAATGCGGGCGTCTGGGTCGCGATCATCCTGGCCATACTGTTTGGTGCGGGGGTGATCGGATGATGGTTCGTTTAAGCATAATGGCCTTGGCGCTGGGGCTGAGCACGCCGGCGATGGCCGATCCGACCTATAGTGTGGAGCGGCGGGGGCAGGAGGATCAGCGTAGCGTGATTTTTATCCCCGGGCTCGCCTCACACGGCGACGTCTGGCACGATACAGCCGATAGCCTGGACGTGGATGCGCATATCGTGACCCTTGCCGGATTTGGCGGACTGGCTCCGGCAGAGCGCACGGACAGTGTTGTTGAGACCGCGGTTGCCGATATCTCGGCCTATATCGAGGCGGAAGGTCTGGACGACGTGGTGCTGGTCGGCCATTCCATGGGGGCCCAGATCGCGCTGCAGGTGGCGGCGGCAGAACCCGACGAGGTCAGTGCGGTCGTGGTTGTCGATAGTGCACCGTTTTTTGCCCGCCTGTTCAATCCGGTCATCACCGCTGACCAGGCCCGGACCTATGGACAGAGCATGTCCGCCCAGATGGCGTCCATGCCGCGGGAGAGCTGGCTCGCGACGTCGCGTCAGGGCTTGCCCATCCAGTCGATGACAGCGCAGGGACAGGCCCGTGTCATGTCCTGGATGGAAGCGTCGGATCAGGCCACGGTTGCCACCGCCTTCGGTGAGATCGCCGGTACGGATTTCAGCCCGGTTCTGGCCGAGGTGCAGGCGCCGGTACGCATTCTGATTGCCTGGTCGCCGGCCATGCCGGTTTCAGGCGAACAGATCGAGGCCGGATACGCCGCGCAGTATGCCACTTTGCCTGATTATGACATCGTGCGTATCGAGCCGAGTCAGCATTTTATCATGCTGGACCAATCCGAAGCGTTCACGGCGCAATTGCGTCAGGTTCTGGCACAATAGGGGGACGAGATGGCGTTCAACTCACGTCGATACACCATTCATTTTGGCGGTGCCATGATGGCCTATACTGTGGTCCTCATTGCATCCATCGCGGCCCTCAACCGTCTCGAGCTGGATGTGCTGCCGGCCGTCCTGATCGCTCTGGCCCCGGTCCTGCCGGTTCTGTATGCGCTGCGGGCCTATGTGGTGGAATTCCGCTCCATTGATGAATTCCAGCGCCGTATTCAGGCGGAGGCGATCATCTGGTCGGCGGGACTGGTCGGGTTTGGCAGTTTCGCCTGGGGATTTGTGGAGATTGCCGTGGATGTGCCGCGCGTGTCTTTCATCTGGATCCTCCCGGCATTGATCGCCGTGTATGGCCTGACCCAGTGTGTCCTCATGTGGCGATTCAAATGAAGAATCGCCTGCGTGTGCTCCGGGCGGAGCGAAAATGGTCCCAGGCCGAACTGGCAGGACGGGTTGATGTCTCGCGACAGGCCATCAATGCTGTGGAGACGGGCAAGCATGACCCGTCCCTCAGCCTGGCCTTCGCCCTGGCCGGTGCGTTCGACCTGAAGATCGAGGACGTGTTTGACCCCGAAGGTGAGGCGGACTAGCTGTCCGCCTCTGGCATTTTAGACACGAGGTAATCGATGGCCGACTGCGGATCGGCTTCGAGCACCAGGTGGTCGGCAATGGATTGCGGGGAAAAGGCTTCGGTGACCGTGTGCTGGATCAACTGGATCAGCGGCTGCCAGAACCCGTCTACATCCAGGAAGACGATGGGTTTGTTGTGCAGGCCCAGTTGCTGGCGCGAGATCACATCGAAAACCTCTTCCAGCGTACCGGTGCCGCCCGGCATGATCACATAGGCGTCAGATTCGCCGATCAATTGCTGTTTGCGAACGGACATCGATTCAACAATGCGCATTTCTACACCGTCCAGCTGACCTTCACGGGCGATCAGAAAACCGGGAATAATCCCCAGAACCGAACCGCCTTCCGCAGCGGCGGTGGAGGCGGATACGCCCATCAATCCAACATCCCCGCCGCCATAGACCAGGCGACATCCGGCCCTTGCAATGGCACGTCCGATCTGTTCGGCTGCTTCTTCATAGCTGGGACGCGCGCCCAGACGTGAGCCGCAGAAGACACCAATCGACCTTAGTTTCGCCATGTGATCACCGCGCTTGCTTGTTTTTAACGAGAGGCATGATATTCGCCCAAAAGTGTCGGCGCGAGGATTGCATCAGTGCCGGACATGTCCGATAGCAGTTCCCACGACCTTTTAATGGTTACAGGAGTCTTTTCATGACGCCCATGCGGTCGTTCATCATTGCCGGCCTTCTCGCGATTCTAGCGATCGGTGCCGCTGCAACTTACATTCTCACCTCGTCGGGTCCGGACCCGGTTGTCGAGGATCCAGTTGAAAACCTGACCGAAGCCGAAACACCGGACGAGATCGAAACCGAGGTTGCGGTCAGTATCGCACCGCCTAGCTTTGATATTGTTCGGATCGATTTGCCGGGCACGGCTGTGATCGCCGGACGTGGCGAGCCCGGAGCCCTGATCGAAGTGCTGGCCAATGGCGAGCGTGTGGTCAGTGAAACCATTGATGAGCGTGGCGAGTGGACGTTCGTGGTGGTTGAACCGCTTCCGGCCGGGGCGATTGAGCTGAGCCTGCGCATGACGCTGGAGAATGGTCAGAGCATCCTGTCTGAACAGGTGGTTGCTGTCTCTATTCCCGAAACACGCGATGCCACGCCACTGGTTGTGCTGGGGCGTCCCGGCGAAGCCAGCCAGGTGCTGCAGGGACCGTTTCGGGGTGTCGAGATGGATTCACTGATGCTGGCGACCATTGATTATGATGAAACCGGCGCCGTGGTCTTTGCCGGCCGTGGTGAGACGGGCATGACGGTGCGGATCTTTGCCAACGGCGCGAGTGTGGGCGAGGCCCGTGTGGGCCGTGGTGGGCGCTGGACGATTCTCGCCGATGCACTGTTGCCGCCTGGCGTGTATGAGCTCCAAGTTGATCAGGTTGATGCGGACGGACGTGTGGTGGCGGTGATCGTATTGCCCTTCGAGCGCGTGGCCGCCGATGCGCTTGACCTGGGCCCCGACCGTGTCGTGGTGCAGCCGGGTAATTCCCTGTGGCGTCTGGCCCGTCGCCTGTATGGCGAAGGCGTCCAGTATACGGTGATCTATGAGGCCAATCGCGACCAGATCCGGGATCCCAACCTGATCTATCCTGGTCAGGTCTTCTCGGCTCCGCGCGAAGAGGGTCAGCCCTGATCACGGGCATGCGTGCATGGGGGAAATGTCTCCTCCATGCTGGCAGGGGCGCGGTGATCCGCCTATGTAGGGGGAATGAAACCCTCTACCCCGCTTTCTGACGACGAAAACGCCCAGGCGCCGCAAGGTTCACTGGGAACAGCGATGGCGCGCCTGTTTGCACTGCTCGCTTCGCCCGACATGTCTCGCTGGCGGGTCCGCATGGTGGTGGCTCTGGTGCTGACCCTGATCGCCAAGGTGCTGGCCGTGTCCGCTCCGGTCTATTTCGGTGAAGGCATTAATGCCATTTCCCAGGGGGCAAACGCCGCGTCCGGTGTTCTGGGCGCCTTCGTTCTTGCCTTTGTCCTATATGCGGGTGCACGTTTCCTGTCTGTGGGCTTGCCGCAATTGCGCGATGCGATGTTTGCGCCAGTCAGCCAGGATGCCCAGCGACTGGTGGCGGTGCGCACATTTGGACATGTCCAGCGCCTGTCGCTGAATTTCCATCAGAGCAAGCGCACGGGCGCGCTCAACAGGATTATCGACCGGGGTGCCCGGGCGGTGGATTTCCTGATGCGCTTCCTCATTTTCAATATCGCTCCGACCCTGGTCGAGCTGGTTCTGGCGGCGGGTGTGTTGAGCCTCAATTATGGCTGGGAATTTGCGGTGATCGCCGTGATCACTGTGGTGAGCTACATGGCGCTGACCTGGTCGGTGACCGAGTGGCGCGTCAAAATCCGTCGGCAAATGAACGAGGCCGATAATGAGGCCAATGCCCGGGCCGTAGATACGCTGATCAATTTCGAGACCGTGAAAGCGTTTGCGGCAGAGCGTCGCGAAACGGATCTCTATGATACCGCGCTGACGCGCTATGCCTCGGCGGCCTCACGTTCGCAGTCCTCCCTGGCTCTGCTCAATGGCGCCCAGGCCGGCATTATGAATGCGGGTCTTTTGGCGATGGCGCTGATGGCGGGCTGGAAGGCCTGGCAAGGCGCGCTCCTGCCCGGTGATGTCGCCGCGGTGACCCTGATCCTGATGAATATCTACCAGCCGCTCAACATTCTGGGCTGGGCGTATCGCGAGATCAAACAGGGGGCGGTCGATATGGAGCGCATGTTCGACACTCTCAAACTCCAGCCCGATGTGGCAGATGCAGACCAGGCGCCTGAGCTTGCCCTGTCGGGAGGGGCGGTGACCTTCGAGGACGTGCACTACAGTCATGAAGGCCGCAGCCGGTCGCTCGCCGGGGTTCATATGTCTGTCGTCCCCGGGTCTTTCGTGGGGATTTGCGGACCTTCAGGCGCCGGCAAATCCACGCTGCTGCGGTTGCTTTTCCGGTTCTACGATCCTGATGCGGGGCGTGTTCTGATCGATGGCCAGGATCTGCGCCAGGTTACCCAGGACAGTGTGCGCGAGGCCCTGGGGCTGGTTCCGCAGGATGTGGTGCTCTTTAACGATACCTTGCGCTCCAATGTCGTCTATGGCCGTCCGGAGGCGTCGGATGATGCGGTAATCGAAGCGCTCAAACAGGCCCAGCTCGGCGATTTCCTGGACCGATTGCCCGATGGTCTTGATACCAAGGTCGGTGAACGCGGCCTCAAACTTTCCGGCGGCGAGAAACAGCGCGTGGGCGTGGCGCGGGCTATTTTGAAAGACCCGGCTGTGCTGGTGCTGGACGAGGCCACCTCGGCGCTCGACAGCCAGACAGAAACAGAAATCCGGGCTGCACTGGCCAAGGCCGCTGAAGGCCGCACAACGATTGCCGTGGCCCACCGTCTTTCAACCATCGCGGATGCAGACCGCATCATTGTGCTGGATGAGGGACGTGTCGCGGAAAGCGGGACACATGCCGAACTGCTCGCGCTGGACGGCCTGTACGCCGATATGTGGGCGCGTCAGGCTGAGGCCGGACAGGGCGGCGCGATGGCAGTGATGCAGCCCGAAGCACACATGACCTCCTAGAGACAGTTAACCGGGAAAGAGAAGCGGAATAAGTCTATTCACCTTGTCCGTGTATTGAGTTGGACATCCCTTTCAAGTGTGCATGTTCTGCACGTGCGAGGGGTGATGTCATGAATATTTCCGGTGAATACCTGGTGTGTAATCGAACCGATGCAGGGCATTGGTTCGAACGAATTGTACTCAATGATCGTGATGACGCGATCTGGGGGTGGATCCTGCCTCTGGAACGGCCGACCGATGCCCCTGTCCGGTTCTCCGGCAAGCGGGTGGGCGAGGACCGGTTTTTAGCCCGCCTGGCGCCACGCCGCGGCAGTTGGCGACTGAATGGCCGGATGGACGGTCAGATCGTCTGGGATCAGTCCGGCCAGACCATCCTCACCGGACAGCGCCGCAATGGTGCCGCAGGCTCAGCACTTCGTTTTGTCGGAGAGCACGACCCACGCTTGGACATCCGGGCGAGTGGTATCGCCGGACGCGGGCTGCATGCCCATCGCGAGATCCGCGCGGGCGAGGAAATCACGCCCATTCGAGGTCAGATGACACGGGTTCAAACACCGTATTCAGTGCGGATTACCGACGAACAGCATTGTGAGCCGCATGGCTTTATCCGCTATGTGAACCACGCCTGTGTGGCCAATGCGCTGATCGACGCCAGCAACACAGCACGCCCGGTTCTGCGCGCGAAAACCGATATTGCGCCGGGTGATGAGATCAGCTTCGACTATATCGAAAACGAAGGTCAGATTGTCGGTGGGTTTGAGTGTCAGTGCGACGCACCGGAACACCGTATCTCCTGATACACGCATGACTGCCATCATGACTTGGCGCGCGCGCAGGCGCGTGGCCTCATGCCGCCTCATGTGAGGGGAGGCCAGCATGGTGCAAATTGGATGGATCGGACTGGGGGCGTTTGGTCAACTGGCCGTTGGGCACCTGTCAGCTCATGCCGAGATAGCGGGTTATGATCCTCGCGCGGTCGATCTCGACGGGGTGAGCCGGGTCAGCCTTGCCGACGCCGCCATGCGCGATCATGTGGTATTGGCGGTCCCTGTGCAGGCGATCGAAGAGGTGGCGCGGGAGATCGCGCCTCATCTCCGACCGGGCGCGACGGTGTATGATGTCGCCTCAGTGAAAGTGAAGCCTCTGGCGTCTCTTGACGCCATTTTGCCGCCCGACATCCAACTCATCGGTACCCACCCGCTCTTTGGTCCGCAGAGTGCGGCCCGGGGCGTGGCCGGGTTGGATATTGTGATGTGTCCCATGCGTGGCAGTGATGCGAGGCCGGTGGGAGAATTCCTTCGTGAGGCTTTGTCCCTGACCGTGCACCATTCAGACGCGCACAGCCATGACCGGGCGATGGCGAGCGTGCAGGGGCTGACCCACCTGGTGGCCAAGGTTCTGGCGCAGATCGAGCCCGACGCTCAGCCCTATACAACGCGCAGCTATGATCTTCTCATGCAGGCCGCCGGACTGGTGAAGGATGATAGCGACGCCTTGTTCCGCGCGATTGAACAGCTCAACCCCTATTCCCACCAGGTGCGGGAAGCCTTTTTCAAGGCCGCCCGCGATCTGGATGAGCGATTGCGCTAGGCAAAGCCGGGTGGCCGCTCGCCGGTAACAGTCAGCCGCCGTTCGATCTCGCGCCCCAGGGCCAGAAGCCGTCCTTCCTCGAAGAGAGGGGCCCACAGGCTGGTGGTTTGAGGGACGCGATGCGTCTCGTCCGTCTCCCCTACGGCATCACCGAAGATCGACCGCGTCGGCAGCTCATTGAAGCCTGATTTGATGGCCAATTGTGGATGCCCGGTGAAATTGGTGATCACCAGGAGGGCGTTGGCGAAATTGGGCCCAATGATCAGGTCGACGTCCTGGAAGATCTCATGCATCGCCTGCATGATTTGTCGGCGCATGCGATCCGCATTGATCATATCCACCGCCGAGATGAACCGGGCCCGGCGGAATGTGTTCGGCCACGCGGCAGGGTCCTGCCAGACCAGGGTGTCGTCATCATCGCTGAGTGTGAGGTGTTCGAACGCGGCGGCTGCCTCGGCTTCCAGATTGGTGATAAGCGCATCATACGGCAGGTCGGGCAGTTCGATCTCGACCAGCTCAACTCCGGCAGCGCGGGCCGCCTCAAGTGTGGCCCGGTCGGCATCTGATCCAGACTCGAACCACTCAGGGCGATACCCGACACGCAATGTGTTCAAAGCCACCGAACGACCGTCATCAAGACCATGGTCGAGCGATGACGGGTCGCCGGCGTCGGAACCGAGAAGGGCGTTCAACACCCAGCCTGTATCGTCGACATGGCGACAGATCGGGCCGATCTTGTCGAGCGACCAGCACAATGCCATGGCCCCTGTTCGAGACACGCGTCCGAACGTGGGGCGCAGCCCTGTGGTGCCGCACCGATTGGACGGGGAGACAATGGAGCCCAGGGTTTCGGTGCCGATTGCAAAACTGACCAGACCGGCCGACGTGGCGGAGGCGGAACCGGCTGACGACCCGGACGACCCCTCCTGTGTGTTCCAGGGATTGCGGGTGATGCCGTCGAACCAGCGATCACCATAGGCCAGAGCACCATTGGTCGTTTTACCCAGAAGGACAGCGCCGGCTTCGCGGAGATGGCGGGTGGCGCTGGCATCCGTCTGGGCAATACGATCTCGATAGGGGGTCGCGCCCCAGGTGGCCGGAACGTCGGCGACGTCAATAATGTCCTTCATTCCATAGGGCAGACCGTGCAGCAGGCCTCGATCTTCGCCCCGGGCCAATTCGGCATCAGCCTCGTCAGCCTGTGCCCGCGCGATGTCGGCGGTGACGGTAACAAAACATTCCAGCTGTGGTGCCAGGCGTTCGATGCGGTCCAGATAAATCTCGGTCAGGCGGCGCGATGTCAGCAGGCCTGCGCGCAACATGTGAGCCTGCGTAGTCAGGCTGGCGAAGGCGATATCTGTATCGGTCTCCGGCAGGGGAAGGGCGGGTGTGATATCGCTGAAAGCGCCGTCGCTGGCCGGATTGGCGTAGGCATGACCGGGCAAACGCGGGTCGAAAACGAGAGCCGGAGCGAGCTCATTGGGTTTTTCAACCTGGCGCAGCCGGGTCATTCGATTGATCCAGCCATCCAGCCCGTCAAGCAGTTGCGTCCGTTCGGCATCGCTGTAGCGTACGTCGAACAGTTTTTCGGCGGACGAAATGTCGTTTGCTGTCACCGCCGTGTCGGAAACCGGTTCCGAACCCGCGCCCACGGCATCCGCGAGCGTGCTGGAATCGGCCTCGTCCGCAGGCGTACAGGCGCCGGCGGCTAGACCGAGCGCGCCGACAGCGGCGGTCTTCATGAACAGGCGGCGCGAGGCGGCCGGTGACTGGGTTGGATCGCTCATTGTTTCCCCTCATTGAATGGGGAAACAGACTAGAGACACTCTTCGTGTGCCGACAAGGGAAAGCCGCAAATCAGACGGGCCGGTGCGCGGAATGCACGCCAAAGGCCGCGCGGCAGGTTAATCCGCGAAGGGGTGACGCGTGGACTACAGAAGCGTGGACTACAGAAGCGTGGACTACAGAAGCGTGGACTGCAGCAGATTGTTTGTTTCGGGTAATGTACCACTTGAAGGAATGGCTCCCCCGGACGGGCTCGAACCGCCGACCCGGTGATTAACAGTCACCTGCTCTACCAACTGAGCTACAGGGGAAAACCGTTCTCTCTCAAGCGAGAGACGCGCTTATATCTCCGACCCCGCCGGGAATGCAAGCACTCAGATGCGGCTTCTTGCAGCGATTGCTGCAAAAAAAATCGGGAGCCGCAAGAGGCTCCCGAAAAGGCATTGGGTGGATGGTGGGGTGTCTTCACGGGAAGACACGTACACCCTGGCTTCAGACCTCTTAAAGAGCCGTTAATTCGCATCTCCAAATGCGGTCAATGGTTTATCGTGATTGCCGAATTCCTAATGGATTCAGTGCAATGCATCGAAAATTGCAGAAGAAGCCCGGCGCGCCGATTAGCCTTGTTTTGCACGCGGATCGGGCCGAATCACTCCGAATCACAGGCGAATCACCCCGTCTTGGTAAGATTGATTAACCTTAACGCCGCCACCGGATTCGCCAGGCGGGCCGCGTCGTGTCATGCTGGTTTTTCAAAAGCCGGAAGACAGTCGCCAAGACTGCGCGCGGCGAACGGGGAGTGATAAAGCGATGCGTGAATACAGTACATTTGCCGAGTTCTGGCCCTTCTATCTGCGCGAACATGCGAAGCCGGCGACCCGCGCCTGGCATTATGTGGGTTCAGCTCTGGCCTTGTCAGTTTTCATCGGTGCGGTGTTTACGAGAAATGCCTGGTGGATCCTGGCCGTGCCGCTGTCCGGCTATTTCTTTGCCTGGGTCAGTCATGCCTTCGTCGAGCGCAACAAGCCGGCCACCTTCACCTATCCGCTGTGGTCATTGATTGCGGATTATCGCATGTTTTTCCTGTTTCTCGCCGGACGCCTGGGCGCGCACCTGGTGGCCGCCGGAGTGACGGATACAAAACAGTCCGCCGACGCCTAACGGTCATGCCGCGCCACAAGAGCCGTCATCCCAAGCCCGAGAAACTCTGTACCACGTGCGGGCGCCCCTTCGCCTGGCGCAAGAAGTGGGAAAAGGTCTGGGAAGAGGTGCGCTATTGTTCGGAACGGTGCCGAACGTCGCGCTAGCCGGAAACTGCGTTCGTCAAAGATTATCGAGGATGTCCCGCGCCTTATGGCGCAGATCAGACTGGCGCGCTTCATCCATACGGTCCCAATTGCGATAGACCGGACCGAGGCGCGGATTGCCGCGCAGCGTGTCTGCGTTGCGGGCCAGGAAATCCCAGTAGAGCGCATTGAAAGGGCAGGCGTCAGGGCCGAGTTTGTCCTTCACCGAGTAACGGCAGTCTGCGCAGTAATTCGACATGCGGTCGATATAGGCGCCGCTTGCAGCATAGGGTTTGGAGGCGAGTAATCCCCCGTCGGCAAACTGGGACATGCCGATCGTATTGGGCGCCTCCACCCATTCAAAGGCGTCGACATAAACGCCGAGATACCATTCATGCACCGCATGTGGATCAATGCCGGCGAGCATGGCGAACGTACCCGTGATCATCAGGCGCTGAATGTGGTGGGCGTATCCATAGTGCAAGGTCTGGCCGATTGCCGCGCGCAGACAGGCCATATCGGTCTCGCCCGTCCAGTAAAAGGCGGGTAGCGGACGGTCCGCGGCGAGGGCGTTGCGGTGCACATAATCTGCGCCTTCGCGCCAATAGATGCCGCGCACATATTCGCGCCAGCCAATAATCTGCCGGATAAAGCCTTCCACCGCATTGAGTGGGGCATGCCCCGTGTGCCAGGCCTTTTCCGCGGCGTGGCAGACCTCCAGTGGCTCCAGCAGGCCGATATTCAGGGCAGAAGCGATCAGGGAGTGGTAGAGAAAGGCCTCTCCGCACACCATGGCGTCCTGATAATCACCAAACAGCGGCAGGCGGTGGGTGATGAAATCCTCGAGCGCAGCCAGCGCCTGCGCGCGTGTGACCGGCCAGGCGAACGTCTCAAGATCACCCAGCCCGTCGGCAAATTCGCGTTCGACAAGATGGAGGACCTCCTGGGTGATCAGGTCTGCTTCGGCTTGAAAGCGATGGGGCATGAACAGGTCAGACCCGGCCGGCTTGCGGTTCTCGGCATCGTAGTTCCAGCGGCCGCCCGCGGGTTTGTCACTATCCATGAGGAGGCCGGTTCGGCGGCGCATCTCCCGATAGAAATACTCCATGCGCAGGTTTTTTTTGCCCTCGGCCCAGGTTTCGAACGCGCTGTGGGAACACAGGAAACGATCATCTTCACGGATCTCGACCGGTATCAGGAAGCGGTCCGGCCAGGCTCGCATCTCGCTCAGGAGCCGCCACTCGCCGGGTTCTGTCATCACAAGCCGGGTGAAGTTGGCCCTGGCGAGATGATGTTCGATTACCTCCGAAAAACTCTCCCGCGCGGTGGGGTCGTCGAAACTCTGATAGTGGACTGTAAAGCCCTCCGCGCGCAGGGCCTCGGCAAAATGGCGCATGGCGGAGAAGATCAGGGCGATCTTTTGTCGATGATGGCGCACATAACCCGTCTCCAACGCGCATTCCGCCATGACGATCTCAGTGGTGTGCGGGTCTGCATCACGCAGGCTATTGATGGATCGCGTCAACTGATCGCCAAGAACGAGAACAAGATCTGTCACCTAGGCCGCCTTTCTCATCGCTTGAAACGTTCTACGTCTCACAGGAGCGATCAGATGAGCGCTGGCTGCGCGGGGAAGGCGGACATTCGGGCATGAATGATCAAAGAGACGATGTGTCAGTGGTTCTGGGGGCCGGCGGCGGAATTGGCCGGGCCCTTGCCTCCGAATTGCGCTCACGGGGAGAGCGAGTTATCGCTCTGTCGAGGACCAGCGATATCGTGTTCGACGTGACCTCGCCGCCCTCGATCCGGACCGCACTGGATCGGGTCTTTGAGCAGGGCGTGCCGCGCCGGATCATCCTGTCGACAGGCTTTTTGCATGATGACCGGTTTGCTCCCGAGCGCAGCCTTCGGGAGATGGATGCCGATCACATGACGCAGGCCTTTCAGATCAATACGATTGGCCCGGCGCTTGTGTTGAGGTCTGTGCTGGAGCTGATGCCTCGCTCCGGCGTCTTCGGGATCGCCGCACTTTCCGCACGGGTAGGCTCGATTTCCGACAATCGACTGGGGGGCTGGCTCAGCTATCGCGCCTCAAAGGCCGCCCTGAATCAGGTGGTGCGGACGGCGTCGATCGAGATGAAACGTCGCAATCGCGACAGCGTGTGTGTGGCCTTGCACCCGGGGACTGTTGATACAGCTCTGTCGCAACCCTTTTCCAAACGCGGACTGGATGTGCGGCCCCCGGCCTTGGCGGCACGGGAGATTGTCGATGTGATGGATGGTCTTACACCGTCAGATACAGGCGGTTTTTTTGACCACACGGCACAGCCAATCGCGTTTTGATGGCGCGAGGATCTCAACCAGTTGACAGGTATAGTGAAAGTGGAGGCACCGCCCGGAATCGAACCGGGGTACACGGATTTGCAATCCGCTGCGTAGCCACTCCGCCACGGTGCCGGTGCCAAGGGGGAGGGATATAACCGCAAGCGCGGGGTTGGGCAATCACCCAGCACACGCGTCATGCACTGCGCCCTGCGACAGAGGCGCGCTTGCTCTTGTGCGGGCGCACAGGATATATCTGCCGCGAATTTATCTTGAATCGGGCCGGTACCGGTCTGTTCCCACCTTGGAGATGCCGGTGAGCGATTTCGATCAGGCCCGCAAACAGATGTTGGATTGCCAGATCCGGACAGCAGATGTCACGGATCGCCGGGTACAGGCCGCCTTTGGCCAGATCCCGCGCCATGTCTTTGTGCCGCGCTCTAAAGATGCGTCTGCCTATGCTGACGCGGAAGTGGAGACGGGACCGGGACGCACGATGATGCGTCCGCGCGATATCGCCAAACTTATCCAGGCCGCGGACATTCAGCCGACCGAACTGGTGCTCGATATCGCCTGTGGTCGCGGTTACTCAACCGCTATTCTGGCGTCTTTGGCCGACACGGTTGTCGCTCTTGAAGAGGATGCGGCGACCATTGAAAAAGCCAGCACCCTGCTGAGCGAGGTCGGCGCAGACAATGCAGCGGTCATCGAAGGCGAGCTCAAGGCCGGTATTGCCGGCCAGGGACCGTTCGATGTGATTTTCGTGAACGGTGCCGTGGAAGAGATTCCGCAGGCCTGGCTGGATCAGCTGGCAGACGGCGGACGCCTTGTTGCGATCGTGCGTGAGGGGGCTGTGGGGCGCGCTGTTATCGTCAGCCGGGCCGGTGAGCGCATTGGTGAACGCACTCTGTTCAATGCCAGTGCCCGGGTTCTGCCCGGTTTCGAGCGCGAGCGAGCTTTCAGCCTCTAGTTTCCAACCCGTTTCAGGCCTTGGATCTCCGGATCGGGCTTGAATAGTGAACGCTGTTCACTTAAATTTCCGTCATGCGGGATAAAAGCACCGCTTTTCTTCCTGACCTGTCAGACGGACCGGGTTAAACTGAACGTATAAACGATGGTCTCCGGTGTGCGGTGGCCTGTTTCGACTTATGTCGGGAACGAAAACATTCGGCTTTTTCGTGTGTGTCTGCTATCGCAGGCGCAAGCAGGCGAAAATGTCGGTTCACTCGTTTCCAATCCAGGTCAGGGCCGCTGGGGTCATGGGCCTGGATCACACGACCAGGGATGGGGATCCCCGCCGGCCCGTCGGCCGGACATTGATGAGGTATATGATGACGCGCGCTTTTCTTCGTTCAGCCGTGTGTGTGGCTGCACTGGCAATCGGGGGCTTGACCGGTTCGGCCAGCGCCCAGACCTTCTACGAAACCCTGGTGATGGCTTATAACTCCAATCCGGACCTGCAGGCCCAGCGTGCGGCACTGCGTTCGACGGACGAGGCTTATGTCCAGGCCAGCTCGGCGCGCCTGCCCTCCGTTTCGGCGGCGGGCTCGGTCAGTGATAGCGGTTTTTCCAATCTGACCACGCAGAACTATTCCATCACAGCCACCCAGTCGATCTATCGCGGTGGTCGGACCCAGGGCGCGATCGATCAGGCCACGGCCCAGATCATGGCGGGCCGGGAGACCCTTCGCTCGGTGGAGCAGAGTGTCTTGCTCAATGCCGCGACGGCCTTTCTCGATGTGGCGCGCGACGAGGATATCGTCGAGATCCGCCGCAATAATGTGGAAGTGCTGAGCCAGCAATTGCAGGCCGCCCGCGACCGGTTCGAAGTGGGTGAAATCACCCGTACGGACGTTGCCCAGTCTGAAGCCCGCCTGTCCGGGGCCCAGGCCCAGCTGGCGGCCGCCCAGGCACAGGTCTCGGTCAGCCGTGCCAATTACGAACGTATTGTCGGCTCGCCGGCGATGAACCTGTCCGACCGCCCGGATCTTCCGACCGTTCCGTCAGACCTCGCTTCGGCAGCCGAGCTGGGCCTGTCCAACAATCCCAGCCTTCTCGCCGCTCAATATGCCGAGACCTCGGCGCGCCAGGGTGTGCGGGTCGCACGCGGCAATTTCCTGCCGGAAGTGTCTGTCAGCGGTTCGCTGGGGCATGGCCGCGATGTGGTGATCTCCGGTGATGATCGTGACAGTGCGTCGATCACGGGTCGAGTATCCATTCCGCTCTATACGGGCGGGCTCAACGGATCGCGTGTGCGTGCGGCTGTGGCTCAGGAAGAACAGGCCCGCAATCAGGTAGATGCCGCGCGGCGCCAGGTCATTTCCGGTGTGGCATCGGCCTATTCCAGCTATCAGGCGTCACTGGCGGTGATCGAATCCAGTCGCCAGTCGGTGCGTGCCAACCAGATCGCCCTGGACGGTGTTGAACAGGAAGCGCTTGTCGGCATTCGCACGACGCTTGATGTTCTCAATGCCGAGCAGGAATTGCTGGACGCCCGTCTGACGCTGGTGTCGGCAGAGCGTGATGCCTATGTCGCCGCCTATAATCTTCTGGTGACCGTGGGCACATTCACGGCGCAGGATCTGGCGCTGAATGTCGAGATGTATGATCCGGAAGCCCAGCGCCACCAGACGGGTTTTCCTAACGTTGACTTAACGCCCTGGAACTAGGGTGAGCCGCAAACGGGACTAGACAGGCTGTAAGATGCCGGGTTTATTCGTGTTTCAGTTGAAATCTCCGAGCAAGGGTGGGTTACCCCATGGCTGAGCAGAGCGCCGATAGCGAACCGTCGATGGAAGAAATCCTGTCCTCGATCCGTCGGATCATCAATGAGGACGAGGATGAAGCTCCGGCGGAGGCCGCGGCTGACGAAGACCTGGGCCAGGATGCTGTCGACAACATGTTCGACGAGCCGGCCGAGCCGGAACCTGCGCCTGAACCCGCGGATGATGTTCTCGAACTGACCGAGAAAGTCGATGAAGACGAAGGCATTTCCGTCGCCGATGATCTGATGATCCTGGATCGCGAAGACGAGGAAGCGGAGCCTGAGCCGGAGCCGATGGCGGCATTCGAAGAGGAAATCACCGAAGGCATCATGTCCGATGGTGCTGCGACAGCGGCGATGGGCTCGTTCCACCAGCTCGCTGATACGATCCGGATTTCCGAAGAGGAAGGCCGGACGCTGGAAGGTGTCGTGCGCGCTCTGTTGCGTCCGATGCTCAAGGAATGGCTCGACGCCAACCTGCCGGGCATTGTGGACGAGAAGGTTCAGGCTGAGATCGACCGGGTGGCCCGTCGTCGTCGCTGATATCTTCGATCAACACGTATGGAAAAGGCCGCTTGGATTTATCGAGGCGGCCTTTTTCGTGTCTCGTATGTGGCGAGTACAGCCAGAAAAGCCAGATCAGCCGTGTCACCCGATCAATAGGTGAAGACCATGCGGGAGATTTTCCAGTCGCCGCTGTCATCCTGTTCGAACACGTTCAGGAAATAGCCGGCCTGATCGAAACTACCACTACCGTCTTTCATGGTGACATGACCGGCGAACCGTCCTCGAACCAGGCCAATGGCGCCTTCAATCCGGGCCTCGGAAATCTCGACCTGTCCCGTACAGTCGTGATTGACCATGGCATAATTCTGGGTCTGCCAGGTCCGGATGGCCTCAATGCCATCCAAAGGGGCCCGTCCGGGCATGATCAGGATCGCCTCATCATCGAAGAGGGCCAGCTTGGCCTCGATGTCCTGAGCTAGATCGGCCTCACACCATCCATCTGACGATAAAGTCGCCAGATCAGTGGCGGTCACGGTGCTGTCAGCCAAAGCGGGACCTGCGGTCGAGGCCAGGCTGGCGAGTGAAACGGACAGGGCGGTTAAAACTTTCATGTGGAACTCCGTATGTTGACGCGAGCGTAAACACGGCAGCCAGGGCCAGTAAACCGGTGTCGGACGAATAAGACTTATCAAGGGGGGGAATGATTCCAACGCGATACCATTGACGAAAGCGCTTTGTAATTTAAAGTGAAGTGTACCGGTTTTGAAAGGGACATCGTTATGGAGAATTTCTGGGCTCTGGACAGCTGGATCCACTCGGCCAATGGCGCCGTTCACATGGGCATGGCCCTGCTCGCCTTGCTCCTGGGCCCGCTGCTATTCCTCATTCGCAAGGGCAATCGTTTTCATCGTATCGGCGGGTATCTCTACGTGCTCGCCATGCTGACGGTGAATATCACGGCCCTGACCAGTTATGACCTGTCCGGGCGGCCCAATATCTTTCACTTTTTCGCGCTCATGAGTCTGGCGGGAGTGATCCCGGGCTATTTCGCCATTCGCGCCGCCATGCGCCGACCGAATCGCAATGCGGTGCTCGGTCATGCCAAGGCCATGTCCTATTCTTATATGGGGTTGTTTGCGGCCGGGCTGAGCCAGATAGGAACGCGTCTGGCACCCTCCCTCTTCCTGTCGCCCATTTGGCTCTATGTCTTTCTGGGAAGCGTTGTTTTTATCGGTTTTCTGATCACGGCGTGGATGGTGAAAGCCACAGAAGAGGGGCTGGGGCGGCGCTATTCTCCGGCGGCACGCTGAGACTTGCACACCCCATGCGCAAAAGGCCATCGACGGACGCGAAAAGGGCCTTTATTCATGCGCCTATTATGATGGAAAAAACCTTCAATCCTGCCGAAGCCGAAGCCCGCATTTATGAGGGCTGGGAAACATCCGGGGCGTTCAAGCCGAAGGATGACCCGAACGCGAAACCTTTTTGCATTGTGATCCCGCCGCCCAATGTGACCGGGCGTCTGCATATCGGTCACGCGTTGAACAATACGCTGCAGGACGTGCTCTCGCGCTACAAGCGCATGCTGGGTGACAGCGTGCTCTGGCAGCCGGGTACCGACCATGCCGGTATCGCCACGCAAATGGTGGTCGAGCGTCAGCTGGCAGCCAATCAGGAGCCGGGCCGCCGGGAGCTGGGTCGCGATGCGTTTCTCGACCGGGTCTGGGAATGGAAAGAGGAAAGCGGCGGTCAGATCATGACCCAGCTGCGCCGTCTGGGTGCCAGCTGTGACTGGTCGCGCGAGCGCTTCACCATGGGGGAGCGCGGCGCCGAGAATGACCAGATGCAGGCCGCTGTGATGAAAGTCTTCGTCGAGCTCTACAAACAGGGCTTGATGTATCGCGGCAAACGTCTGGTGAACTGGGATCCCAAGTTCGAGACGGCGATTTCCGACCTCGAGGTCGAGAATATCGAAGTCGACGGCCATATGTGGCACTTCAAATATCCGCTCGCCGACGGCAAGACTTATACCTATGTCGAGAAGGATGAAGATGGGACTATCACGCTCTCCGAGGAGCGCGACTATATCTCCATCGCCACAACCCGCCCGGAAACCATGCTGGGTGATGGTGCCGTCGCCGTGCACCCCGATGATGAACGGTATGCGCCGATCGTCGGTGCGCTGTGTGAGATCCCGGTCGGGCCGAAAGAACATCGCCGCCTGATCCCGATCATCACGGACGAATATCCCGATCCGGAATTTGGTTCCGGTGCGGTCAAGATCACCGGCGCGCATGACTTCAACGATTATGAAGTCGCCAAGCGTAATAATATCCCGCTCTATCGCCTGATGGACACCCAGGCCGCCATGCGTGCCGACGGTGCGCCGTATGACGAGTGTGCCGAACAGGCCCAGGCGATCGCCAAAGGTGCGGACGTGCCGTCTGAAGCCGAGGTGGATGCGATCAATCTCGTGCCGGAAGACTATCGCGGGCTCGACCGGTTCGAGGCACGCGAAAAAATCATCGCGGATATCTCTGCGGAAGGTCTGGCGGTGATGATCACGCCAGAGGCGAAAGAGGACGGCGAAGAACCGCCTCAGCCCATCCCCTTCGTCGAGAAAAAGAAAATCCAGCAGCCCTTCGGTGACCGCTCCAATGTTGTCATCGAGCCCATGCTGACGGACCAATGGTTCGCCAATGCGGGTGAGCTGGCCAAGGAGGCCATTGCGGCCGTCGAAGATGGCCGGACCACCTTCCATCCGAAAAACTGGGAAAAGACCTATTTCGAATGGATGCGCAACATCCAGCCCTGGTGTGTCTCGCGCCAGCTCTGGTGGGGGCACCAGATCCCGGCCTGGTATGATGCGGATGGGGGTGTTTACGTTGCCGAGACCGAAGCAGAGGCTCAGGCTCAAGCGGGCGGGAAGGCGCTGACACGCGATCCTGACGTGCTCGACACCTGGTTCTCCTCCGCCCTGTGGCCGTTCTCGACCCTGGGCTGGCCAGACGAGACGCCGGAAGTCGATCGGTTCTACCCCAATACCGTCCTGATCACGGCGTTTGACATCATCTTCTTCTGGGTGGCCCGGATGATGATGCAGGGCCTGCATTTCATGGACGAAGTGCCCTTCAAGGATGTCTATATCCACGCGCTGGTGCGCGACGAGAAGGGCCAGAAAATGTCCAAGTCCAAGGGCAATGTGATTGACCCACTGGAGCTTGTCGATGAATACGGGGCCGATGCCGTGCGCTTCACGCTGGCGGCCCAGGCCGGGCAGGGGCGTGACATCCGCATGTCCAAACAGCGCGTTGAAGGCTATCGCAATTTTGGCACCAAGCTGTGGAATGCCGCGCGCTTTTGCGAGATGAATGAATGCGCCGTGCCGGCCGGTTTCGATCCCAGATCCGTCACCCAGACGGTCAATCAGTGGATCCTGGCGGAGGCCGAAGCCACGGTGGCGGCGGTCAATAAGGGGCTCGACGAGTACCGGTTCAACGAAGCAGCGGCGGCCGCCTATCGTTTTACCTGGAATATCTTCTGCGACTGGCATCTGGAATTCGCCAAACCCCTCCTTCAGGGTGAGGACGAGAACGCCAAGGCCGAATGTCGTGCAACAACGGCTTATGTGCTCGATATCGCGCTGAAAATCCTCCACCCCTTCATGCCGTTTGTGACCGAGGAATTGTGGAACCAGACGGCGGACCGCGAGACCGCATTGATCACAGCGGCCTGGCCCGATCTGGACGGGTTTGCCAATGAGGCCGCGGCGTCCGAGATGAGCTGGCTGATCGATCTGGTCACGGATGTGCGTCGACTGCGTGCCGAGATGAATATCCCGGCCGGAGCCCAGCTGCAGGCTGTGGCTGTGGGCGCGGATGAAGCGATGGTGGCCTGTCTCAAGCGCAATGAGGCCTTGATCAAGCGCATGGCCCGCCTGGCGGATATCGCGCTGGGCGATGCTGTTCCCCCGGCCTCGGCCCAGTGTGTGGTGGGCGGGGTCACGATTGCGCTGCCACTGGAAGGCGTGATTGATTTTGACGCCGAGCGCGAGCGGCTGACCAAGGAGCTGAAAAAGCTGGATGGTGAGATCACCCGCCTGGACAAGAAGCTGGGCAATGAACGCTTTGTCGCCAACGCACCGGAAGCCGTGGTGGCCGAACAGCGTGAGAAGCTGAGTGAATACAGCGCCCAGAAGGAGAAGGTCGCGGAGGCCTTGTCGCGCCTGGGCTAGAAAGGACCTCGCCATGAGCACGGATCCCTTTGACCAGATCTGGTCGGACACGCTGGAACCCCGCCTGTTGTCGCTGGAAAGCGAGCGTCAGGCCGCGGTGCGGGTCTTGTGGATCCGTATTGTGGCGCTGGGCCTGCTCGGGCTTTTGGTGACGGCGATTTTCCTCATCTTCGGAGCCGTGGATTTTCCCTGGTTCCTGCCGCCAGGTATCGCGATCGCCATTGGTGCGGGCTGGGGCATGGTGCCTCTGACCACGCTGCGCAAGCGAGTGAAGAGCGAGATCAACACGACGGTCACCGACGTGTTTGGACTGAGCTATAGCGTCACCAGCCATGCGCCGGGGTTCAATACATTCGAAACGCTGGGCCTGTTGCCGTATCATGACCGGTCCAGTTTCGAGGACCATATCGCCGGCCCGGTGGATGGCAGCCAGATGGAGCTCTATGAGGCGCATCTGGAAGAGCGGCGGCGGTCCAAGAACCGGACCTATTATGTCACCGTGTTTCGCGGTGTGCTGATCCGTATCCAGTTTCCGCGCAAGGTGGAAGGCACAACGGTCATCACCCGGGACCGGGGCTGGTTCAATGGTCTCACCGCGATGGGCAAGAAATGGGGCTCCAAAAAGCTTGAGCGCATCGGGCTGGTCGATCCCACATTCGAGAAGATTTTCGAGGTCTATGGCGATGACCAGGTGCTGGCGCGCTATATGCTGACACCCTCCTTCATGGAACGTCTGATGGATCTAGAAAAAGCGCTGCATGGCAAACAGGTGCGCGCAGCTTTTCTGCCGGGCGAGGCCGGGCAGGGGGGGGAGCTGATCCTGGCCGCCGAAACGGGCAATCAGTTCGAGGTCGGCAGCATGTTCCAGCCGCTCGCCAGCAAGACCCGTGTGGAAACGGTTGTACGCGAACTGGCGGCCCTGCGCCGGGTCATCGCATTTCTGATCAAACCGGCCAGCGAGAGCGGCGAGTTTGCCGATCGCGGCGAGCGCTAGCCCTCTCCCGGGCGCACACTGGTATAGGATCGTTCCGGGGTCGGGGTCGGCGCCTGGGTCGCCGGAGCATCGCTTGGCAGAACGGGCGGCGGTGTCACCGGTTCGGGCGGATACATGAATTCCGCACGGATTTCGTAGACCTCGGAGGCCAGACCGTATTGCGTCATGAACTCGCCCATTGAGGCGAAGGTGGCCGTGCGGATTGGACCCTCATGATCTTCCAGTCGGATGCGTTCATCCGCGGTGGGGGCGAACATGCGCTGAAAGATCGAGATCTTGAGCGGTGAGGGCTCGAAATAGGCCTCCAGATTGGCCTTGATCTGCGGCAGGCTGTGGGTCTGCCAGGTCGCCCCGGCGATCACGTCGAGCATGAATTCATTGCAGTTCTGGTAGAGCGGATCGAGCGGGTTGGAGACGAGAGAATAATCGTCGCGGTGCAGGGCCTCGTACCGGCCATCCTGCATCATTTCGATCAGGCGTCTTTGCATCTCGGGTGAGGGGATGATGACCCCGACCTCGCCAATGACATCGCCGTTGACGAAGTCCACCGGCCAGTCCTGGTGCAGATAGGACCGGCGGCGATCTTCAGCGCCGTGATAAAGATTGTGGACGGAATACCCTTGGTGGGTCTGACCATCTGCCCCCTGGATCGTGGAATAGACCCAGAAAGCACCATGGGTGTAGCGGACACCGCCTGGCAGTTCCTCTCGCGCGCGGCCACTGCGGAACACAATCGCGATGCGGGCTTCACGCCGGGCGAGATCCCGTTCGATCTGTTTGGCGAAATCCGCCACGTCCTCGATGGCGTGAGTGGGTTGGCCGCGTGGCTGGGAGGCGTCGCCACCGGCATGCGCATCCGGGCTGGCAACCGACAGGGTGAGGGCCAGGCTGAGGGCCATAAGGCTGCGGGCCGCGGTTTTGACGTGCGGTTGGCTTGAGCCTGACATTTCCCCCTCCCTTGCCCTTCCTGTCGGGATCACCAGTCAGACCGCTAGGGGTTTGCCGGTGTCACATAGGGTACGTTCGGCGGCGGATCGGCGATGATCGTCGTCTCGCTGATCTCCAATCCGTAGCCGGTTTCGAACGTGGACTGCATGATAGCTTCACTCAGATTCTCTGTCATGTCGATCAATTCCGGATCGCCGGTGACGGATCCGGCCGTGACGCCGCCCAGCAGCACGACGGTTCCCGCCGTCACGGTCACTCCGGTCGAGGCCAGGGCCGCGCCGGTCTCCACTGAGGCAGCCACGCTGTCGCCGGATGCAGCGGCAGCGGGGGTGTGAGGGGTGGATTGAGCATAGGCGGTGCTGACCGGCAGAGCCGGAGCCAGCAGAATCGAGGTCGCCAGGGCCGTCATCTTCATCATGTCCATAGCCTGTCTCCTTGGGGCTGAAACAGGTGTGTTTGTGGACGTGAACGAAATTCAGCCAAGTATTATTTCGAGTAAACTCGATTTACTAAATTTGTCAGTGGCTTACTGGTGGGAGGAGGCCGTCGGTACAGAGGCGCCGGCCGAAGCGATGGCAGTGGACTCCAGCTCGAATACGGCCTGGGCCAGATTGTAGACCGACATGAATTCCGACATGGACCGGAAGTCCGCCATCTGTACATCATCACCCTGATCATCCAGGCGCAGGGCCGGATTGAACAGGGGGGCTGCGAACCGGTCCCAACCGGAAAACGCCAGTTCGGTCGGATCAAAATAGGCGTTGATATTGACCTTGATCCGCTCGCGCTCGGCATCAATCTCCCAAGCGGCCGATGAGACCACGTCGAGGACGAATTCGGTGGAATTCTGCAAACGCAGATCATTGGGATTGGAAATCAGCGAGTAGTCCGGATTGTGGAGATCCTCATAGATGGGCGAGGCCATAACATCGAGGATCCGGTTTTGCATTTCGGGCAGGGGCACGATCACCCCGACACGGCCTGTGACGTCTGATCGGGCGAAGTTGAGCGGCCAGTCCTGAACCAGATAGGACTCTCCAGGGCGGTCGACCCGGTGATAGAGATTAAACACGGTATAGCCATACAGGGTCCGGCCATCTGCCGCGTCAATCGGGGTGTAGACCCAGAAGCTGGCATGGCTGTAGGGCACATGTCCCGGCAGGCTGTCGAACGCATCGTCACTACGGTACACAATCGCGACATGGGCGCCCCGATAGGCCAGCTCGTATTCGATGTATTTCGAGAAGTCGGCCGCTTCCTGCAGGGAAAAACGTGTGGCGGCCCGTCCGTCAGACAAGGCCATCGCCGGTGAAGATAATCCCACAGCAAGGGTGATCAAAAGACCGGCGAATAAGTACTTCATAGACCTGGACCTGAATTGTCGTCGCTGGTTTCGACGATGATTTCGTCATGAACTTCGAGGGGCGCGTTTGTCATGGGGTTTTCGCGCTGTCGGCTCTGAGCCATATCCCGGGCGCGGCGTAGATAGGTCTGGGCGCGCGTTTCAGCCGGGCTGGCTTCTTCCGTCGTTTCTTCGGTCTGGGTTTCAGTCTGACTTTGAGGCTGGGCAATCCGCTGATCTGCGGTTTGAGCCGTCGCAGCGCCTGTCAGCAGGGCCAGTGTCAGGGGGGAGATCAAGATCAGTCGCATGGTTTCAATCCGCTACCTGTGTATAGGGTTAACATAACCATAACACAAAAGTCAGGTGAACCTTTACTGAACCTGTCGTGAGTGGTGGATGCGTGTACTCACAACCTGACAGATGAGCTCGTCCTCAAAGATCAAACACGCCCAGAACCGGGACATGGTCCGAGGCTTTCTGTTCGCCGCGAGTTTTGCGGTGAATTTCGACGCTTTTGAGGCGATCCGCGGCCTGGGGCGAAAGAAGTAGGTGGTCGATGCGGATTCCATGGCCCTTCTGCCAGGCCCCGGCCTGGTAGTCATAGAAGCTGTATTGATGACCGCGTCCGTCCACCTGTTCAAAAGCCTCGGTCAGACCGAGCCATTTCAGCGCATTGAATGCGGCGCGGCTGTCGGGGCGGGCCAGAGCATCGTCTGCCCAGACGGCGGGATCCCAGCAATCGCTGTCGCGCGGGATGATATTATAGTCGCCGGCAAGGATCAGGGGTTCTTCCAGAGCGAGCAGGCCCTGGGCATGAGCGTGCAGGCGTTTCATCCAGGCAAGCTTGTAATCATATTTGGGTCCCGGAGCGGGATTGCCATTGGGCAGATAGATGGAGGCGATCCGGACCGGGCCGCTCTCGGCACTGATCACGGCTTCCAGATAGCGGGCCTGTTCATCCGTCTCGTCGCCGGGCAGGCGCGGCGTGCACTCCTCGATCGGAAACCGCGAAAGTATGGCGACACCATTGTAGGATTTCTGGCCATGGGTCTCGACATTATAGCCCAGGTCCTCGATCTCCAGCCGGGGAAAGCCCTCATCGACCGTCTTGATCTCCTGCAGGCACACAATGTCGGGACGCGCTTCGCGCAACCAGTCCAGAATATTGGGAAGGCGGGCCTTGATGGAGTTCACATTCCAGGTTGCCAGCGAAAGTGTCATGTCAGCCCTCGATCCCTACCGTAAGTTGAGTTATTCGACAGACAGGTTATGACGTTTCGGCCGGTGCGATAACCGGTGAACGCAGAGATCGGGGGATGATCATGATGTTTCGCGCAAACTGGATTTTGGCGGGTATGGCCGCAGCGGCTCTGGGCGGCTGTGCAAGCCTGCCTGGCTTGGCCACACCGGCTCAGGATGATGTGGTGGAGTCGGCCGTACCCGTTGTCGAGACCGCCCCGCTCCGTCCCGAACTGGCGCCGCTGACCTTTCTGACCGGCAATTGCTGGAAGGGCACATTCCCCGATGGCGTGCTGATTGACGTGCACTGTTATGAGGTGGCCTATGATGGTGCGTTTGTGCGTGAAGTGCATGCCGTTCCCGGCGAGACCGGCATTTATCGCGGTGAAACCCTGTATCACTGGGATCCGGAAAGCGAGATGATCCATTATCGCTATTACACCAATACCGGCGGCGTGAGCGATGGCACGGCGGGTATGGATGGCGATGCGCTGCGCTTTCCCGACGAGATCCACCGATATGCTGACGGACGTGTCCAGATCTTCTCCTCCCAGCTTGAGCGTCTGGGTGAGGATTCCTATCGTGTCGTGTCCAATGACGTGACCGATGGTGCCAATCCGGTCGAGGTCTATTCCATGGTGTATGAGCGCATTACCCGCGATGAGGCCTTTGCGCTCATTGAAGGCGGGCTCTGAAACCGGTCAGAACCCGTCGAACACGGCAATCTCATCCAGGCCGGCCCGAGAGGTGCGGGCCTGGTTGACGTCGGCGTTCAGGTCCGCATGTCCCAGAGCAATGCCGCAGAACAAGGTATGATCCTCCGGCATGCCGATCGCGGTTTTCACCGTGCGCGGATAGATGGACCAGGCTTCCTGGGCGCATGTGCCGAGCCCGGCCTCGGTTGCGGCGAGCAGGAAGGTTTGGATGAACATGCCCAGATCCGACCACTGCCCTGGTTCCATGTCCTTGTGCAGACCAATAAACAGACCGACAGGCGCATTCCAGAACTGGAAATTGCCCGCGACATGGACTAGCCGTCCCATCTTGTCCTCGCGCGCGATACCGGCAGCGGCATAGACCGTCTCGCCACATTCATAACGTCGTGTGCGCCAGGGTTCGGCCAGGGGTTTGGGATAGATGCGGTATTCGGGATCGGGCTCGCCCAGCGGATGCTCCTGCTGCACGGCCTGGACGGCATCGATCACGGCCTGACGCGCAGTTCCCGATACGACATGCACACGCCAGGGCTGGAGATTGCCGCCCGACGGGGCCTGCCGGGCCAGGTTGAGCAGGTCCTCGACCGTTTTTTGTGAGACCGGTGTATCGCGAAAGGCCCGCGTTGAAATACGCGCCTCCAGCAGGGCTGCAAGGCCGGACATGGCAGACATGAACACTCTCCCCGTGTTGTTTGGGGAAAGACTAGTCTGCCTGCCATCAAGGTCCAGCCTCCAGGCGCCCTGGAGTCTTTAATTGCTTTGGAACAGGATGGTCTGAAAACCGCCGAACATCAGGCGCTGGCCATCAAAGGGCATGGCCTCCATGCCCATATTGGCTTCCATATCCGCATGAAGGGCGGGCATGGCGGCATCCCGGGCCTCGCGTGACGGCCATTCAACCCAGGAAAAGACGACGACTTCGCCCTCTTCCAGACGTACTGCCTTGGGGAAGGAGGTGACGTTACCATCGGGCACATCTTCTCCCCAGCATTCGCGCACAGACAGGGCGCCATGTTTGAGAAACAGGTCGGCGGCCGTGCGGGCGGTTTTCAGATAGGCGTCCTTGTTCGCCGCAGGGACCGCCGCGAGATATCCATCCACAAAAGTCATGTCACTCCTCCCGAAATCGCGGAGGCCATAACACGGATCAGATGGAAAAGCTTGTGCCACAGCCGCAGGCTGCGGTCGCATTCGGGTTCTTGATCTGGAAAGAGGCGCCGATCAGCTCATCGACATAATCGATCTCGGACCCGTCCAGGAAGGGGAGGGAGGCCTCGTCGATCACCACGGTTGCGCCATCACGTTCGATGATCTGGTCATCGGACTGGGCTGCCGTGTCCAGGTCGAAGGTATAGGAGAAACCGGAGCAGCCACCGCCCACAACGCCAATGCGCAGCACACTTGCCCCGTCCTGGGCGGACATGATCGTATTGATCTGCCGTGCGGCGGAGGCGGACAGGGTCACATTAGAAGTCATGATGTTAGACCAATTCTGCTTGCAATCATGCGGGGCGTTCGTTTACTGCCCCGAAGACTATATGGACCCGACCGGGCTTTGAAGAAAGGGTCAACCCACATGACGATTGCTGCGACGGACAGGGCCCGTGCCTCCTATGCCTGTCATCCCTCGCGTTCGCGGGGACGGTTTTACCCCCAGCCCGACAGCGCCATGCGCAATGCCTTCCAGCGCGATCGCGACCGGATTATCCATTCCGCCGCCTTTCGTCGTCTGAAGGAAAAGACCCAGGTCTTTGTGGCGCACGAAGGGGATCAATACCGCACACGGCTGACCCATTCGCTGGAAGTCGCGCAGATTGCCCGCACCCTGGCGCGCGCGCTGGGCGCGGACGAGGACCTCGCGGAAGCCTTGGCGCTGGCGCATGATCTGGGCCATCCGCCCTTTGGTCATGAAGGCGAACGCGTGCTGGCCGAACGTATGAAAGGCTTTGGCGGTTTCGACCATAATGCCCAGACCCTGCGTGTCGTGACCAAGCTGGAAGTGCGCTATCCCGAGTTTGAAGGTCTCAACCTGACCTGGGAGACGCTCGAAGGCGTGGTCAAGCACAATGGCCCCTTGCTCCGGCCGGGACAGTCGCCGGACGAGCTGGCATGGGCGTTCACAGCCTATCCCGGATGGGAGGAGCTGGAAGTGGCCACTCATGCCGGTCTGGAAGCCCAGATCGCGGCGATTTCTGATGATATCGCCTATAATAATCACGATATTGATGACGGGCTTCGCGCCGGCTTGCTCGAGCTGGACGCCCTGATGGAATTGCCGCTCCTGGGCGATATTTTCCGGGGTGTTCAGAAGAAGTGGCCGGACATCGACCGTAATGTTCTCATCCATGAAGCCGTGCGTGAACTCATCGGCGAAATGGTCGGGGATGTGCTCAGCGAATCTGTACGTCGTCTGACGCAGAGCGCGCCGGGCTCAGACCAGGAGGTGCGCCTTCTGGAGGCTCCGGTGGTCGCATTTTCCGAGGAGATGGTCGGTATTCTGGCCGCCCTTCGGCGCCATCTCTTTGCCCACATGTACAGGCACTATAAGGTCAATCGCATGATGAGCCAGGCCGGCCGTGTGATGCGGGACCTGTTCGACCTGTTCCTCAATGATCCCGGTATTTTGCCTGATGAGGTGCGTCGGCAGACGGATGGCGCGGGAAGCGCGACGACGGCGCGGGTGGTCTGCGACCATATTGCGGGCATGACGGACCGTTTTGCTGTTGAGGAACATCGCCGTCTGTTTACCGTCCAGGGATATTTTTAGTGCTTGGCTGTGTGTCGGGCTGAGTCTGGCCATAATGACCATCCAGTCTCGACGTGATTCGCGTGGGGGCTCAGAGTGATTGAACGGATTGAGAATGACTGATCGCGACGAGGACCGCCTGGGCGCCTATGCGCCACCGGCCGACGAGTTCGACACTTTTGATGCGCGCGGGGAGGATGCCCGGCGCGGACCGCTCCTTCTGACCGCCGCAGCTGCCGTCTTTGTACTGTTCATCGGCGTGGTCTGGTCGGCCTATCATCAGGGTGTGCGTGAGGGTGGGCGCAATCAGCCGCCACGTATCAGCGAATCCGGTGAGCCGTTTCGTATCCGTCCGGAAGACCCGGGCGGGGAAGAAACCCGGGACGCTGGTCTGGATGTCTATAATCGCCTGACCGGTGAAGAGGATACTGGCGAAAATGCGCAGCCGCGTCCGGCGCCGGAAGAACCGCTGGATGATGTCACGCCGTCTATTCGTGTGGAAAGTGATGACGCGCCACAAGGTGAAGGCACTGTGCGCGATGCCGATACCATCCCCGATGTACAACCGCGCCAGGCGCCGCCGCGCCCGCAACGTGAGCCGGATCCGGAGCCCCAGACTCCTGCAAACACTCCGGCAAACACTCCGGCAAACACTCCCGCGGAACCCCCGGCAGATACGCCGACCGAAACGCCTGACACGTCGAGCAGGCCCACCTCAACCCCGCCCAGTTCTGCACCGGCGGAGCGTCCCGAACCGCAGGCCGAGCAACCCGACCCGGTTCCGTTCCGGCCGATAGCAACAGCCAATGGCAATTGGGTGGTCCAGATCGCCAGCTTCCGCACTGAAGCCGATGCAGAGGCCGCCTGGCTGGCGTTTCGCACCCGCTATTCGGATATAGCCTCAGGCCTCGCACCGGATGTGGCTAGTGTCGAGATCGAGGGGCGTGGCACCTATCACCGTCTGCGAATTGCGGCATTTGGCAGTCGGGAAGACGCAGCAGCGTTTTGCTCCACGCTTCAATCGCGCGGCCAGGATTGTCTGGTGGCCAGCCGATGAGTGTCTCTGCTGCGATTTACGGCCTTCAAGGCCTGACCCTGACGGCCGACGAGAAGGCTTTTTTTCGCGACAGTGATCCGTGGGCCTTTATCCTGTTTGCCCGCAATATCGAGAGTCCCCGGCAGGTTTCCCGCCTGACCATGGGCCTGCGTGATCATCTGGGACGCGATGTTCCGGTCTTTATTGATCAGGAAGGCGGGCGGGTGCGCCGCCTGCGACCGCCTCACTGGCGCGATGTGCCGGCGGCACAAGCCTTCGCGGATCTTTATCCGGATGCGCCCGAACAGGCCATCGAGGCCGTCTGGCTCAATCACCGGCTGATGGCGCATGAATTGCGGGCTGTCGGCGTGGATGTCGATTGTGCGCCGGTTCTTGATCTGCGCATTGAGGGCGCCGATGCCATTATTGGTGATAGGGCCTTTGGCCGCACTGTTGAGCCTGTTATCGCCCTGGGGCGTGCGGCGATGGACGGATTGAGTGCGGGCGGTGTGGCCCCGGTGATCAAGCATATCCCCGGTCATGGACGGGCTGATGCTGATAGTCATCTGGCTCTGCCGCGTGTGGATGAGCCGCTCGACGTGTTGCGGGAGACAGATTTTGCCCCGTTCAAGGCGCTCCACGACGCGCCCATGGCGATGACGGCTCATGTGCTCTACAGCGCGATTGACCCTGATCAGCCTGCGACGATCTCGGCGACCGTGATCGGCGATATCATTCGCTCAGAGATGGGATTTGAGGGGCTCTTGATGGGCGATGACCTGTCCATGCATGCGCTGGAGGGCGGGCTGGGCGAACGCGGCGAGCGGGCCCTGGCGGCGGGATGCGATATCCTCCTGCACTGCAATGGCGATATGGCCGAGATGATCAGTGTCGCCACATCTGCTCCGGCCTTGTCCGGTCGCGCCCTGGAGCGCGCCGATGCGGCGGCGGCCGTGCGTGAGGGAATCGAAGATTTTGATCCTGTGGCTGCCGAATCGCGCATCAATGATCTTTTGGGCCTGAACGCCCGGGCTTGAGCGTGCGCCAGGCCAGAGCCAGACCCGTGGCAAAGCGAGAGACTGTGTGAGCGAGGAGTTTGAAGAAGACGTCCGGTTTGACGCCGCCGAGGAAGCCGAAGCTGAAGCGCTTGTGGTGGATCTCGACGGGTTTGAAGGACCGCTCCACCTTCTTCTGGCTCTGGCGCGCAAGAAAAAGGTCGATCTCGCCCGGATTTCCATCCTCGAGCTCGCAGATCAGTATCTGGGCTTCATCGAGGCCGCCCGACGCCAGCGTCTGGACCTGGCTGCCGATTATCTGGTGATGGCCTCCTGGCTGGCTTTCCTGAAATCGAAACTCCTGCTGCCCAAACCCCCCAAGGTGGACGAGGAGGCCCCGGCCGAGGAAATGGCCGCTGCCCTGGCGTTTCGTCTGCGCCGGCTTGATGCCATGCGTGCGGCGGGAGAGGCGATTTATGCCCAACCCGTTCTCGACAGGGATATCTTCCTGCGCGGCATGCCGGAAGGCGTGCGCTCTACCCGGTCCATGGTGTGGGAGGCGGATCTCCACGATCTGCTGTCGGCGTATGCAAAAAGACGTGCACGCAAGGCCGCTTCGGTGTATCGCCCGCCCGCTGTGAAAGTCTATGCCCTCGACGAGGCGCGCGACCGGCTCGAACGCATCTTACCGCGTCAGTCGGACTGGCAGGATCTGGATGCGTTGATGCCGGATCTGACCGCGCTGGGGGAGGATGCGCCGCCCCGGGCTTCCATTCGTGCCAGCTCAACATTGGCGGCGTTGGAGATTGCCAAGGAAGGCGCGGCTGAAATACGACAGCGCGAAGCCTATGCGCCGATTTATGTGCGTGGCCGACAAAGAGATGAACAGGATCCGCAATGACGGACGAGACCGATATGCCAGGCGAAGGCCCTGAGGGAATAGACCAGTCGGCGCAAGCTGCCGACGCGATCACCGAGGCGATCGAAGCCTTGCGTGAACGCTCTGTTCGACAGGGTCCGGCAACGGAGGCCGAGACGGCTGACAGTCTGGGCGTGCGCCTGGCCGTGAATACCCAGCGCTACCAGTTGCGCATTCTTGAAGCCCTTTTGTTCGCTGCCTCAGAACCCCTGGACGAGGAAACGCTGACGGGGCGTCTGCCTCTGGAGGCGAATGTTCCTGAATTGCTTGCGGCCCTGCAGGCGGAATACGCCGAACGCGGTGTGCGTCTGGTTGAGGTGGGTGGACGCTGGCGGTTTGAAACCGCGCCGGATCTCGCGGAGATTCTCAATGAGGTGCGCCAGGAGCCGCGCAAACTGTCCCAGGCAGCCCTCGAAACCCTGTCCATCATCGCCTATCATCAGCCGGTGACGCGCGCCGAGATCGAGGAGATCCGCGGTGTGGCCGTGTCCAAGGGCACGCTGGACCTGTTGCTGGAATTGCGTTGGGTGCGCCCGCGCGGGCGTCGGCGTACGCCGGGCCGTCCCGTGACCTATGGAACAACGCCGGGTTTTCTGGAGTATTTTGGCCTCAGCGGAATCGGCGACCTGCCCGGCATGACCGATCTCAAGGCGGCGGGGCTGTTGGATGCGCGCCTTCCGCCTGGTTTTTCGATCCCTGATCCGGCCCGGGCCGACGAGTTGGCGGATGAAGATCCGCTGGATGACGAGGATGCACACGCCTTCCATGTGGACTATATGGAAGGTGAGGACGGGGAAGATGACGCCTGAGGGCGTTGTTTCGGCTGGTTCAGATCCGGTCGAGCCCGATTGCTGCGGTGATGGACCTGGCGACGGGCTTGCACTAGACCTGATAGAGACACTTTCGACGGAGACGGCAATGGCGCCCGGCATCTGGCAATTCGGACTGGTTATTCTTCTTGTGGTTCTCCTGTTTGGCGGACGCGGCAAGATTTCTTCCATCATGGGTGATTTCGCCAAAGGCATCACCAGCTTCCGTCGCGGTCTGCGCGATAATGAGGAGACGTCCGAGACCAAGGATGATGCTCCGGGGATCGCTGAAGACAGCCGCGACGACACCAAAGCCGGGAGCTGACCGGTATGAGCCCGGGTATCGGCGGGCCCGAACTTCTCGTCGTCCTTATTCTGGCGCTGGTGGTCGTGGGGCCGCAGCAATTGCCGGTCATGATGCGTCGGGTGGGTCAGTTTCTGGGCCAGATGCGTATGATGGCGCGGGAATTCCAGCGCAATTTCGAGGAAATCGGTCGTGAGACCGAGTTGTCGGAGCTGCGCCAGGAGATCGAGGCCCTCAAGAAGGCCAATCCCGTCAATGAAGTGCGCGATGAACTGAACGCGACGGCCCAGGATCTGCAGTCGGCCCGCCTCAACACGCTACACACCCCGCAACAGGCCCGGCAGGCCGCTGAGGTTGCCGGTGAGGTTGCCGGTGAGGCGAGCGATGATGCTGCGGCTGATCTACCCGAGGCTGAACAGGCCGCCAGCGGATTGTCCAGCTCAAAAGAGCCGAATGCATGAGCCACTCTCCCCTTGATGAGATCGAATCCAGCCGCGCGCCGCTGCTCGATCATCTGATCGAATTGCGTCAGCGCCTGATCATCGTGATCGCGGCATTGGGGGCAGGCTTCCTGGCCTGTTTCTTTGTCTCGGAGTGGATTTTCCAGGTTCTTTTGCTGCCCTATCGGGATGCCTGGGCGAGTGTGCATGACACGCCGGTCGAAGCGACCGAGTTGACGGCGAATTTTTTCAGCCCGCTGGAGATGTTCTTTCTGCGTCTCAAACTGGCGCTGGTCGGTGCCATAATCCTGACATTCCCGGTCATTGCCTGGCAGGTCTATGGTTTTGTCGCGCCCGGTCTTTACAAGAATGAGCGCGGGGCGTTTGCGCCTTTCCTGATCCTGTCTCCGGTCCTGTTCTGGTCGGGCATGGCCTTCGTGTATTACTTTGTCCTGCCCATGGTGATGCGTTTCTCGCTCAGCCAGGAACAGACCTATGTCGGCAGTGGGCTGTCGGTCGAGCTGCTGCTCAACGTGTCCGACTATTTCAATCTGATCACCACTTTGATGCTGGTGTTCGGGGCGTCTTTCCAGATGCCGGTCCTGATGATGCTGCTGTCACGGGCGGGACTGTTGAAGGCCGATACCCTGCTCAAGGGATGGCGCTTTGCTGTTGTTGCCGTGGCTCTGTTTGCGGCCTTTGCCACACCGCCCGACCCGGTCAGCCAGATCCTGCTCGGCTCCGCTCTCCTGCTGCTCTATTTCATCTCCATTGGCGCGATGAAGCTCATTGAAGCCGGTCAGGCGAAACGGGATGCGCAGGCGGCTGAAGAGGAGGCGGGGAATTCCGAGTGATCCGGTTGCCGCCGCGCGCGGGCAGGGCTATAGCCCGATGGACACATCCAAATCCGGAATGATCCCATGCATGATATCCGTCTGATCCGCGATGACGCGGCCGCCTTTGATGCCGGTCTGGCCCTGCGGGGCCAGGAGGCCCAATCCGCTCGCCTGCTCGAGCTGGACGAGAAGCGCCGCGAGGCCCTGACCCGCCAGCAGGAAGCCGAGACCGAGCGCAATACGCTCTCCAAACAGATCGGCCGGGCCAAGGCATCAGGCGATGAGGACGAGTTCAATCGTCTGCGGGCCGAGGTCGAGCGCCTGAAAGGCGTGCTGGAAGAGGCGGGTGAACAGGCCCGGCATTTCGACGAGGCGCTGAACCAGCATCTGGCCGCTCTGCCCAATATTCCCGAAGCCGACGTGCCGCAGGGTGAGGATGAGGCTGACAATGAAGAAGTGCGGGGCTGGGGCGAGCCGCGTGAATTCAGCTTTGAACCCAAGGATCATGTCGATCTGGGTGAAGGCCTCGGCCAGATGGATTTCGAGAAGGCCGCAGCGCTCTCGGGCGCACGTTTCGTGGCCCTGACCGGTGGTCTGGCGCGGCTGGAACGGGCCCTGGCGCAGTTCATGCTCGATATCCACACCCAGGAGCACGGCTATATGGAAGTCTCGCCGCCCTACATGGTGCGCGATGACGCCATGTTTGGCACGGGCCAGCTGCCGAAGTTTACCGAAGACCTGTTCCGCACGACGGATGATCGCTGGTTGATCCCGACGGCCGAGGTTCCGCTCACCAATCTGGCGCGCGAGACCATCCATGAAGAGGCCGTGCTGCCCATGCGCATGACGGCGTTCACGCCATGCTTCCGCGCAGAGGCGGGGTCGGCCGGACGCGATACGCGGGGCATGATCCGCATGCACCAGTTCCAGAAGGTGGAAATGGTCTCCATCGTGGCGCCGGAGGAGAGCGAGGCCGAGCTCGATCGCATGACCGGCTGCGCTGAACGTATTCTTCAGCTGCTCGACCTGCCTTACCGGGTGATGCTGCTGTGTTCGGGCGATATGGGTTTCTCGGCCAAGCGCACCTATGACCTGGAAGTCTGGCTGCCGAGCCAGAACACCTATCGCGAGATCTCGTCCTGCTCCAATTGCGGGGATTTCCAGGCGCGCCGGATGAATGCCCGTTTCCGCAAGGATGGCGAGAAACGTCCGCAATTCCTGCACACGCTCAACGGGTCCGGTGTGGCCGTGGGCCGCGCCATGTTGGCGGTGATGGAGAACCATCAAAACGAGGATGGCTCGATCACCATCCCCGAGGCTCTGCGTCCCTATATGGGCGGCATGGAAACGCTGACAGCCTAGGCTGGTACAGACCGGTGATCACAAGAGCCCGGGCGCCTGGCGTCCGGGCTTTTCACATGGTGATGACTGAGGTTTCCCACGGACGTGATTGGCGGGTGACTGGCGTCGCGACGGTTTTGCTTTAGAAGCGGTCGGGTAACACGAGAATGAGCAATCGACATGATCCCCGAAAATCCCCGCATCCTGCTGACCAATGATGATGGTATCCGCGCGCGCGGCCTTGTCTCTTTGGAGAAAATCGCCCGCGAACTGTCCGATGATGTGTGGATCGTGGCGCCGCATGAGGAACAGTCCGGGGCCGGGCGCTCTCTGACCCTTCATGATCCGCTGAGGATCCGCAAATGGGATGATCAGCGTTTCTCTGTGACCGGCACGCCTACTGATTGTGTGCTGATGGGGATCCAGGACATTATCCCGGGCAAGAAACCGGATCTGGTGCTCTCCGGGGTCAATCGCGGACAGAATATCGCCGAGGATGTGACTTTCTCGGGCACTGTCGCCGGGGCCATGCAGGGCATGCAGCTGGGTATTCCCTCCGTCGCCCTGTCCCAGGCCTATGGGTTCAAAAAGGGTGATCCGATCGAGTGGGAGACGGCCGAAACCTTTGGAGCGCCGATCCTGCGACGCCTGTTTGATCTCAAATGGCCCGACGATGTGCTGATCAATATCAATTTCCCGGACGCCCGGCCCGAGGATGTAACGGAAGTGGAAGTGACTCGCCAGGGTCGCCGCGACCAACATATTCTGCACGCTGAGCACCGTGTGGATCCGCGTGGTGAGGATTATTACTGGCTGGGGTTCAAGGGGCTTTTGTCGAACCCGCCGGCGGGTGTCGATCTGAAGGCGATCTATGAGGGCAAGATCTCGGTCACGCCGCTGCACATGGATCTGACCCATGGCGAAACCCTAGGCAATCTGAAAACCATGCTGGGCGGAGTTCCGCCCAAGCACTGACGCTGACAGGACGCCCGCCATGTCGATGCCTGATCCCCGGATGATCCAATTGGTCATGGCGCTGCGCGGTGGCGGTGTGACCGATGCGCGGGTGATGGGGGCGATCGAGCGGACACCGCGCGATCTCTTCGTGCCGGAACGTTTTGACGACCAGGCGTATGATGACCGGCCCTTGCCGATCGATTGCGGGCAGACGATCTCCCAGCCCCTGATCGTGGCGCACATGACCCAGGCGCTTGAGCTGGATGACCGCTCCAAAGTGCTCGAGATCGGGACGGGGTCAGGTTATCAGACGGCCATTCTTTCGCGGCTGGCGCGTCGGGTCTATTCCGTCGAGCGCTACCGGACGCTGGGTCAGCTGGCGCAGTCGCGCTTCGAGGCCCTGCGCCTGTCCAATATTGTGCCGCGGATCGGTGATGGCACCGTGGGTTGGCCCGAGCAGGCTCCCTTCGACCGCATCATCCTGACCGCGTCCGCACCCACGCGCCCGGACGTGATCCTAGATCAGCTCAAACCCGGTGGGATTGCCATCGCACCGGTGGATAGCGGCAAGCGTCAGGTCCTGATGCGGTATCAGCGGATTGAAGACGGGTTTGACGCCCGCGAGCTTATGGATGTGAGATTTGTGCCGCTCATCGAGGGCGAAGCCAAATCCCTGTGACACGCCGCGCAATTGCCACATATGGCTAACGACCGGTTAAGCCTTATCTGGCACGCTCGCCCGAGTGTTGTGTCGAGCGTCTGAAAGACTCTATGCGTTCTAACCGTGTCATATTCTGGATTGCCCTTATGGCGTCGGGACTTGCGGCCTGTTCATCGGTGCCGCGCGATCCGGCGTCTGTCGAATATCGAACCGGTTCGCGCTATCAGGCGCCCTCGAACCCGTCTCAATCCTCTCGTCCGGTTCCCACACAGTGCCAAAATTATACCGTGCGCTCCGGTGACACCTTGTCGGAAATCGCGCAGCGCTGCGGTGTGAGCACGCGCGATCTGGTGCGCGCCAATAATCTGGGCTCTGCAGACCGTTTGCGGGTGGGCCAGGTTCTGGTGATGCCGCGTCCGTCAGTTCATGTGGTGCGACGCGGTGAGAATCTCTACCGGATCGGTCTGCAATACGGCGTGGATTATCGCGAGCTGGCCGCTCTTAACAATATTCGGCCGCCTTATGCACTGGAGTTCGGTCAGGAAATTCGACTCCCGCAAGGTGTGACGTCGCGGCCGGTACCGCGCCCGCAGGATCCCCATACCGATGATCGGCGGCGGAATGAACCGCCAAGACCGCCTGTCAGTACCGGTCCGGTCCGGTTTGACTGGCCCTTGCGCGGTACCATCCTGTCCGGTTTTGGTCCCAAGCCGGAAGGCGGACGCAATGACGGCATCAATATCGCGGCCCGTCTCGGTGATCCGGTCCGTGCGGCGGCGCCCGGCACGGTCGTCTATGCGGGAAGCGAACTGGCGGGTTATGGACAGCTGGTGCTGATCCGGCATGAGAATGATTTCGTGACCGCCTATGCTCACAATTCGCGTCTGCGTGTGAGTGAAGGGGATCGCGTTTCCACTGGTCAGGTGATTGCGGAAGCCGGATCGAGCGGAACCGTCTCGACGGCGCAGCTGCATTTCGAGATCCGCCGGGGCACGAATCCCGAAGATCCCATGCGCTATCTGCAATAAGGCAGACTGCCAGCAGAGCTGGGTTTACGGTTTAGCCTTGTTGCAACACCCCACAGCACCGATATAGTCCGGCAAACTCTGTTATCGCCGTTATATAGGGGCAATCCATGCTGAATCTGACTTCCGTGGCGACCGCCGCCGCCGCACCGGGTGGTGCCGGCTTCCTGATGCAAATCCTCCCCTTCGTCCTGATCTTCGTGGTCTTCTATTTTCTGCTGATCCGTCCGCAGCAAAAGAAGATGAAAGAACACCAGGAGATGGTGTCCAATGTCAGCCGCGGCGATGAAGTCGTCACCCAGGGTGGCCTGATCGGCAAGGTGTCCAAGGTGTCCGATGAGGAAGCGATCGTCGAGCTGGCGGATGGCGTGAAGGTACGTGTGGTCAAGAGCACCATCGCGGACGTGCGCAATCGCACGGAGCCGAAAACAGCCAACGACACCCCTGATGACACGTCAGACAAGGCGTCGGACGACTAACTTCCCGTTCTCACTCACTGAAGGTCAGAGTCCATGCTGTATTTCGGACGCTGGAAGCTCCTTTCCATTTTCCTGGTCTGCGCGCTGGGTATCCTGTTTGCCCTGCCGAATTTTGTTCCGGAAAATCAAAGGTACGAAACGGCGTTTGACGGAAGTCAGCAGGCCAAGGGTGTGTGGCGCTATCTGCCCAGCCGCTCGGTCAATCTGGGCCTCGACCTTCAGGGTGGGTCGCACATTGTCTATGAAGTCGACATGTCGGGTGTGCGCCGTGAACGCCTCGACCGCCTGGCCAATGAGGTCATGCAGTCCTTGCAGGAACAGCCGCGTCTGCCTGCCGTGACACCGGCCGTTGTGGGCGAAGATGTGATCGTTCGCCTCGCGCGTCCCGAAGATCGCGATACGGCCTATGATCGCCTGCGCGCTCTGGCCACGCCCGTGAATGCGGGTCTCGGCCCGGCCGGGCCGCAATCGCATACGGTAACCCGCGATGACGATGATCCTCGGGCCTTGCGTCTGTCGATCACGGAAGCGATGTACGACAATATCCGCGAGCAGACACTGGTTCAGTCCATCGAAGTGATCCGCAATCGTCTCGACGGTATGGGCACAACGGATCCGACCATTGCCCGGACGGGTAATTCACGCATCATGGTTCAGGTGCCGGGTGAAAGTGATCCCGACCGGATCAATGCCCTGGTTCAGCAGCAGGCCCGTCTGACCTTCCACATGGTGGCTCAAGGGGTTGATCCTGGACCGGAAGGAGCGGCACGCGTGCCGCCCAATGTGATGACCCTGCCGGGAACGCAACCGGGCGAGTGGTACGCCATCGAACGTCTCGTTCGGCTCGATGGTGATAATCTCAACCGCGCCTGGGTCAGTTCCGACCCGGGATATCCGGTGGTGAATTTCCAGTTCGATACGACCGGTGCGGCGATCTTCAGCCGGATCACCAGCGATTTCACAGGGCAGCGTTTTGCCATCGTGTTGGATGAACTGGTGATTTCGGCACCGCGCATCAATACGCCGATCCTGGGCGGAACCGGTTATATCGAGGGCGGGTTCACCTTTGAGACGGCGCAGGAATTGCAAATCCTGCTGAATGCCGGTTCGCTTCCCGCGCAATTGACGGCGGTGGAACAGCGCACCGTTGGCGCCTCGCTCGGCCAGGACCAGATCGAGAGCGGCACCATGGCCATCCTGATCGGTTTTGTGGCCGTGATCGTGTTCATGATCGCAGCCTATGGCCTGTTCGGTGTGTTCTCCAACGTGTCCCTTCTGGTCAATATCGTCCTGATCCTGGGCGGTCTGTCCCTGTTCGGCCTGACGCTCACCCTGCCGGGTATTGCGGGCATTATCCTGACCATTGGTATGGCGGTGGATGCCAACGTCCTGATCTTCGAGCGGATCCGCGAGGAGTCGCGGGCTAATCGAAAACTGGCCAATGCGATTGAAACCGGTTTTGCCAGCGCGTGGTCGGCTATTCGTGATGCCAATATCACGACGATGATCGCGGCCATGATCCTTTACTCGCTGGGCGCGGGTCCTGTTCGAGGGTTTGCTCTGACGCTGGGTATCGGGATCCTGACCTCCGTGTTCACCGCCTTTGTGGTGTCCCGACTGTTGATCGTGTTCTGGCTGCGCTGGAACAAGCCGAAATCCCTTCCGATCTAAGGAGTGACCGACATGTCCTTTGCTCTTGTCAAATACATGCCGAGAACCTCGATCGGCTTCATTCGACTGCGTTTTGCCTCTCTGGTGTTCTCATCCCTTCTGATGATTGCTTCCTTGGGCGCTTTCTTTACCTGGGGGATCAATTTCGGCATCGACTTTACAGGCGGTGTGCAGACCGAAATTACCACCGAAGGCCCTGCCGATCTTGAACAGATCCGTTCCATCGCCAATGGGCTGGGTCTGGGTGAAGCCCAGGTGCAGACTGCGGGGAATGAAAACCGCGTGCTGGTGACCTTACCCCTCCAGGAAGGTGAAGGGCTTGAAGGCGAACAGGCGCAACAAACAGCCCGTCAGGCCCTGGTGCAGGCCATGACTGACAGCGTGCCCGGTGTGACCATTGAAGGTTCGACCACGATTGGTGGCGCTGTGTCGGGTGAAATGGTCCAGAAGGGCGGTCTGGCCATCGGTCTCGCCCTGTTCCTGATGCTGATCTACATTTTCGTGGCCTTCCAGTGGCAGTGGCAATACTCGCTGGGTGCCATCGCCGCCCTGGTTCACGATGTGATTGCCACAATCGGGATTTTCTCGGTCACGCAGATGACGTTTGATCTGGCAACTGTGGCCGCGATCCTGACGATCGTCGGGTATTCAATGAATGATACCGTGGTCGTCTATGACCGGATCCGCGAAAATCTGCGTAAATTCAAAAAGGAAGAGCTCGCTAACGTGCTCAACCGGTCGATCAATGACACATTGTCACGGACCATTCTGACATCCGTGACCACCTTGCTGGCCTTGATTGCCCTTTACATCATCGGTGGTGGATCCCTGCGTGGGTTCTCGTTTGCGATGATCTGGGGTGTGCTGATCGGGACCTATTCCTCCATCTTCGTGGCGGCGCCCATCCTGTTGTTTACGGATGTGAGACGCAGCGCCTTTGAAGATGAAGAGGATAGTGATTGATCCTCACCGAATCTGACATGAAAAGGCCCGCTCGAACCGAGCGGGCCTTTTTTGTTGTGCAGTTTTAAGTATGTCGCGCGTGAGCGGGTGCTCTACTGCTGGGGCAGGGTGGCGTAGACAGCCGGACGGAACCACGCCGCGGTGCGGCCATCGGGCGTGTTCTCATTGGGCAGGTTCTGGGTCATCATGACCGCCACCATCTGGGAGGCCGGGCTGACAAAGAAATCCGTGTCGAAAAATCCACCCCAGCCATAGTCTCCGGGAATGCCCATCGCGGTTTCACCCTCACCAGCCGGCAAGACGATACCGACGCCAAACCCGTAGGAAAAACCAGGCAGGCTGTCGCCCTTCTGGACCTCCGTAATCTGCGGCGAGGTCATCTGGGCCACGGTCTCTGCAGACAGAAGCCGGGTGCCGTCCAGTTCACCGCCATTGAGCAGCATGCGTCCGAAACGAATGTAATCATCGGCCGTGGAGATCAGGCCACCGCCGCCCGACGCCCAGGTCGGACGATATTCGGGATTGTCCTCGCCATACGCCGGATAGAGCTGGCCATCGGGACCGTGCACGTAAAGTTCGGCTGCACGGGCATAGAGGGCGTCGGAGGGGAAGAAGGTGGTGTCGTCCATCATCAGCGGATCAAAGATACGCGTCTGCAGGAAATCCTCATAGGCCATGCCCGAGGCGACTTCGACGACCCGGCCCAGCACATCGTTGGCATAGGAGTAATACCAGGCCTGGCCAGGCTGGAAGTACAGCGGATGATCCGCAAGGCTGTCGATCTTGGCTTCCAGATTGCCATCGCCTTGATAGAGCGAGGCCTGCATCATGGACCGGCCCAGATCGGTTTGTCCGTCAAAAACATAGCCAATACCGGATGTATGGGTCAGCAGGTGGCGGACCGTGACCGATGTGGTGGTATCAACCGTTACAAATTCGCCGCTCTCGTCCAGCATGGGCGAGGTGGCGACCTCAACGCCTTCGAATGCCGGGATATAGTCGGACAGGGCATCATCTAGCCCGATATCGCCGGACTCGACCAGCATCATGACCGCTACCGCATTGATGGGTTTGGACATGGATGCGATCCGCACGGGCGTGTGCTCGGTCATGGGCTGGTTGAGGGCGATATTGCCCATGCCCGCCGTTGAGATCAGCGTCTCGCCTGCACGATAGATTATCGCGACATAGCCGGCACGGGTCTGGGCTTCGACACGTGTATCGAGCGCGGCATCAAAGGCCGTGCGGGCCTCGGGTGTGAAGGTCTGTGCGAAACAGGATGAGGCGCAGATCAGGGCGGTCGTGGCCGCCAGCGCCAGGCTTTTGAAGCTCATTGGTCTCCCCTTATGGTTCTTTATCGAACAACCGGGGAGGAGATTAGGGCGGACCGGGCCGTTTGACGACCCGGTCGCGCTCAAACACGTGTGATTGTCGTGTGGATCAGACGGCTGCGAAATTGGCAGACGCGAACTCCCAGTTGACCAGATGGTCAAGGAAGGTGGAGATGTAGTCCGGACGACGGTTCTGGAAATCCAGATAATAGGCGTGTTCCCAGACATCCATGGTCAGCAGGGGCGTGACGCCGTCTTCCGTCAGCGGGGTTTCGGCATTGCCGGTCTTGCGCACTTCCAGCTTGCCGTTCACAGCAACCAGCCAGGCCCAACCCGAGCCGAACTGCGTGGCACCCGCTTGGGCAAACGCTGTCTTGAAGGCGTCGAAGGAGCCGAAATCCCGATCAATGGCCTCAGCCAGCGCGCCGGTCGGTGCGCCGCCGCCATTGGGAGCCATGGAATTCCAGTAGAAGGTATGGTTCCAGATCTGAGCGGCATTGTTGAAAACACCGGCCTTGGAGGCGTCGCCGGCAACCGCCAGAATGACGTCTTCCAACGATTTATCAGCCAGGTCAGAGCCGTCGATCAGGCCGTTGAGGTTTTTCACATAGGCCGCATGGTGTTTCCCGTGGTGGAAATCCAGCGTCTGAGCGGAGATATGGGGGGCCAGAGCGTCTTGCGCGTAGGGCAGATCAGGCAGGGTAATAGCCATGGAAACCTCGAAGATGTCAGGCGAAAAGATAGCCGGGAAGAACTCCCGTACCCAAGTGCATATGGGATGGGGTCACTGTGTGTCCAGCGTGAGGGCGTAACATGTCGAAAGATTTTACCGCATTGTTGCAGGCTCAGGACGAGGACCGCTATTTGGCCTCGGTCTTCGCCGCCCCGTCCACGCGCGCGGGTCTCCATGCGCTGTATGCCTTCAACTATGAAATCGCACGTATTGCGGAGGCCACGTCGGAAAGCCTGATTGGTGAAATGAAACTGACCTGGTGGCGCGACGCCGTGGACGACCTCTATCTCGACCCGGCCCGTATTCGCCGTCACGATGTCACCGAAGCCTTGGCCTTGATCATTCATCACCTGCCCAAGGTCGAGCTGCTCTCCCTTGTCGCCGCCCGGGTGGATGATGTCTCGGCCCGTCCCTTCGAGGATCTCGATGACATTCTCGCCTATGTGGATGCCAGCGCCACGGCGCTGATGCGCCTGGCCTTGAGGGTGTGTGGCGCGGAGCTGGATGAAGACCAGTTGCGTTCGGCGGGTCGGGCCTGGGGGCTCACAGGGCTCTTGCGGGCTTTCCCGATGAAAGCACAGATCGGTCGTGCGCCCGTGCCGGGAGACCGGCTGGCGCAGCTGGGCGGGAGTGCGGCCATGATGGCCCAGGGTCTGGGTGAGGAGAAAGTCACCGAAGCGCTTGAACCCGTGGTCAAAGAGGCTCAGATTGCCTATTCAGCGTTCAGGGACGCTGGCCCCCTGCCGGCAGATGCCATGCCCGCTCTGGGTTATGTGGTTCTTGTCCCGCGTTATCTCAAACACCTGCCGACATCGCCCTACGCGCTTGCCGGCGATCTCAATCCGCTGGGCCGCCGGCTAAGGCTGAGCTGGGCCTCGCTCACAGGACGCTAGCGGTCGGGATTGAAGACCTAAAGGACGAATTCATGCTTCATGCTCTCATCACCGGTGCCAATCGCGGCCTGGGTCTGGAACACACCCGTCAGCTTTTGCAGCGCGGCTGGAAAGTGACGGCCGCGTGCCGCGATCCGCAAAGTGCGAGCGAGCTGGCCGGGCTGGACACTGGAGAAGGTGAGCTGGTTGTGGTGGCGTATGACGCCACGGATCTTGCTGCGCCGGCGCGACTGGCAGACACCCTCACAGATCCGATCGATCTCCTGTTCGCCAATGCGGGATTGATGACGCGCGAAACACGCACATTCGGGTCCGCGGCCAATGAGGCCTTCATCGACGAAATGCGGGTGAATGCACTGGCTCCGCTGGCCCTGGTCGAAGCCCTGGCGGACAAGGTTGCAGCGTCCGAGATGAAAGTCATCGCCCTGCAAACCAGCCGCATGGGCTCCATCGCCGATAATGATAGCGGTGGGGCATACGGGTATCGTGCATCCAAAGCCGCGCTGAACGCTGTTGGCAAATCGCTCAGTATCGACCTGGCCGATCGGGGCATTGTGACCGTCTTGCTGCACCCGGGCTGGGTGAAGACCGATATGGGCGGTCCGAACGGTCTGCTCACCATCCCCGAAGCGGTATCCGGTCAGCTCGACCTGATTGCCCGCGCATTCAAGAATCCGGCGATGAATGGCCGCTTCTTCCACGTCTCGGGTGAAGATCTCGCCTGGTAGACGCCTGATCGGACGACGGTATTCGTCCGGCCAACCCGTTTCTGGACAATCGTCCAGACGGCTCCGGACAGGTCTTGTCAGAAACTGGCACGTGTGCGGCGGGGATTACTCCCCGCCGATATGGGTGTCGAGGAAGCGGATCACATTGTCCAGAACGGTCTCGCGGGTCGAGGCACTGGTGAGCCAGTGATCCCCCTCGTCCATGCGAATAAACTCCACCGGCTTGCCCGCGCGCCGCAGCGCATCGCGCATGTCTTCACTCTGGGAAATCGGTACCACGGTATCCTCCTGGCCATGGATCAGGAGGACCGGGATCTGGATTGCCTCGGCGTGGAAGCGCGGTGACAGCCTGCGCAGGTTCTGACGCCGACCCTCATCATTGTCATCGAGAATGGCCTCGTCCCAATAATCAACGACCCAGTGATGTCGGCCATACCGTTCGCGAACAAAACGCAGTAACCCCTGGATGTCTGTTACAGGTGCGATGGCTGCCGCGCATTGATACTGGTCCGGTGTGAAGGCGGCTCCGGCGAGAGCGGCATAACCGCCATAGCTGGCGCCGAGAATGCAGATGCGATCCGTATCCGCATAACCGGCCGTGACAAGGGCGGCGGCGGCATCGGTCACATCGTGTTGCATGACCCCCGTGCCCCATTCGCCGTAGCCGGCCTCTTCCCAGTCGCGGCCATAACCTTCCGATCCACGGAAATTGGGCTGGACGACCATGTAACCGCGCGCTGCCAGGAAATGGGCCAGATAGTCGAAACCACCCGTATCCCGGGATGCGGGCCCGCCATGCGGTAGCACGACGGTCGGATGAGGACCCTCACCGGCGGGCAGGGTCAGATAGGCCGGGATGCGAACGCCATCGCGCGCGGGATATTCGATAGACATGCGTGTGGGCAGGTCCAGCTCATCCAGTTGCGGATACTGCGACATGATCGATATGAATTGACCGGACTGGCGGTCAAAAAGGTAGTATTCCCGTGGTGCAAATTCATACTCCAGGGACAGCAGGATTTTCTGGCGGTCCTCGGACCAGTCGCGGATCAAGGGGTAGACATCGGGCAGGCGTTCGGTGAGCTGCGCCGCGATCTCTGCCAGCTCTGGATCAATCCATTCAATCTCCAGCATGTCTGAGTGATAGGCCGCGCCAACCACACGATTGGTGTAGGGGTCCCGGATCGCGGTGGCGAGGTCATAGGTGTCGTGTTCAAAAACCGTACCGTTGAACTCGCCCGTTTCCAGCGAGACGGAGTAAAGACCGCGCCGAATATCCTCCTTTAATCCAGAGAACAAAGTCGTCACACCCAGATCACCATTGGCCAGAAGCCCGACGGTGGAATAGGCCATGCGCTCGGCGTCTTCATCCTCCGCAATGATCTCCCAGTTCCCATCTCTTTGAACCCGCAGGCGCTGGAGGTTGCGCTCCTGATTATACTCGACGCGCGCAACGGGCTCGCCCGCGTCATTAATCACCCAGTCGACGGTTGATGCGGACCCGCTCGCCATGGTCGACACACCTCGTGACAGCGGATCCACACCAAACAGGTCAAGGCTTCGCCGGGTGTCGCGGGCGGGAATCAGGACCCGGCCGGTCGCATCATGGATGCCCTCAATACGCCCCATATTCACATTCAGGCCGGTCCGAGCGCTGCTCTCCAGGAGTTGGCGGGATGCCATGTCGTTCTGGATGTCAAAGGCGAAAACGGCGGAAAAATCATAGCGGCCAGTATACCGGACAAACCGGGTCGCCTCGCTCGCCGAGAGTAAAACGACTCGATTGCTGGCCCAGCGGAGGTTTTGGGGACGGATCTCGGTGACAATCGCGCCTGTCTGCTCGCCGGTCCCGAAGTCGTAGACAAACAGAATGCGTTCGCCCTGGGAGTTACTGATAAACGCGACCCGGCGTCCATCCGGAGAGAGGGCAGGAAGGTGGAAATTGGGCAAGGCTGCGAAATCCTCGACGCGTACCTGTTGGGCTTGCGCGGTGAGGGATGCCGCACTCCATTGGACCACGGCCAAGACAAGGCCCAGAAGGCCGACGAATCCCAATTTCATTGCACGCATCAGACACACTCCCTCCATGTGCGTGCAACATCGCAGATGCCGATCCAAGATTGCAACCGGGATTGTGCGGTTCAAGGTGTTCGCAAACGACTTGGTTAAAAAATGGGACCGCTACCACAATCTGTGATATCCTCGTCTCGAGCATCAAAAGATGCCGGGTTTCGGGGAGAGAAACAGATGATGTCCAGACTGAAGGTCTCAAGATTGACCGGCGCGTTTGTTGCGGCGTGTTGGATGATGAGCGCCGGCGCCGCATCGGGGCAGGGATTGCCGGCCAGTGTGAGCGAGCCCTATGCGCGCTATCAGACGGCCCAGGCTGCGGGGGATGCACAGGCCGCGGAACAGGCCGCCGGAGAGGCCTATCGTGCGGCCCGGGCTGAAGGGCTTGATCTGAACACGATCGGTGTTCTGGCCGAGATCTACGGCTATCTGGCCCGGCAGAACGGAGACGGTGAAACCGGGGCGGAAATCCTCACAGAGGCGGCCCAGATTGCAGACAGCGTCGAGTCCCCCGCAGGTGATCGATTGTGGCGCTGGTCGCTGGCAGCCTTCTCGGTCCGCGATCTCGGTCAGACCGAGACCGCACTGCGCTATTCAAGCCACGCCCTTGAGGCAGGGGCTGACCTGGATGCTCCCGACAACGAGGCTCGCGATCTGATGGCGCAGATGCGCTATTTGCGCATCAGACTGTTGCGTGCGTCGGGCGAGATGTCGGCCCTGGGTGAAGAGGTGGGGCCTGCGATCGAAAGCTATCAGGTCGCCGGATGGCCGCTCGATGCCCGCTATGCCGTCACATATTCGCATGGCGCAGCCGCGGCTTTCCAGTTTGAGGCCTATGAGGATGCCGCCACGGCTTATTTGATCGCGTCGGACCTTCTGTTCGCAGAAGGCGCTGAGCCGGCCATGGTCTGGAATGCGCGGGCCTATAGCCGTCTGGCCGAGCTGATTGCCTGGGCCGGCGATGAAACGGCGCTGGATCAACGCCTGGCCAGTGATGTGATCTTCCAGCAGATGGCAGAACAGCATGCGGCCGCGACCACGGCGCTGGAAGGCGCAGAGATCTGGTCCCGTCCGGGTTTTGTGGATGCGGTGCTCGAAGAACGTGTCTCACCAGCCTATCCGGAGACGACGGGTACTGACGAGCCGCAGGGTTTTGTCCTGGCCCGTTTTACAGTGCGTGCAGACGGCTCGACCGATGCGGTGGAGATTGTTTCTGAAATCCCCGGTGGTTTGTTCGCCGAGGCGGCAATAGACGCAGTGTCGCAGTGGAGATATGCGCCGGCCACGCTTCAGGGTGATCCGGTGGACCGCCCCGCAATGACCGAATTGCTCAGCTTCATGCCCGGTCAGACCGTCGGTGTGCAAACCGATCCGTTTGAAGGTCTTGGAAACATCCAGATTTCGGCACCTCCGCCCGCCGAGGCGCCACGCGGACCGCGCTGAGGCTCTTCCCCGGACCGGACCAGGCCGGGACTTCGGTCCCGGCCGTGTTGGGTGATCAGGCCGGGCTGTGTGCAGACCAGCTCGCCAGATCGGTGAGCGCCCGGGCCGACATAAGCTTTTTCTTGGCCACGGATTTCGCTTTGCCACGAATACGATTGCCCTCCGCATCCCGCGAGGGCGCCTGCATTTCCGGAAAGAGACCGAAATTCACATTCATGGGTTGGAAACTGCCCTTGCCATGACTGATATGGCCACCGGTCACATGCGCGATCAGGGCACCGAGCGCTGTGGTGGGAGGCGGTGCGGGCAAGGCATGCCCCAGGCGTTCTGCTGCCGCATAACGCCCGGCCAGCAGGCCCATGGCGGCGCTCTCCACATAACCTTCAACGCCGATCAGCTGACCGGCGAACCGCAGGCGCGGCTGGGATTTCAGGCGCAGCTGCGCGTCGAGAAGTTTGGGTGAGTTGAGGAAAGTGTTGCGGTGGATGCCGCCAAGGCGTGCAAACTGTGCCTCGTCGAGCCCGGGGATCATGCGGAAGACCTCGGTCTGGGCGCCGTACCGCATCTTGGTCTGGAAGCCGACAAGATTGAACAGCGTGCCCAGGGCATTGTCCTGACGCAGCTGGACGATGGCGTGCGGTTTGCGATCCGGTTCGTGGGGGTTGGTCAGGCCGACCGGTTTCATCGGTCCATGACGCAAGGTTTCACGCCCGCGTTCAGCCATCACCTCGATGGGCAGGCACCCATCAAAATAGGGTGTGTCTTCCCACTCCTTGAATTCGGTCTTGGGTGCATCGAGCAGGGCGTCGATGAACGCGTTGTACTGCGCCTCGTCCATCGGGCAGTTGAGATAGGCCTTGCGATCAGCATCGGTCTCGCCCTTGTCATAGCGCGACTGGAACCAGGCCTTATCCATGTTGACACTATCGCGATGCACCACCGGGGCGATGGCATCGAAGAAGGCCAGCTCGCCTTCACCGGTCAGCTGGAGAATGGCATCTGACAGGCTGTCAGACGTGAGCGGACCGGTCGCCACGATGACGCTGTCCCAGTCTTCTGGGGGGAGGGCGGGGATTTCCTCGCGCCGGATTTCGACAAGCGGATGATCGGACAGGCGCTGTGTCACGGCTGCCGAGAACTGGTCGCGATCCACCGCCAGGGCGCCGCCGGCCGGAAGCCGGTTGTTGTCGCCCTCTCCCATGATAATGGAATCGAGGCGTCGCATCTCTTCGTGCAACAGGCCGACCGCGTTGGTTTCGTGATCATCCGAGCGGAAGGAATTGGAGCACACCAGTTCGGCCAGGCCATCGGTGTGGTGGGCGTCGGTGCCCTTCACGCCGCGCATTTCATGGAGAATGACGGGAATGCCGGCCCGGGCCAGCTGCCAGCTCGCCTCGGAGCCTGCCATGCCGCCGCCAATCACGTGGACGGGTTTGATATCGCTGTGTGTCATGGGCGGCATATCGATCCGCATGGCAGGCAAGTCAAGTCAGGCCTTCAGACTCGCTTGTTTCGTAAAAGCGCGAAGCCGGAATAATCCCTCTTGTGTGAACGGAGTTCGCATCTACTTCATTCCCGCAGGAGTTGTTTCAGGAGATCTGGTATGCGTATGCGGTTTTTCGGTCATGTGGTGGCTTGGGTCGCGGGTCCGTTGATGTTGGGCTCGGCAGCGTCAGCATTGCCGCCCAGTGTGATGGAAGCCTATGGGGTGTTCAGCCAGGCGCATGCGCAGGGTGATACAGAAACTGCGCTGATGGCAGCCCGCCAGGCCGTCGAGGCAGCAGAGGCAGAAGGCATTGCAGCGGGCGCGATGGGCTCCCTGCTGGAAAATTATGCGTTCTATCTGACACAAACGGGTGATTTCACCGAAGCGGAAGCACGCTGGGTCCAGGCGGCGAATCTTGCGGCCGGTCAGGACGGTATGATCCGGAACGTTGTCTGGCGGTTCTACAATGCCGCCCTGGTGTCCCTGCAGCTTGACGACAACGAGGCTGGTGAACGCGCGGAGGCGCATCTCGAGCGCGCTGTCGAGGCCCTGGAAAGCGATAGCGCTCTTGCCAATGGGGATGCAGAGCTGGTTGGACAGGTGCGCTACTTGCAGACCCGAATGGCGTTTGCCGCTGGCCGACCCAACCGCATGCTCGAACCTGCAAGTCAGGCCATTGCCGCCTTTGAGCACAGCAATCGGGCACCGGATCAGGTGTATGGCCTGGCACACTATTATCGCGGGGTTGCCGCCCTCTATCGTGAACAATGGGCGGATGCGAACTACCACATGCATCTGGCCGGGGACGTGTTCGCCTTTGTGGGACAATCCCGTGAGGATGCATCACGTGCCTGGGCCCTCATGAACTACGCCCAACTTGTGGGCGAGGGTAGCGCAATGCGCGGAGTCGCCGAGCGTCTGGAGAGTTCGAGCCTCCATGCTCTTCTTGTCGATGTTGAAACCGGGACACGACCTGAGCGTCCGGGTCTGATTCCGGCCGTTCTGCAGGAGCAACGTGCTGTGCGCTACCCCCAGATGGCCGCGTCGTCCGGTATCGAGGGTATTGTCGTGGCTCAGTTCGATGTGAGCGAAGACGGTCAACCAGAGAATTTCGAGATTGTGATGGAGGTGCCGAGAGGTGTCTTTGACACAGCTGTCGAAGGGGCAATCAGCGATTGGGAGTTTGAACCGGCCCGCCTAGGAGGTCAGACCGTACGCGAAGAGGGACGAGTCTATCACTTTACGTTCAAACTGCGCTAGGCGCGGTGACCGCGGTCAGGGGGCAGCCGGGGCATCTGATGCCCCGGTTTGCCTGTGCGGGCCGGTCGGTCTAAGTCACGGTCAGCTGACCGGATACTGACCCATGACACCGACCCCGACCGCCTTGCCCCTTCTGCCCACCGTATGGACCACCTGGTTCTGGCTCGTCCGCAATCTGCCAGCCGTGGCCATGATGGGGCTGCCCTATACGGCGCTTTATGCTCTGTCCCTGATCTGGATGCAGATCGGGCCGGTCGGAGCGCTGGCCGGCGTCGGTGGTTTCCTAATTTCCCTCTCCGGTCTTCTCGCCATGCTCGCCTTTCAAGGCGCCGTGTTCCGCATGCATGGCCGTGGCGAAGCCGGAGGGCTGGGAGCATTGCGTCTGGGTGCCGATGAGGGGCGTTTGTTTATTGTCCAGCTCCTGGTCGGGTTTCTGGTTCTTCTGGTGGCTATTCTTGCGGTGATATTCTGGGCCGCCGTCCAGGTGTCCATTGCCAATGGTGTCCTGCAGGCCAACGGAATCGACCCGGAGAACAACCCCTATGACGCGGCGACTGTGATGAGCTTGTATGGCCCGTCGGAGATTGTTGTCCTTGTGATCGTCTCCCTCATCGTGATCGCGGCCATGGGCTGGCTGATTGCCCGTCTTGCACTGGCCTATCCGGCGACCATCATCCGCGGGCGAATCCAGGTCATGAAAATCTGGCCGGTGAGCAATCAAAACGCCTGGCGGATCACATTGGTCGCGGCGCTGACCCTGATCCCGGTCATGCTTGTGGAGATCGGTCTCTACGAAATCGCCGTGATGATTGTGGGATCGTCTTTCCTGGAGACGGTTCAGCGCGGTGTGGAAGCGGATGTCGCCGGTTTCGCCCGCGGACAGGCCTGGATGCGCTGGATTGGCCTCTTTACTCTGATCAATTTACCGCTGCAGGCTGCTCTGTTCTCGGGTGTGTTCCTGTTCCTGTCACCGCAGGACCGCTCCCAGGACGGTTGAGGCTGCACGGGATCGACCAACGGGTGTTCCCACTCGACTTCGCCCATCGAACTGTCATCATCTCCAGCAATCTGTACGCGGTGCGAGCACTCAGGGAGGGCAGGGGATGCCGGTGAAACCGTTCGATATGGGCCAGGCCATGGTCTTTTTCTTCAGCCGCTTTGGCGACAAGCCAGGGGCAGCGTTGTGGCTGATGTTCTGGCAGATTCTGGTGGTTTTTGCCGGATTGGCGGCTTTCTTCCTGATGGTGCAGGATTTTCTCGGCGAAGTCTTTGTTCACATCGATGTGCATACGGGCGAGCCGCTCGATGATACGTTGTTTGAAGCTGAGATGCTTGAATACATGATGGGACTGCTCCTCTGGTACCCGCTGATCATTCTGGGCGCCATCATGGTCTATGCGGTGATCAAGGCGGCCTGGCTGCGCTTTCTTGTTCGCAATGAAATCGCGTCCATTATCCCCTACCGCCTCGGCGGGGATGAATTGCGCCTTGTCGGTGTTGCGGCGATGGCCGTGTTTGTTGCGGTGTTCGGTACCATCGCATTCACCTTTGCCCTGGTGTTTGTCAGCCTGTTGATCGCCTTTGTGACAGGTAGCGGAAGCTCGGCCGCCGAAGTGTTGGGCGTGCTTGTGAGCGTTGTCTTCGCCCTTGGCGGGATTGCGCTGGTCCTCTTTGTCGCCATTCGTCTGAGCAATGCAGACGCGTTGAGTATTCGTGATCGCAAATTCCGCTTTTTCGAGAGCTGGACGGCCACGCGCGGTGTCTTTTGGCCGCTTGTGCTGTCTTATCTGGTCGTGGGCCTGGTGGGCGGTTTTGCGGCCAGCCTGGTCTCCACCTTTGTCCAGGTCGGCGTTATGGGCGCAATCCTCCCGACGCTGGAACAGCTGCAGGACGTGAATATCGACGGCATGACCGGCGAGATGCTGTTGGACATGCTATCCAGTGTTCTCCTGTCGCCCGGCATCCTGATCCCGATGATTGTGGGCACCATTCTGTCCATCGCGATACAGATTCTTCTGGAAGCCGCATTGATGGGGGTTGCCGCCTATAATGTCGTGCGTCTGGGCGGCGGTGATCTGGGTGAGGCCGAAGATGCTCCTGTGCTTGACGGCAGTCACCCGGCCGGCGCGTCGCCGACCCTGGGATAGGGCCAAAGAGTGTTGAAAACGGGCGGTCCGTCAGGGCCGCCCGTTTTGCGTGTTGTTCTGTGATGGCGGCGAGCGTACAGAGCATCGACTTGCCCGGACCCGACTGCTAATCATCCGCCCGTCAATGTGCGTGGGAGATCTCGATGAAACAGCCTGTCAAATTTGCCGATGCCTTCCTGTTCGGCTTTCGGGCCATGAGATGGCGGCCGATGCATGCCGGGATCTATATCGCCGTCGTGACCATTCTCTATTTCCTGTTTTACGCATGGGCGGGCAGCGAGAGTGGGCAGGCTTTCTATCAGGGTTATTTTGAGTCCAATCTCGCCCTGCAAAACCAGCAGTATGACCAGATCGGCCTGGAAATCCCCTTGCTCTTCCTGGTCTCCAGCCTGGCCCATGTGTTGATTGTTGCCGGCGCAGTCCGTCTTTTGGTGCGGCGTGACACCTCCCCCTACTGGCCGCTTCAAATGGGCGGTGATGAATTGCGGACTCTGGGATTGATGGTGGCCATTGTGCTGATCCTGGTCGCTGCCCTCATTGTCGGCATGCTGGGTATCAGTCTAGTCCTGGTCGTTCTGGGGGCTGTCCTGAGTGTGGTGGCCGGCTCGCAAGGCGGTGTTGTTCTCGCTTCGGTGCTGGGTGTGATCGGTGGCATCGTGCTTTTGGTGGCGATGCTCGTACTGGTCGGACGCCTTTGGGTCTCCATTCCCCTGTCCATCATTCGCCGTCGTTTTTCGATGGGCGGTTGGGAGGCCAGCAAGGGGGATGGCTGGACGCTTTTGGGGGCGCATATCGCGATCTACGCGATTATTCTCGGCATGGCGCTGCTCTCCCTGCCCAGCCTTATGGCCGCCGCAACCGATCCGAGCCTGGCTGAAGATCCGGCCGCCATGGCCCAGATGGTGGCGCGCCCGCTTGGAGCGCTGACCTGGGTTCTGACCCCGATCAATGTGGCGCTGATGGTGGTGCTCGCAGGACCGACAGCCGCTGTGGCGTGGAATGCGAGCCAGGCCCAGGATGATATCGCCGACGTCTTCTAGACGTCGTTCGTCCGGGTAAAGCAGTCTCTCCAGATACACAAAGGCCCGTCAGCGTTCTGACGGGCCGTGGTGTACCTGCTTGCAGGCGAGGCGCTGTCGCTACAACATGGGCTTGAGATAGCGGCCGGTCCAGGAGCGCTCTTCCTTGGCGATTGTCTCCGGCGTGCCAGTAGCGACAATCTCGCCGCCACCATCTCCGCCCTCCGGTCCGATATCGATCACCCAGTCCGCCGTTTTGACGACGTCGAGATTGTGTTCGATCACCACGACCGTATTGCCGGTATTGACGAGTTCGTGCAGCACTTCGAGCAATTTGCGGACATCCTCGAAATGAAGACCCGTGGTGGGTTCGTCCAGGATGTACAGGGTCTTGCCTGTGGCGCGCTTTGACAATTCCTTGGACAGTTTGACCCGCTGGGCCTCACCGCCCGAGAGCTGGTTGGCCGGTTGGCCGACCTTGATATAACCCAGGCCAACCCGTTTGAGGGTTTCCAGCTTGTCGCGCACGGCCGGAACGGCCTTGAAGAAGTCCGCACCTTCCTCGACCGTCATGTCCAGCACATCCGCGATGGACTTGCCCTTGAACTTGATCTCCAGGGTTTCGCGGTTGAAGCGGGCGCCATGACACACATCGCACGGCACATACACGTCCGGCAGAAAGTGCATTTCAATCTTCACCACGCCATCCCCCTGGCAGGCCTCGCACCGTCCCCCCTTCACATTGAAGGAGAACCGACCGGGCTTGTATCCGCGGGTCTTGGCTTCGGGCAGCTGGGCAAACCACTCCCGAATGGGCGTGAAGGCGCCGGTATAGGTGGCCGGGTTCGAGCGCGGTGTGCGGCCAATGGGTGACTGGTCGATGTCGATGACCTTGTCGAGCTTGTCGAGGCCCTCGATCGTGTCATGCGGTGCGGGAACCGTCTGGGCCTTGGACAAACGACGTGCGGCCGCCTTGTAAAAGGTCTCGATGGTCAAGGTGGACTTGCCGCCGCCCGAGACCCCCGTCACGCAGGTCATCACACCGAGCGGGAATTCCGCCGTGACATTTTTGAGATTATTGCCCTTGGCGCCGACGACACGCACCTTGCGTTTCTTGTCGATCTTGCGCCGCTCGGCTGGGATGGTGATTGAGCGGGAGCCGCTGAGATATTGTCCGGTCAGACTGTCAGGATGGGCCTTGATTTCATCGGGCGTGCCGGCGGCCACAATATCCCCGCCGTGCACGCCTGCGGCCGGACCCAGATCCACGACATAATCGGCGGTCAGGATGGCCTCCTCATCATGCTCCACCACGATCACGGTATTGCCCAGATCCCGCAATCCCTGGAGGCTCTCCAGCAGGCGGGTATTGTCACGCTGGTGCAGGCCGATAGAGGGCTCGTCGAGCACATAGAGCACGCCGGTCAGACCGGAACCGATCTGGCTGGCCAGGCGAATGCGCTGGCTTTCCCCGCCTGACAATGTGCCGGAGGCCCGATCCAGTGTCAGATAGTCCAGGCCCACATCATTGAGGAATTTCAGGCGTTCGAGGATTTCCTTGAGAATGCGTTCGGCGATCGCGTTCTGCTTGACTGTGAGGCTGTCAGGAATCTGGGCAAACCAGTCACGGGCCTTGCGGATCGACAGCTTGCTGGCGTCCGAAATGTCATAGCCGCCAATCTTGACCGCCAGGGCTTCCGGTTTCAGACGTCGTCCACCACAGGTTTCGCACGGCTGGGAGGATTGGAACCGGGCCAGATCTTCGCGCACCCAGCTGCTGTCGGTTTCGCGCCAGCGTCGTTCCAGATTGGGGATAACCCCCTCAAAGGCTTTCTGGGTTTCGAATTTGCGCAGACCATCTTCATAGATGAATTTGATCTTCTCCTTGGTGCCATAGAGCACGACGTCGCGGAATTTCTTGGGCAGGGAGGACCAGGGCGCGAACATATCGCCACCGAAGTGATCTGCCAGGGCCTGAAGGGTTTGCTGATAGAGTTTCGACGTCGCACGGCTCCAGGGCGCGATGGCCCCGTCATTGAGTGATTTCTCCCCCTCGGGCACAACGAGACCCGGGTCGAATTTCAGGGATTGCCCCAGCCCATCACAGCTCGGACAGGCGCCGAAGGGATTGTTGAACGAGAACAGGCGCGGTTCGATCTCTGAAATCGTGAAACCGGAGACCGGACACGCAAATTTCTCGGAGAAGACAATGCGCTGCGGGGCGCCATCCTCATCCTTGCGGTCGGCGAATTCCGCAATGGCGATGCCGTCCGCCAGCCCTAGCGCTGTTTCCAGACTGTCCGCCAGACGGCTTTCCATGCCCTCGCGGATCACGATGCGATCGACGACCACATCGATATCGTGCTTGAATTTTTTGTCGAGTTCGGGCGCGTCTTCCATCGTGTAGAATTCGCCGTCGACCTTCACCCGCTGGAAGCCCGCCTTGAGCCATTCGGCGAATTCCTTGCGGTATTCCCCCTTGCGGCCGCGCACCACGGGCGCCAGCAGATAGAGGCGTGCACCGTCTTCCAGCTCCATCAGTCGGTCGACCATCTGACTGACGGTCTGGCTTTCAATCGGCAGGCCGGTCGCCGGCGAATAGGGCACACCCACACGCGCCCATAACAGGCGCATATAGTCATAGATCTCGGTGACCGTACCCACCGTGGAACGCGGGTTTTTGGAAGTGGTCTTCTGTTCAATCGAGATCGCAGGCGACAGGCCCTCGATGGAATCCATGTCCGGCTTGGCCATTAACTCCAGGAATTGGCGGGCATAGGCCGACAGGCTTTCCACATAGCGCCGCTGTCCCTCGGCATAAATGGTGTCAAAGGCGAGGGAGGATTTGCCCGATCCCGACAGGCCGGTGAAAACGATCAGACTGTCGCGTGGCAGATCGACGGAGACATTTTTCAGATTGTGTTCGCGCGCGCCTTGCACACGGATTTTGTCGAGCGCCATACGGTAAGCCTGCCTTGAGTCGGAAATGTCAGTGTTGCGCGGAACAATGGGAGAACATCTCCGCTCTGTCCAGAAGAAGTGCAGAACGGACACATTTAGGGCTCACACAGGGCGTCGTCCAGCCTGTGAACCGGTTTGCTCCTGACACAAGGCTGGCAGGAGAGGGGGTAGAGGTCAGTCTCGCAAGGATCGTTTCACCCGCTGGAGCGCGAGCCAGACTCCGCCAAAAATGACCGGCACCACGAGGGCTGTGGCGAGCGCCACATTCAGCGCCGGCCAGAAACTGCCCGCCACCCCTTTGAAAAGGTAGTGGGCGAGGCCGGTGCCATAATAGGTGATGGCAACAGTCGAGAGGCCTTCGACGGTTTCCTGAAGTCTGAGTTGCAGGCGAGCGCGCTGATCCATTGAGGCCAGGAGGGCGGCATTCTGGTCTTCCAGGGCGACATTCACACGGGTTGCTAGAAGTTGATTGGCGCGGGTCACACGCTGGCCCAGCGCGTCGAGCCGGCGTTGGGCCGCCTCGCAGGTCCGCATGGCCGGCGCCTGACGTCGTTCCAGAAAGACGCTGAGCCGTTCATATCCTTCCACCCGTTCCTCGCGCAGTCGTGTCAGCCGTTCGCGCATGACGGCATCATAGGCGCGCGAAGCCGCAAAGCGGTAATGGGTGCGCGCGTCTGCTGCCGTGACCTCCCCGGCAATGCGGGAAAGACGCTCCAGCAAATCCTTGTCCCGGCCTGTTTGTGGGGGTTCGCTGATCTGAGCGGACAATGTGTCGAGTGCGTTTTCCAGCCGGTTGAGTTCCTGTCCCAGTGCCTGTGCGAGGGGCAGCGCCAAAAGCGCAGCAATCCGGTAGGCATCCACTTCGAGGAGTTTTTGCACGACGCGGCCGCGGCGATCATCGGGTGCACCGGGATCGAACAGGATAAAGCGGACTGCGCCCGTCGCGTCGGCCTTGAAATCGGTCGCGACGGTGAAATCACCCCCTCCAATCGCGCTGGCAATGAAACGGTTTTCCCCAAAGGCCTGGCGAGCGAGTTCCGGCTTGAGCCGTCCCTTCGAACTGGGTTGCACGTCCAGCCGGGTGGCGCTGAGCAGATCGCCAAACCGGTCCAGCACCTCGCCAGGCAGTCCCAGTTCGGGTGGGCCGGAGAAAGGTGGTTTACCTGGACCTTCTTCCATCAAGGTCAGCGTACTCATTTCGGTATGGCGTTCCCAGATCAGCCGGGTCCGGCCCGATTCGATCTGATGACGCCAGGCATCGGGATCCGGGGGCGGTGTCCCGAGCGCAGCACACAATGCCTCGATCTGTGCGACCGGATCGAGCACCTGCCCGTCGCGTCTGTGCATGAAGGCATAATGGGTGAGCTGGGCCGGCAGCGGAGCGGGCAGGGAGGGACGCGCATGCGCTTCTTGCAACAGCTTGCCGCGCAGGAGCGTCATCTGTGCCGCGTTCACCTGATTATCTGCGGCCATAGGGTCTGACATCACGGGCCTCCGTCCGGTTTCATCGTGAGGACGAGGCGGGTCTGGCACAGTTCAGGGCGTTGACCCAAGCGAAAACCGGGGCGAGGGGCTGGCTGGGCAGGCCCACGGTGAGCTTCGATGCAGCACAGCCCCGTGCCGGGCGATTACTCGGCAGGAATCTCAGTCTTGAACGCGTTCAGACACGTGTTGCGGCTTTCAGCTTCCATCGCAGCATAAAGAGCGAACGGATCCGCGACTTTCGCGCCCAGGGCGGTTTCAAATTCAACCTGGTTGGAGCGGGTGATCTGCGCCGCACTATCACCATCGCCGAGATTGGAGGTGAAAATGCCGGCTGCACTGACCGGCAGGAAGTCTTCATAGATAATCGGGGAGGCCGTGACCCAGCCGCGCTCGATCAGGGTGTCCAGGGTCAGGTCCGGGTCGTGACGGGCTGCGGCCGCAGCCTTGCCGGCTTCGCTCAGTGCAAAGCTGAAATAGGCCAGGCCCTGCTCTCGCATCGCGGTCCAGTCGTCCGGGAAAGCGGAAAATACCTCATCCAGATGGGCCCGGTATTGCACCGCATTGGAGCCGTCGGGCGCCGGGGTGATGACCTCGCGTACCGTGTCGAGCAGGCGGTCATACAGCGCCCGACCCTTGGGAGTGAGGGCTACACCGCGCTGTTCGATCTCACCAAAACGGGCCAGGTGTTCACCTTCCACGCCATCGGCAAAACGGACCGGTTCGACAATCGCCTTGAAGGAGGTCTGACGCAGCAGGATCGGGCATTGCCGCGCCGGCGGACCTTCGATCACGGCCTTGGGCTCGATTCCGGCCTGCGGCATGCGGGCCTGTACGATTTCAATGTCCAGCGTGCGCGGGGTGAGGTGATTGATGTGCGGTCCCTTGAACGAGACGATATCGGCAATCAGGCGGTGCGAGGTGAGAAGCGCCTCGTACACGCGAGCGGTCACAGGGGCATCGGCATGCCACTGGAAAGTCTGCGTCAGCTCCGTCACAAAGCGTTCGGCATCCTCGGCATCCAGTCCGCCCTGGGCCTCGGCACGTTCGCACAGATCCATCGCGGCGGCAGTGAAAATGGAACGCGCGGCCAGAAGCTCACGCGCCGTTTCGCGCAGCGTCTGAGACGGGATCAGGTCAAGGCGCAAAAGCGAGGTGAAGACGCGGAACGGATTGGCGGCCAGCGCATCCGGCGAGACCGGGCGGAAGGCCGTGGAATGAACCGGAATACCGGCCACAGTGAGGTCGTAATATCCCACGGGTTCCATGCCGAGCTGAGCAAACATGCGTCGCATCATGTTCAATTCGTCGGCTGTACCCAGGCGAATAGCGCCATGGCGTTCCAGTTGCAGGCGTCCGGCGGCCGAACTTTCGACCGGCGCGGCACCGGCCTGGGTGTTCACGCTGTCGACGATATCCAGCAAGGTGCCATAGGCGGGCACTTCACGGCGATACATGTCGGACATGAGGGAGGAAAAGCGGGTGCGCAGGGCATCCCGGGAGATCAACGCAACGGACATGGGACCAACTCTTTGTCTTTTTGTTCAATTTAGGTGTGTCGCCGGGCAATCCCATCAATTTTTCCGGTTGGCCTGCATGCGTTTTTGTGCGGCGCAGCACGAATTTTGCGGCAGACATTCTGCTGTGCAGCATGCCGTGCATGAACGTGCCAGACGTGAGGTGTGCTCGTGCGGTTTGCATGGCGTGCGCGAGGCCGGATGCGCGGGGGTGGGGATAACCATCGGGCCAGTGGAGTCGTTTGCTGGACGTGTGCGGGCTTCGTGATCACACTGCCAGACGATTCGCGGGTTTGACCTGCGGAACAGAATGTGAACAATGCGACAGACAAGGCTGCTCAAGGCAGTCGGCGAGCGGAGACAAGGGCCATGGCGGGCGTAAACAAGGTTATTCTGGTGGGCAATCTGGGTCGGGATCCGGAGATCCGCCGCCTGAACTCCGGCGAGCCGGTGGTCAATCTCTCCATCGCGACATCCGATACCTGGCGCGATAAATCCTCCGGCGAACGCCGCGAGCGCACCGAATGGCACCGTGTCGTGATCTTCAACGACAATCTGGCCAAGGTCGCGGAGAACTATCTGCGCAAAGGGTCGAAAGTCTATATCGAGGGCGCTTTGCAGACCCGCAAATGGACGGACCAGAACGGCCAGGAAAAATACACGACCGAGATCGTGCTTCAGCGCTATCGCGGTGAGTTGCAAATGCTTGATGGCCGCAATGAGGGCGGTGACAGCTTTGGTGGTGGCCGGTCCGGTGGTTCCAGCTTCGGCAATGACAGCTATGGCGGTGGCGGTGGCGGCCAGGTCTCCAGCGACCGTCCGCAGGAGAGCTTCCATAATGCTGACATTGATGACGAAATTCCGTTCTGATCCGGGCACCGGGTTCGAACTGACACTGTGAAGGGAGCGCCGGATGAGAATTTGCATCACCGGCGCTTCCGGTTTTCTGGGCTCGCATATCGCGGCCCATCTGCATGCGGCCGGTCATCACATCATTGGTGCGGCCCGCCGGGTGGACGCTGCGCGCCGCCAATTCCCCCATCTGGACTGGGTGACCTGTGATCTGCGTTTTGACACGGTCGAGGACTGGCAGGCCCGCCTGGTCGATGTGGACGCGGTCATCAATTGTGCCGGCGTTTTGCAGGACGGTCTGGGAGAGGCCAGCGAAGCCGTCCATGTTTCAGGGGCGTCCGCGCTGTTCGAGGCCTGCGAACGCGCCAAGCTGCGCCGCGTCATCCATATCTCCGCCGTCGGCATTGATGAGCCCGCGACCAGTGCCTATGCGCGAACCAAACGCGCCGGCGAGGAGGCCCTCAAGACCCGTGATCTTGATTGGGTGATCCTGCGGCCCTCCCTGATCGTGGCGCGCACCGTCTATGGCGGCACAGCCGTGATGCGCATGCTGGCGGGGCTGCCCTGGATCACGCCCAGTGTGGCACCCGACCAGGCCTTCAGGCCGATTTGCGCGGCTGATGTCGCCCGGGCCGTCGCCGAATGCCTGACCGCACCCCAGGCGGTGCGAGGCACGTGGGATATTGCCGGCCCGGAGGTGAAAACCGTCGGGGAGACACTGACCGCGCTGCGCCGATGGCTGGGCTTTGGGGCAACCCGGATCTGGTCCGTCCCGCTCCCGCTGGCCCGTCTGGCCTGTCGGATCGGAGATGGTCTGGGCTGGCTGGGCCTGCCTTCGGCCATGCGGACAACCGCGCTGCAGCAGCTGGACTGTGATGGATGTGGTGATCCGCGTCCGTGGCAGGCATGGAGTGCGGTCCGCCCCGCCACGCTGGAGGCCTATCTGCACAGCGAGCCCGCCTCTGTCCAGGATCGCTGGCACGCTCGCCTGGCGCCTCTGCGCCCACTGGCGCGTGTGGTTCTGGGCCTATTCTGGCTGACCACAGGGGTGATTGCGCTGGGGCCCGGCCGGGAGGCCGCACTCGCAGTTTTGAACGCAGGCGGGTTTGGGGATGCGGTGCGCGGGCCCTTATTGTGGGCGACATCGATCATGGATATCGCTTTGGGTCTGACCATGCTGATGGGCTGGCGGACCCGGCTCGTGGCCCTGGGCATGATCGGTGGAACCCTGGCCTATGTTGCCGCCATTTCACTCAGCCTGCCAGAGCTCTGGCTGGACCCGCTGGGGCCGGTTCTCAAAGTCTTTCCCGGGATGATGCTGGCGGCTTTAATCGCCGCGACGGAGGATAAACGGTGAGCCCGGTTTTTGTGACGCTGAAACTCGTACACATCCTCTCCGCGGGCATTTTGTTCGGCGCGGGCATGGCGATTGCCTTTTTCATGTTGATGGCCTGGCGATCGAGGGACCGAGCCGGATTTGCGCTCACCGCGCGCCATGTGGTGCTGGCAGACTGGGTATTCACAACGACCGCGGTGATCGTTCAGCCGGTTTCCGGAGTAGCACTGGCCCATTGGGCGGGATGGCCACTGACTTCGCCCTGGCTTCTGGCGACCTATGCCCTCTATGTGTTTATCGGGGCGTGTTGGTTGCCGGTGGTCTGGATCCAGATCCAGGTGAAACGCGAGCTGGCCTCTCATGACAGTGCACATGATGGCAGGACCGGTGTAGACGGGACGGGTCTGCCGGACCGGGTCCATCGGTTGATGCGCTATTGGTTTATGCTTGGCTGGCCCGCTTTTACGGCGCTTATTGCGATTTTTGTGCTGATGATCGCCAAGCCCGCTCTGGTGTGAGCGCGTTTCAGGTCAAAGCGGATCTCTGATCAGAATTCAGATCGGTGCCATAATCCGAGCCCAGATCCGAGCCGTGATCCGAACCTATGTTCGGCTGCGAAACTTGATCCTGAAGCGCGACAGAACCGGCTCGACATCAAGCCGAACCGGTTCCGCCGGGGGGAGGCTCTTTGGTGAAAGAGCCTGCACAGGGGTCAGTTGGTATCAGTAATAGCCATACGGGCAGCGGCCCACGACTTCCGCGTCATAATACGCGGTTGCGGTGCCGGTCGCCTGGCCGAGAAGCGCCATGTCGCCATAGCAAAACTCCTGCGCCCAGCCGACGACCTGGGTTTTGCTGGCATCGGAGTAGTATGTGTAGATGTGCAGACGGTCGCCAAACATGTTGGCCGAACCGGCTGTCGTGGCAGTCAGCGCAGCCAGGGCTGCAACGGCCACGGCCAGCTTGGTGGTGTGTGTCTTGATCATACGCATGTCGATCTCCCTCTGAGTGGGCGAACCTCCAGCTCTGTCACTCCCGATGAACAACCTAAGGTGGCTCGCAGGTGCAGGATTGCCCTGACGCGCGGAGAAATCAACCCCTGAGGGAATAATTCAATTCAAACGCGCTTGGGTGTGCGAAGCTTGCACAGATCCGAGCAAACCAGACCGACCACCAGAAACGGGTCCAGCCGATGTCGACGGACTTATAGCAAGTCGACGAGCCAGGGGCACTTTGCCACCCAGCGGCGTGAAGGCATTGAGACGGCCTGCGACCACGATAACCGGCGCCGCAAAGGCAGCCATGCGTGCAATCATCACTCACCCCTGTCACGGTTGGGGGACAGGATTAAAGAGTGTTGGAGGTCGCTCGAGCCCGGCGAAAATCCGATTCACGGGTAAGCCCCGTGTCGTCTGCCGTGATCGTGGACGACCTCCTGTCGTGTACTCGTCTGGCCGGGTTATGGCGTTCCGCAACGACCGTCCGTCAGCCGGGCCAGGGTTGCGTCATCACCGGCGGTGTCTGCCGGATCAAGACCCAGGGCACAGGCCATCAGACCGTAGACATTGACGTTCTCGAACGCGTCCGGACGTGCCCCTTGCGGGAAGATGGGACCGGCGCCGATAAAGGTGGCGCCCATATCCATCTCCATATTGTCATACCCATGATTGCCGCGGAGGTTGGCCTGGTAGGGCGAGGCCAGATCCGCTTCACGCAGGGTCACGGACCAGCGGGGTGAGGGCAGGAAGATCATATCGGGACCACGGGTCTCGTGATCGAAGTGGAAATGATCCGGCATGGTGTCGCGGGTGAAAACCTCAAGCTCGGGATGGGCTCCCTGCATGGCAGCATGCACCCGGGACACGGTTTCCGCATCGCCATAGCCGAAGATATAGGGGTTGAGCCCGGCGCCATAGCGTCCCTGGACTTCCGGCATGTACAGCCCCTCAAGCTCGGCATAATCATCGATGAAGATGACCCGGTCGGAATTGTTGACCGGTGCCATGCCGTGATCGGACACGACAATGATCGTTGTGCGCTCCAGAAGGCCGCGTTCGGTCAGGCCGTCCACGAGGTTTCCGACCAGTGCATCGACACGGGCTACCGCCTGACCTTCGGCTTCGGTGAACGGACCGGCACGGTGTGTGATGCTGTCGACATGATCAAAATAGACGGCGGCAAAATCGGGTTGTTCGTCTAGCGGGGCATCAAACCAGGCGAGGACTTCCGCCACGCGCTCCTCATAGGGTTTGTCGTGTTGGTAGGGATGCCAGACGGTGGGACGGCGACCCTCCACTTCTGATCCCAGCCAGAACATGACATGGGCGCGTCGGCCCTGGGCCTCGGCGGTCGTCCAGATCGGCTCGCCCGCCCACCAGCGCGGATCCTGGGGGCCACCGCCCCGGTTGGAAAACACTTCATCATAGACCCGGTCATACGGGGCATTGGTGATCATGCCATGATCTTCGGGATACAGGCCCGTGGCGATGGAATAGAAGTTGACGAAGGTCTTGGATGGCATCACCGGGATCATGCGTTGCGGGCGTGTGCCACGCGCAGCTAGCGCCTGCAGATTCGGTGCGGGATGGCGGTCAATCGCATCAAAGCGCAGCCCGTCCAGACCAATCAGCAGGACAATCGGATCGTCAACCGGTGCGGCAACCGCCCTCTCCGTTTCGTTTGGATCCGGGTCCACAAGGGCGGCGCAGGCGGCCAGTGTGCTGGCCAGTGCCAGAATCAAGGTGGTTTTCAGTGTATGGACGCGCATCGCTTCCCCCAATGGTTTGTCCTGAACGAGCGGTTTTCTAGTGCGATGCGGCCCGTTCGCAAACGCATATGTTTGTGACGGCGCCTCAAACCCCCCTGTTATTACTGGGAATTCAGTGTCCGGACAGGATTTCGCGTGCGTCGGGGCGGGTAATTTGTTCTCATTCTCCCAGCGGGCGGTGACGCTGCAAGTGGTCCTGCCCGACATGAGTGACTCATCCGAGTCGGAATGTGAGTGCGAAACAAACGGGTCGAACCGGACATGACACGACGCGAAAAACGATCGGAATCCCTGGAAATCCGGCTGGGCTATTCCAGCAAGCAGGCCTTCATGGAGGCGTGTCGGGAGAAAGGGGTCACCGCCAGTGAGGTGATCCGGGCGTTTGTCGAAGATTATCCGGTGAAACCCAAGCGACGGGCCTGGCCAAATTTACGTTTGCCCATCAAGGAGCCTGTCATGAATCTCTCTCTTGTTTCTCTCTTGTCCGCCACCCTGGCGACCAGCGCCATTTTGCCGACCCAGTCCGCGATTGGGGATGAGGAAAGCCCGGACGTCGTATTCGAACGTCTCGATGCGGATGGTGATAACCGTTTCCAGGTCACCACACTCTACGAACTGGCCGGACTGCACCCGGACGGTTCGTTTTCCCAGGCGATGATCGACCAGGTCACCACGGATTTCCGCGAGGCCATTGCCGGTCAGGCCGAGGTGATTGCGGCCAGCGGCCAGGAGTTCGATTATGACGAAATGCTCTCGCGCGCTTTGACGAGCGCCGAGGCCTCGGCGGCGGCCGGGATTGAACGGGTGTTCGAACGCATGGATTCGGACGGCGACACCTGGGTCAGCCGGACTGAATTCTTTGCCTTCTCAGAGTTTCACTCCGACGCCCGGTAGAGATACTCGACAATGCCTGATGTGCCGTCGCCGCCGACACGGGTGGCGCCGGCCACGGTGATGATGCGATCGGGTGTGCTCACGGCACCCAGCCCATGTCGGGGTGTGAGCATGCTCGGTCCATTGCGCCAACTGTCCGATTGCGGATCATAGATCCAGCAATTGGGATAGACACCCCCGCCATCGGCGAACCATTCTCCGCCAAACGCATAGAGTTCACCGCCCAGCTGTCCCGCCGCCAGCCCGCCCTGGCCTTGGGGCATCGGTGCGCGTGTTTCCCAGCGATCAGACTCGAAGTCATAGACCTCGTGATGGGCGAGATTACCCTCATTGACCCGGCGCCCCCCGACCACATGCCAGCCATCCGCCATGTGCACCCCGGCTGCTGAATTGCGTGGATTGGGATTGGGGGCCGCGCTTTCCCAGCGATCTGTGCGGCTGTCATAGACATAGTGCACACCGACATCGCCGTGATGGCCCCAATTGGCATTGCCACCCCCGGTAGGCTGACGACCTGTGACGGCGTGGATCCGCCCCTCATGAGAGGTCGCGACGGTTTCGCCGAGCGGACCGGGCAGGGGTGTCGTTTCCGTCCAGGTATTTTTTCGCGGGTCGTAGACCGTGTGATTGCGGATCATGTTCCACGCACCGCCATTGCCGGCCTTGAACCCGCCCAGAGCATGGATCTTGCCGCCATGTCCGACGAGATGGGGATGGTGACGTGGTTCGGGCAGGGGCGCGATCTCGTGCCAGTCCGCGTCACAGCCCAGGCGAACAACGTCTCCACCCGGCGTGCTTGAAACCGGGGTCCAGCTCCGAAGAGCAAAGGCGCGGTCGGTGATGTTGATCGGGTTGGGACCATCCGTCGACAGGCCTCCCGCCAGATACATGTCGTCATCCAGCACGGCCGGATAGATTTCCTGGGTCTGGATGGGCAGGGTCGCACCGGGTTCCCATCCGCCTTCGACCTGTGCACGAGAGGTGCGGCAACGACTGGCCAGGGCCGGGGCAGGCAGGGCGAGGGCCAGGCCGCTGGCAATCAGGTGTCGGCGATTGAGTCCCGTCATGGATATCCCTCCGGCTGTGTCTGTCCCTAAAGGCTAGCAGGACGCGCGTGTTTGACCAGTCTTTCGGGGATAACCGCGCCCGGGATTTGCGCCGAATCTGCTCGATTGTTAAACCAATGCGACAGAATTGCCGCCTGATTCTCGCGCACGCGGGACGGGCGGTGTTTTTCACAGGGCGACAGGCGGGAATTTCCCCACACCTTGCGGCCCTGCAGCGTGAAAGAGGACCGCCTTGAGCGATCAGGACGACGAACTGAACCCGGGTGCCGCCCCGCTTCCAGACGGTATTGGCAATATCGCCATCGAAGACGAGATGCGCAGCTCCTATCTCGACTACGCCATGAGCGTGATCGTGAGCCGTGCCATCCCCGATGCCCGTGATGGTCTCAAACCGGTTCACCGCCGCATCCTCTACACCATGCATGAAAACGGGCAGACCCATGAAAAGGCCTACCGCAAATGTGCGACGGCTGTGGGTGATGTGATGGGTCGCTATCACCCTCATGGTGACCAGGCCGTCTATGATGCCCTTGTCCGTCTTGCGCAGACCTGGTCCATGCGGGTGCCGCTGGTGGATGGACAGGGCAATTTCGGTTCGATCGATGGCGATCCGCCGGCAGCCTATCGTTACACCGAAGCGCGCATGCAGAAGGTGGCCCAGTCGCTGCTGGCCGATATCGACAAGGATACGGTGGATTTTGTCGAGAACTATTCTGCCGAACGGCAGGAGCCGACGGTTCTGCCGGCGCGATATCCCAATCTTCTGGTCAATGGATCCAACGGCATTGCCGTGGGCATGGCGACCAATATCCCGCCGCATAATCTGGGTGAGGTGATCGACGCCTCGCTGGCCCTCCTGGACAATCCGGCACTGGATGAGGACGAATTCCTGTCCATCCTGCCCGGGCCCGACTTCCCCACCGGAGCTCATATTCTGGGACGTTCCGGCGCTCGCTCTGCCGTGCAGACAGGGCGTGGTTCGATCATCATGCGCTCCAAGACCACCATCGAGGAGGTCCGCAAGGATCGTCAGGCCATCATCGTTCACGAGATTCCCTATCAGGTGAACAAGGCCACGATGATCGAGAAGATCGCCGATCTGGTGCGCGACAAGAAGATCGAAGGCATTGCCGATCTGCGTGATGAATCCGACCGCTCAGGCATTCGCGTGGTGATCGAGCTCAAGCGTGATGCCAATGCCGATGTCGTGCTCAATCAGCTCTATCGCTGGTCGTCCATGCAGACCTCCTTTGGTGCCAATATGCTCTCGCTGGTCGATGGGCGGCCGCAACAACTGGGCGCGCGCGAGATTATCGAGGTCTTCCTGCGGTTCCGCGAGGAAGTGGTTGCCCGCCGCACGAAGTTTGAGCTCAACAAGGCCCGCGACCGGGCACATGTGATCATTGGTCTGGCTCTGGCCGTGGCCAATATCGATGACGTGATCGCCCTGATCCGCAATGCGCCGAACCCGGCCACCGCTCGTGAACAATTGATGGCGCGCGACTGGCCGGCGGCCGATGTGGCGCCTCTGGTGGAGCTGGTTGCTGATCCGCGGTCGATTTTGACCTCCAACGGTACACTGCGCCTCACAGAGGAACAGGCACGCGCCATTCTCGAGCTCCGGCTGAACCGGCTGACCGGTCTGGGGCGTGAGGAATTGGGCAATGAAGCCCGGACCCTCGCGGACGAGATCGCTGATCTTCTCGATATCCTGCGGTCTCGCGTGCGGGTTCTGGATATCATTCGCAGCGAGCTGACCGAGGTCAGAGAGAATTACGCCACGCCGCGTCGTTCCGAATTCCTCGATGGCGGTTATGACTTCGAGGACGAAGACCTCATCCCGCGCGAAGACATGGTCGTGACGGTCACCCATGGTGGTTATGCCAAGCGTACCGCCTTGTCCGATTACCGGGCCCAGCGCCGTGGCGGCAAGGGCCGGTCGGGCATGGCGACCAAGGACGAGGACTTTATCTCGACGCTGTTTGTCGCCTCCACCCATGCACCGCTTCTGTTCTTCTCGAACAAGGGCATGGTCTACAAGACCAAGGCCTGGCGTTTGCCGGCGGGTGCGCCCAATACTAAGGGCAAGGCGCTGGTGAACATCCTGCCCCTGGATCAGGGTGAGACCATCACCTCGATCATGGCGCTGCCGGAAGACGAGAGCACCTGGTCCGAGCTGAATGTGATGTTCGCCACCCAGTCCGGTTCGGTGCGGCGCAACAAGCTGTCGGATTTTGTCCAGGTCAATCGCAATGGCAAGATTGCCATGAAGCTCGATGCCGAGGATGAACGCATTATCGATGTGCGTTTGTGCACCGAGGATGATGATGTCTTCCTGGTGAGTGAAAAAGGTCGTGCGATCCGCTTCCCCGTCACCGATGTCCGGGTCTTTGCGGGCCGCAATTCCATTGGTGTGCGTGGCATTCGCCTGGGCGAGGGCGATCGTCTGATGTCGATGGCCATCCTGCGCCATATCGAGGTCACACCCGCCGAAGCCCGCGCTTATACGAAACACGCCACGGCCATGCGTCGTGCGCTGGGGGATGAGGAGATCGAGGCTCCGGTCGCGGATGCGGCCGAGGATGTCGGTGAAGAGGCTGCGCTCAGCCCTGAACGCATCGCCGAACTGGGCGGAGCGGAACAATTCCTGCTGACCGTGGGCGCGGATGGCATGGGCAAACGATCCAGCGCTTATGATTATCGCGTCATGGGACGGGGCAATCAGGGTGTGGCGGCGATGGACCTTTCGCGCGGCGCACTGCTGGCAGCCAGCTTCCCCGTGGATGATGCGGACCAGATCATGGCAGTCACAGATGGCGGACAATTGATCCGTTTCCCTGTTGATGGGGTGCGAATTGCCGGTCGGTCCACGCGCGGTGTGCGCCTGATCCGTCTGAATGGCGATGAACAGGTGGTCGCGGTTGTGCGGATCGAGGATGCAGGTGATGATGAGGGCGGCGAGGATGAGGCGCAGACCCCGCAAACCCCTGCCGCGGACGGCCCGGAAGCCTGATGTCAGCGGAGTGATTTGCACAGCGCTTTAAACCGTCTATCACCTGTTGGAGAGACTTCCGTTCGGAGGGGCGGGAGTGGCCGGGAGACCTGAGAATGACACGGACCGCGCTCTATCCGGGAACCTTTGATCCGCTGACCAATGGTCATATCGACATCATCGGACGGGCCGTGAAAATGGTGGACCGTCTGGTGGTGGGCGTGGCGATCAATGAAGCCAAGAAACCGCTGTTCTCGCTGGACGAGCGGGTCGCCATGGTTGAGACCGAACTGGCCCGGTTCTCCGAACATGCTCATATCGAAGTGATGCCGTTTGACGGTCTGCTGATGCATTTCGCCGAAAGCATCGGTGCCCAGTCCATCGTGCGCGGCCTGCGCGCGGTGTCAGACTTTGAATACGAATTCCAGATGGTCGCGATGAATCAGCGGCTCAATGACCAGATCGAGACGGTCTTCTTGATGGCGGATCCGCGTCACCAGGCCATCGCTTCGCGTCTGGTGAAGGAAATTGCCAAGCTGGGCGGGGATGTGTCCGCCTTTGTGCCCCCCGCGATTGAAGCCAAGCTTAAGGAGCGTTTTGCGTGATTAGTCGCCTGTCCCTTGCTGCCTGCCTGACCCTGGCCCTGTCGGCCACGGCCTGCGCGCGTGATGCGCAAACCGAGACTGCACCCCAGGACGCATCGCCGACCGAGGTTGCGGCTCCGGCGGAAACGGCTCCGGCTTTTGAATTCTCCGAAGCCGCCTGGCGCGATCTTGATCCCGAAAACACGCTCTATCTGAGCACGAATTACGGACCGGTCGTGATCGAGCTGGCCCCGGAATTTGCCCCGCGGCATGTTGAGCGTATCAAGACCTTGGCAGACCAAAATTTCTACGATTTCCTCATCTGGCATCGTGTCATTGAGGACTTCATGGCCCAGGGCGGCGGGCACCGCTCCAATCCGAACCACCGGACCGATCTTCCGCCGGTCCCGGCCGAGTTTACCGTGCGTCGCGGGGGTGAGCTCCAGGTCTCGGAACTGATGATGCGCCCGGTGCGCCCGCGGGGTCGTGACCAGGCGCCCGCCGGCTTCTGGCAGGGTTTCCCGGCCGGAACCCGCCCGCTCGCGGCCGCGGCTCTGATGGGCGATGGCCGGGTGGATAGCTGGCTGCTTCACTGCACCGGTGCGGCGGCGATGGCACGAACCGCGGACCCCAACAGCGCGGGCAGCCAGTTCTACATCACGCTGGGAGATGCCGAACACCTCAATGCAGACTATACGGTGTGGGGCCGTGTGCGCCATGGCATCGAGGCGATTGAAAGCCTCAATGTCGGTGTTCTGTATGATGATCCGGAGTTCACGCCGGACGTCATCCGGTCCATACGCATGGAAAATGCCGTGCCCGAGGCCGAACGCCTTCGCGTTCAGGTCGTGGATACCAATTCGGCGGAGTTTTCCGCCTATCTCGACACTTTGCGTGACGCGGATGGTGTATTGCCGGATGTGTGCGACATCGACGTGCCGACTCGAATCTTGAACTAGGAAAGACTTATGGCTGAAGAACAGATCGTATTCACCCTCGATGGCGGCGACGTCGTTATTGGCCTGCGCCCGGATCTGGCGCCGAAACACGTGGCTCGCATCACCCAGCTGGTGAAAGAAGGCTTTTATGATGGCCTGACCTTCCACCGCGTGATTGATGGTTTTGTTGCGCAGGGTGGATGTCCGAACGGCACCGGCATGGGTGGATCGGGCGAGAATATTCCGGCCGAATTTAGCGCAGAACCGCATGTGCGCGGGACGATGTCCATGGCGCGCGCGGCCAATCCGGACAGTGCCTCCTCGCAATTCTTCATCTGCCTGGATGAAGTGCCCTACCTCAATAATCAGTACACCGTGTGGGGACAGGTGACGTCCGGCATGGAACATGTCGACGCGCTGCCCAAGGGCGAGCCGCCGGCCGAGCCGGGCAAAATCATCAAGGCGGTTGTGGTCGAGGCCTGATCCCTTGAGCTGGATCAAGACGATTTCACGCGAGGCGGCCGATGGCCGCCTCAACTCTATCTATACCCGTGTGGCGGGGCCGGACGGCCAAATCGACAATATACTGGCCGCCCATAGCCTGCGCCCGCACACGCTGGAAGGGCATATGGCCCTCTACAAGGCGGTTCTGCATCACTACGGCAATGCGCTGGACAAGGCCTATCTGGAGACTCTGGGCACCTATGTGAGCCTGCTCAACCAGTGTGCCTACTGTGTCGAACATCATTATGCCGGGCTGAAACGCCTGCTTGGCAATGATGATCGCGCCCAGGAAATCCGGGAGGCTCTGGCGTCTGACCAGCCAGCCCGGGCCTTTGGCGTGCGCGAAGCAGCCGGACTGCTGTATGCCCGCAAGCTGACGCTGTGCCCGGACCGTATCGGACAGGCTGATATCGAGGCTTTGCGCCGGGCCGGGTTCGAGGATGGCGAAATCCTGGAGATCAACCAGGTCACCGCCTATTTCGCTTACGCCAATCGCACCGTCCTGGGACTGGGTGTCAGTCATGAGGGTGAGCAATTGGGCTTGTCACCGGGCGATAGCCATAGTCCGGACGACTGGTCCCACGGCTAGGCGTCTGGCCCGTCACTCGAAGGTCGGATGCGCAGCCGGACCCGAACGGGCCGATGATCGGATCCGGTACTGGCCAGACGATCGCGGCCCAGCAGTTCCACGGCCTCTCCGGCAAAAACATGATCAATACCGATCAACGGTGTCGCCACACCGGATGCGTCTGTGCCGAAACGTCCTTCGGCGGGCCAGGTCGGCAGGCCGTAGGTCAGGCGTGCCAATCCGAAATCCTCACCGAAACGGGCCAGGGCGCGTGATGGATCTGCGGCGTTGAAATCCCCGGCGATGATCAGCGTATCCTGGGGGAAGCGGGTAAGGTGGCTGGCCAGATTACGCCGTTCGCAATCCTGGACCCCAAACGGGTTGGGCCAGTCCATATGTACGGAAACCACATGGATGACCCCGCCCTCGGGTCCGGCAAAGCGGGCCCAGCTGGCGGGCGGCAGGTCAAGCTGGCAGGGGGAGGCGTTTTGCCAGTCGGTCGCCGGACCGTGGCGAATACAGCCGGTGTCCAGGGGTGCGCGACGGGCATAGATGCGGGTTGAGGCGCTGCACTCCGTGGCGAACGGATAGGCGCGTCGAAATCCGGCTCGCTCCAGCCGCTCGATATTCCACGCTTCCTGCAGGGCGATAATATCCGCCCCGCTAGCCAGCATGACATCGCGGGCCGCCTCGGTGTCGTAATAATGGCCCCACAGATTATGGGTGACGAGCGTCAGGGTGAACGCTTGGGCTGGCGGTGTCTCGTTCGGGCGAAAGCGCAACATCGCCCATGTCGGCGTGAGTGCGGGGAGCAGGACCAGAATCAACAGCACGGCGGCGATGATCCGGCTGGCGGAGCGCGACCGGGGGCGGAAACTGCGTGGCTGGGGCACGGGGAGCCAGACCAGTGCTGTCAGCGTGAGCGCCAACAGGGCGCTGATCGGCCAGAGCTGTCGAGTGATGTCGGCCAGGCTGACAATCGGGGACAGCCAGATGAGGGCGGCGAGCCCGGCCAGGGCGGTCCCACTGCCCCAACGAATCAATTTACGCACTTGACGCCACACACGCTCGGCCTTTCCTGTCGCAGTCCCGCATACAGGCAAAAGATTGCGAAGCGGTGTGGCGGAAGTTAGATCCTGCTGCATGCAAGTGTCTGATTTCGATTTTGAGCTGCCAGAGGCGAATATCGCCCTGCGACCGGCCCGACCGCGCGATGCGGCGCGTCTGCTTCATGTCGCCGCCGATGGCGCGCTGGGCGATAAGGGTGTTCTCGATCTGCCCGATCTGCTGCAGCCGGGCGATCTGATGGTGTTCAATGACACCAAGGTCATTCCCGCCGCCCTTGAAGGTGTGCGCGCCGCGCGTGCCGAGGGCGGGGGCGGTGATGTGACGCTTGAGGTCAATCTGCACAAGCGCGAGGCGGCAGATCAGTGGCGCGCCTTCATCCGGCCGGCCAAGCGTATTCGCGTGGAGGATGAGGTGCGCTTCGGACGCCTCGTGGCCACCGTGAGCGAGAAAGGGGAGGGCGGTGATACCGTGCTGACCTTCGCGCTGTCCGGCACCGAGCTCGATGCAGCCATCGCCGAAACGGGGGCGCCGCCCCTGCCGCCCTATATTGCCCGCAAGCGCGGTGTGGATGAGCAGGATGTGGTGGACTACCAGACGCTGTTCGCCCGTGAGGCCGGCTCGGTCGCAGCGCCGACGGCGGGTCTGCATTTCACCGAACGCCTGATGGACGCGCTCCGCACGCGCGGGGTGGAGATGTGCCAGGTGACCCTGCATGTCGGCGCGGGCACTTTTCTGCCGGTCAAGTCGGATGACACGGATGACCATGCCATGCATTCGGAATGGTGCACGATCTCTGCCACAGCCGCCGAGGCCATCAACACCGCCAAGGTTCAGGGGCGGCGGGTCATTCCGGTCGGCACCACAGCCCTGCGCACACTGGAAAGCCTGGCAGTAGCCAAGGGACGGGTCGCAGCCGGCAGCCGCGACACGGATATCTTCATCACGCCGGGATATGAGTTCAAGATCATCGACGCCTTGATGACCAATTTCCACCTGCCCAAATCCACGCTCTTCATGCTGGTTAGTGCCCTGTCGGGGCTGGATGTCATGCAGCGCGCCTATGCCCATGCCATCGCGCAGGGTTACCGGTTTTATTCCTACGGCGATGCCTGTCTCCTGGAGGGTCAGCGATGAGTGTTTTTCCGTTCACGGTTCATGCCAGTGAAGGCGCTGCGCGCACTGGGACGCTGTCGACCTCGCGCGGCGAGATCCAGACACCGGCCTTCATGCCGGTCGGGACCGCCGCGACCGTCAAGGCGCTGTACATGGACCAGGTCCGGGCGACCGGTGCCGATATCATCCTGGGCAATACCTATCACTTGATGCTGCGCCCCGGTGCGGAGCGGGTGAAACGCCTGGGTGGTCTGCACGCATTTTCAACCTGGTCCGGTCCGATCCTCACCGATAGTGGCGGGTTCCAGGTCTGGTCCCTGTCCAAACTGCGCAAGATGAGCGAGGAGGGTGTCACCTTCCGCTCTCATATTGACGGTTCGGAACACAAGCTCACTCCCGAACGCTCGATCGAGATCCAGGCTGACCTGCTGGGCGCCGACATCTCCATGCAGTTTGATGAGTGCACGCCCTTTGGCTGTTCCCGCGACGAGGCGCGCGCTTCCATGGAATTGTCCCTGCGCTGGGGGCAGCGATCGAAAACCGCCTTTGGTGAACGTGAAACACAGGGCCTGTTTGGTATCGTCCAGGGATCGGTGTTCGAGGATTTACGCCGTGAGAGCGCGCAGCGCTCTATCGAGACCGGTTATGATGGATACGCGATTGGCGGTCTGGCCGTGGGCGAAGGGTTTGAAACCATGTGCGAGGTGCTCGATTTCACCACGCCGCATCTCCCCGCTGACCGGCCGCGATACCTGATGGGGGTCGGCAAGCCCATTGACCTGGTGGAAAGTGTCGCGCGCGGTGTCGACATGTTTGACTGTGTGCTGCCCACCCGGTCGGGGCGTCATGGACAGGCCTGGTCAGACTGGGGTCCGATCAATATCAAACGCGCCGAGTTTATCGAGGACGAGCGTCCGCTCAATCCGCAACTCGACTGCCCGGCCAGTACGGACTATTCCCGCGCCTATCTCAACCACCTCTTCCGCTCGGGCGAATACCTCTCGGCCATGTTGTTGAGCTGGCACAATATCGCCTATTTCCAGGACCTGACGCGGCGTATGCGCGAGGCCATTCGCGCGGGCCGGTTCGAGGCTTTCCGTGCCGAATTCAATGCGCGCTGGGCGGCAGGCCCGCAGGCCGAAGAGATTCAGGCACCCTAGTCACCGGATTCGGGATCAATGAGCTGATAGGCTTCAAAGGCACGGCTCATATAGGAGGGCGGGCATCCAAACCCGTCATACAGTCCGCGCAGATAAGCCCGTCGACGCTGACCCATATCGCGGATCTGCTGCGCCTCGCGCTCGATCCGGCCGGACTGTCCGATAAAGCGCACCACAGGCCGGACGGGATTGAGGCCGACAATGGTCGAGCGATACAGGTCCCGCGCTCCGCTGGCCGCTGCATCGGGGGCCCGGCTGGCATAATACGAACCCTGGCTGACCCAGTTCTCGTCGCTGCGCGCCTCGCGTTCCTCAATTTCGGCGAGGCGGTGCTGTTCCTCGATATCCGCCCCCAGGACGGATGTGATTCGGGCGATATCGCGGGCCACGGTCGAGCAGCGCCGTCGGGAGCCATCGCCGCCATAGGGGGTCGGGACGGTGTCATCCAGCTCGTCCACCATCACCGGACCGGGGCGTTCACGGGGTAAACCCACCGCATCCTGGACCGCAACAGAGGTTTCCGAGCTCATGAATGAGCCGGCTTCGCTCGCATTGTCGCGAGCACTGGCGCATGCAGAAAGGGCTAACGCCCCCAAAACACACGGGAAAACTCGATACACTCCCCACATATCCACACTCTTACCCAAGAATGCGGCGAAAAGTCATCAGAAATGCTGTTTTTTGTGCGCATAAGCGCATTGACCCTCCGGAATCTCGCGTATAGGTTCCGCGCTCCTTTCGGGGAGCCGATAGCTCAGCTGGTAGAGCATCTGACTTTTAATCAGACGGTCCAGGGTTCGAATCCCTGTCGGCTCACCATTCCAATCCTTTGAATTTGTTCCATTTTGTGGTGTTTCGCCCAATAACGAAATCGGATCACTCGTGAGCGTGTGACGGTTTTGGCCCTTTCTTTACCGTCTGACGTGTGACGGTTCAGCGATCGAACGTGTGACTTTTGTCCGAGATTCGGTCCGTGTTTTCCGAAAACTTGCCTCCCCGGCCCAGCCGACTAGTCTCCTGATCAACAGGGGAGAGTGTCATGGCGTTGCGGGGATCAAAGATCGTCCGGCTTTTGGGTCTGATGGCTGTGCTGGCGCTGTCCGCGTGCAGCGCGGTGGACGAGACGGCGCCGGTCGAGGCGCTCGAGATCACCCATCGCGAAATTGCCCAGGGCGAGATCGTCGGCTCGATGAGTGCACAGGGTGCGCATGTCTGGCGGGCCATACCCTATGCTGCAGCACCGGTTGGCGATCTGCGCTGGCGTGCCCCGCGTCCGCCACTGGCGTTTGATGGCCGGTTTGAGGCGCTGGATTTCGGGCCACGCTGCCCGCAGGTCACCAATGCCCTGGATGAGGGGGAGGGGCTGGAGGCCGGCCTGCTGATCGGGGCGGAGGATTGTCTCACCCTGGATGTGTATGCGCCGCCGGGTGCGCAAGACCTGCCGGTCATGGTGTGGATCCATGGCGGGGCGAATGTCTGGGGCCGGTCCTCGGCCTATAACGGGTCGCAACTGGCGCTGGACCAGAATGTGATCGTGATTGCCCTCCAGTATCGGCTGGGGCCACTGGGCTGGTTTTCGCATCCCGATCTACGCGCGTCCGCCGAGACCGAAGCGGATGAGGCAGCGAGTTTTGCGCTGCTGGACATGATCGCCGCGCTCGAATGGGTGCACACTAATGCGGCGGCATTTGGCGGAGATGCCGACCGGGTCACCGTGTTTGGTGAAAGTGCGGGCGGGCATAATGTAGCCGCCCTGCTGGCCGCGCCACGCGCCCGGGGGTTGTTTCACGGTGCGATCATCCAGAGTGGTCTGACCTGGTCCGTGACCCGTGAACAGGCCGAACAGGGGTCAAACCTGTTTCCGAACCCGTCGCGGGAGACGGCGCAGCGCATGACGCAGCGCATAACGCAGGGCGAGGTCTCGGCCGAAACGCTACGCTCGGTCTCGCTGGCCGATCTGTTCGGCGCCTATAATATCGGCGACAGTCTCGAAATGCCGCTGATGATTGAGGATGATGTGGTCCTGCCCCGTGGAGGCATTCGCCAGGCGGCCGCCACACCGGATGGGTTTGCCGACGTTCCGATCATCACGGGTACCAATCGCGACGAGATGCGGCTTTACACGGCGCTCAATCCGGATCTGGTGCGGCGGATCGGATTGATGATCTGGCCGCGCAATGCCGATGCCTATGAGGCCATCGCGGATTATCCCAGCCGGTTATGGCGTGTCCTGGCGGTGGATGATCTGGCGAACCGGCTGAACGCGGCCGGGCATCAGGATGTCTGGGCCTATCGCTTTGACTGGGATGAGGGCGGTTCGCTCTTGCTGACCGATAGCGGACAATTGTTCGGCGCGGCTCATGGCATGGAAATTCCCTTTGTGTTCAATCATTTTGAACTCTATGGCGCGCTCGACCAATTACTGTTCACAGATCGCAATGCGCCCGGCCGCGAAGCGGTGGCCGCCGCGATGGGGGCACACTGGGGCGCATTCGCTCATACCGGGGCTCCCGGCGAGACCTGGTCTCGCTGGCAGTCAGGCGGAGCCTTGCTGCGTTTTGACAGCCCCGAGGCGGGCGGAATGGAGATGATCACCGGCGAGGTTTCGCTCGACATGATCCTGACTGCCTTGATGGCAGATGATCGTCTCGATGCCGGGCAGCGCTGTTTTGTGGCCCGTGAACTGATGGCCTGGAGCCCTCAGGAGACCGGTCGGATCGCCACTGCAACCGGGTGCCTGGCGGCGGAGTGATCGCGCGGCTCCGTCTGGACTGGCACCCCACTCTGCCCGCTGATCTTGTGCGTAAACGGGCAGGGGTCTTTTTCCAAATCTGCACCTAATCACTTTTCACCGCCTCGATTATATCCTTCTCAACGAAGAACGGAGGCGGTTATGCGCTATATCAGTTTGGCACTGTCAGTGGCTGTTCTGGGTCTTATCACCTTGGCAGTTTTTTCCGGACCGGGCGGCGACGCGCTCTATCTGGTGTAACCGCGATACGGATCAGGAGGCTGTGATGACGAATATCCATTTCACCCATGAGGAAAGCGGCTCAAAGGGGCGCTATGTGGCCCATATCGAGGGGCATGACGAGACCGGCGAGATGACCTATTCGCGATTGTCCGCCAGCCGGATCATCGTGGACCACACCGGTGTACCGGACACGTTGAAAGGCATGGGGGTGGGTTCGGCCCTCGCGCGCCATGTGGTCGAGGACGCCCGCGCCCAGGGTTTCACCATCGTGCCGCTGTGTCCGTTTCTCAAAGCCCAGGCCGATCGTCATCCCGAATGGGCGGATGTGATTGAAGGGCTCACGGCGCGATAACGTCTGACCCGTCCGCCTCCCCCTGAAATCGGACGGGACTTCACGCCATGGCTCCCCCCGGCTGTGCGTGACACGGTGCCCGGTCTTTCCCTTGTCGCTCCATGCTCTAGCTTGGTCGTTTGACAAGAGGGAGGCCGGGCATGCGCGTGGCAGTCATCGGTGCGGGAATGGCGGGGCTGAGCTGTGCGGCACGGCTGCGCACATTCGGTCACCAGGTGGAAGTGTTTGAAAAATCGCGCGGCCTGGGGGGGCGCTTGTCGACCCGTCGGGCCGGTGCGTTGCGCTTTGATCATGGCGCACAATTTGCCACCGCACGCGATGCAGATTTCCTCGATCTCATGCAGCAAAACCAGGTCGACCGGATTGCTGCCCCCTGGACCTCTCCGGGCACCGGGACAGGCTGGTGGGTCGGCAGGCCGGGCATGTCGGCCCTCGTGGGACGTTTATCGCTCGGCCTGGATATCAGCCTGAATACGCGTATCACCACGTTGAACCGTCACGGCTCTCTCTGGTCTCTTGAGGACGAGACCACACGACGTCATACAGATTTCGATGCGGTGATTGTGACCGTACCGGGACCACAGGCCGAAGCGCTTCTGCGTCCCGTCTGCGCGCCCTTGGCCGAGGCGGCAGCACGCATGGCCTATGAGCCGTGCTGGACGTTGATGATGGCGTTTGAAGAGAGGCTGCCACTCAAGCAGGATGTAATTGCCGCGAAAACAGAACATATGAGCTGGATCGCGCGTGATTCGGCCAAGCCCGACCGAGTAGCTGGAGCGGATTGCTGGGTGGTTCAGGCTTCACCGACCTGGAGCCGGGCGCATCTGGAGGACACGGCAGAGGTCACGGCCGAACGCATGGCGGGCATGCTGGCGGATCGGTTCGGTTTCACCCTGCCGCGGGCGATCTATCAGCGTGCTCATCGCTGGCGGTATGCGCGTGTCGAACGCGCGCTTGAAACACCCTGTATGTTTGATCCGGATCTGATGCTGGGGCTGGCCGGTGATGCCTGTCTGGCGGCGCGGGTCGAGGCCGCTTTCCTGTCCGGACGGGCCGCGGCCGAGGCGCTCATCTCTGCCCGATAGGGGCCGCAAAAACGCAATCCTCTCCTGCAATCGAGGCGTTTTGCCGCATTTTTCATTGTGTGCAGCGCAGCAATCGCCTATCCGGCCCCTGCCGCGTCATGGGCTGTCCGCGGTGTTTTTGTCCCCGCGCGCGGTTTGTCGCGCAGCGCCTCGGCCATGATGACCGGGGGGAGGGGCACTGTGCGGCCCGGCGACTGCAGGAGGCAAGGTCATGGATTTTCTGGCCTGGGATGGCGCATTCATGCGCAAGATCCGTGAAGAATGGTTCTACAATATCCGGGGTGATGTCCTGTCGGGACTGGTGGTGGCCCTGGCCCTCATCCCCGAAGCGATCGCCTTCTCCCTGATTGCCGGCGTCGATCCGAAAATCGGTCTGTATGCCAGTTTCTCGATTGCGGTTCTGGTCGCGTTTACCGGCGGGCGTCCGGGCATGATTTCTGCCGCCACGGCTGCGACGGCCGTTCTGATGGTCACACTCGTGCGGGATCATGGACTGGAATATCTGTTGGCTGCTACGGTGCTGGCCGGGTTGATCCAGATCCTTGCCGGTCTGGTCAAGCTGGGGGCGATCATGCGCTTCGTGTCGCGCTCGGTGCTCACCGGCTTTGTGAACGCGCTGGCGATCTTGATTTTCATGGCCCAGCTGGGCGAGCTGATCAATGTGCCCTGGTTGACCTATGTCCTGGTCGCGGCCGGTCTGGGGATTATTTACGGCCTGCCCTATATCACCAAAGCGGTTCCGTCCCCGCTGGTGTGTATTGTCGTCATTACGGCTGTCACCATGGTGTTCGGTATCGATGTGCGCACTGTGGGCGATATGGGGGAGCTGCCGGACACGCTGCCGGTGTTCCTGTTGCCTGACGTCCCGCTGAACCTGGATACGCTGATGATTATCCTGCCCTATTCCGTCGCGGTGGCGGCTGTGGGCCTGCTTGAATCCCTGCTGACCGCGTCCATTGTGGATGATCTCACGGACACCCCGTCCGATCGGAACCAGGAATGTATTGGCCAGGGTATTGCCAATACGGTCACCGGTTTCATGGGCGGCATGGCCGGGTGCGCGATGATCGGTCAGTCGATGATCAATGTGAAATCGGGAGGACGCAGCCGCCTTTCGACGCTTTGCGCTGGCGTGTTTCTCCTCTTCCTGATCCTGGTGCTGGGTGAGTGGGTCGCGCAAATCCCGATGGCCGCCCTGGTTGCTGTCATGGTCATGGTGTCGATCGGCACGTTCAGCTGGTCTTCCATCCTGAACCTGCGCTCGCACCCCAAAAGCTCGTCGATTGTTATGCTGGCGACGGTGGCGGGTGTCATCCTGACGCACAACCTGGCCATTGGCGTGCTGATCGGCGTGCTGCTGTCGGGCATTTTCTTCGCGTGGAAGATTTCGCGGATTTTCCGCGTCAGCAGTACAGTGACTGATGATGGCCGCAGCCGCGCTTATGTGATCGAGGGGCAGCTCTTTTTTGCCTCCGCGGAAGACTTCATGAAAGCCTTTGATTTCAAGGAAGCCCTCGACCATGTGACACTTGACCTCAGTCGGGCACACATCTGGGATATTTCCAGCGTCACGGCGATCGATATGGTGGTTCTGAAATTCCGCCGGGAAGGCGCCGAGGTCGAACTGGTCGGCATGAATGAGGCCAGTGAGACCCTCGTTGACCGTCTGGGCGAGCACAACAAGCCGGGGGCGCTCGAACGCCTTCTCGGCCACTAGTCGGGGACAGGTTCATGAGCAAGATCATCGCCTTTGTGGATGCATCGGAATACGGCCAGAGCGTGTGCGATCACGCGGCCTGGCTGGCGGGTCTGAACCAGACCGATATCGAATTGCTTCACGTGCTCGGGCGTCGTGAGGCCCGCGGCGAAGCACGGTCCAACCTGTCAGGCATGCTCTCTTTGGGCGCGCGTTCTGGACTGTTGGAAGAATTGACCGAGCATGACGAAGCCGCCGCACGTCTGGCCCAGAAACATGGCCGGGCGATTCTGGAGGCTGCTCACACCCATATCGAGGGGCAGAGTGATCGGCCGGTCGCGGAACGTCTGCGCATGGGCGATTTGCTGGACGCGGTTGCGGATGTGGAGGCCGAGGCCGACGTGCTGGTCATGGGCAAGCGGGGCGAGGCGGCAGATTTCGCCCGGCTTCATCTGGGGTCAAACCTGGAGCGGGTCGCACGGTCGGCTCACAAACCGCTGCTTGTCGCGTCCAGAGAGTTCAGCCCGGTCGAAACAGCGATCATCGCCTTTGACAACGGGGAAAATGTAAACTCTGCCATCGACCGTCTTGAGGACGGGACTTTCCTGCCCGGGCTCAAACTGCATCTGGTTCATGTCGGACCGGCAGATGGTGCGGCCGGGGCGGCCATGTCAGCGGCGGCCGATCGTTTGGTCGCGTCCGGACGGGCTGTGACCACCGGTTTTGAAAGCGGGGAGCCGGAAACAGTCCTGGCCGAGCTGGTCGAGCGTGAGGGTTATGATCTGTTGATCATGGGGGCTTACGGCCATTCGCGCATCCGCAATCTGTTTATCGGCAGCACGACAACGGAAATGATCCGGGCCTGTCGTATACCGGTTCTGCTCTGGCGTTAGACGGAGCTGGCGTTAACCGGGCTCTGACGCCTGTCCCCCGTTGCGGGCAAGGTGTGGCCATAGCGCCGCAACTTCACGGGCTTGTGTCGGTCGTGCGTGTGATTTTCGCGCGAAACCGCTTTTAGAATCCTGTCCAAATGGTTAATGTCCGGGCGATTTCGGTCATCAGGCAAACGCCAGAGGGGGCGGCGGAGCACGATGAAAACGCGTATTGATACCTGGCTTGTTGCGATCACGACCCTGGTCCTTGTGGGCGGGTTGGCGACGCCTGCGCTGGCGGTCCACTTTGAGAGCACTTTGCTTGAGACCAGGCTGGAAGAGGCCCGGTCGGAGAATGCGGGCAATGAAGACTCAGGGAACGAAAACTCGGAAGATTCACCTCCGGAGCCCGGTCTGGAACTGATCGAGACCGAGCCGGAAGAGATTGTCATTCCGCGGATCGATATCCCGGAGATCCAGGCTCAGCTCCCGGTCTTGCCCGTCTGGAACGACGCTCAGCGTCTTGAACTGGTTGATGCCCTGCTGGATGCGTCCAGCCACGGATTTCCGGCCCAGGACGCCCTGGCTCTCTCCTTGATGGACGATACAGGGACGCTGGCCGAGCGACAGGACGCCGCCAATGCAGCCTATCTGCGCCTGGCGAGCTGGTTGCGTTTTGGTCTGATGGACCAGGAAACCCGCCTGCCACGACGCTACACTGCGGGTGAGGGTCAGGTGCTGATCGATAATCTGGAACAGGCGCTGCGTGGCGAGGCCGGTGTGACCGCGGCTCTGACCGCGATGCAACCGCCTGTTCGCGATTATGATCTGTTGCGGGCCGAGATGGTGCGTCTGCAATCGGTCCGGCCGATCTGGACCGGTATTGATCCGGGCGAGGCGCTTCTGCCGGGCATGGACGGCCCCCGTGTCGACCAATTGCGGGCCAGATTGAGCGCTGAAGGTCTCTTGCGCGCGCACTGGCAGCCGGGCGATGTGTTTGATGCAGTGCTGGATACAGCCGTGCGTCGGTTCCAGGGGCGGGTCAATCTTGCACCGACTGGACGGGTGGACCGGGATACGCTGCGTCAACTCAATATGACGCCTGAAGACCGGATGGCGCAGTTGCGTTTGAACCTGGAACAGCGTCGCTGGCGATCGCGAGATCTGGGAGATCGTCATATCTGGGTCAATCTGGCGGACTTCCGGCTCGAGGCCTGGTCCAATGGTCAGCTCGAACGTGTGCACCAGGTGATGGTCGGTCGTGAGGCCTCATCCACACCGGAATTCTCCGAAGAGATGCAATACCTGGTCATCAATCCTTGGTGGGGCATTCCCGGCGGGGCCGCGCGTGCGCGCTTCCGGTCTATCCGCCGTAATCCCGGCCTTGTGCGTGAATATGGTTTCCGTCTGTCAGACGGGCAGGGATATCCGATCTCGGTGTATGATATCGACTGGAGCCGCTGGGGCACGCGGAGCTGGAATTACCGTATCGCCCAGCCACCAGGCCCGGATAATCCGCTTGGCGAGATCAAGTTCATCTTCCCCAACCGTCACAACGTCTACATCCATGACACGATTGAACGGTCGGAATTCATCCGGACCCGTCGGGATTTTTCGGCAGGCTGTATCCGTGTCGAGGATCCCTTCGCGCTCGCGGAGTGGGTGCTGAATGGCCAGGACGGTTGGACCGAGGAGAGCGTGACCGAAACGGCTGCGGGTCGGAACCCGCGCGTGGTGTGGCTCGATCAGCGCCTGCCGGTGCATCTATCCTACTGGACAGTTGTCGGCGATGATGAGGGCGGTGTGCGCTATCTCAATGATTTGTACGACCGCGATGAGGCATCCATGCGAGGTCTTGTGGCAGTGTTCGATTCATTGTCTCGAGAAACAGGAAACGAAAACTATGTCGGACAGTCCCCTGTGACTGCTCTGCACTAGTTTCGTGAAAGTTCAAATTCGTGCCACAGAAGACGAATAGGGCCTCCAATAGTGTAGTGTTGCACTAAAGCGTCACCTTTTCACAGAGGTTGGTTAAGGTGCCAATTAGTCACTCTATTACGCCAATTTCGGGTGGCACTCTCAGCGCAATTCATGTATCGAAAATTACAGGAATGGCCTTGATCAGGCGATTCTCTGCGTTTCGGCATGGGCCGAATGTTGCTTGTCACACCAAGGGGGCTGGGCCTCCGGAGGGGGAATGATGAAAAAATGGCTTCTTACGGCGGCCGCCGTCGGAGCCTTGGCAGCGACGCCCGCGTTCGCTGACGAAGGCTGGTATGTGCGTGGCGCTGTCGGGTACGGCTTCCCGGGCGAAACGGACGTTACGGGCGGGCTGAATGGTGGAATCGACGGCAAGTCTGACTGGCGTCAGGCTGTGGCTGCTGGTTACTCCTGGGCTGAAGGTCTGCGACTGGAAGGTGAACTGTCTCACCGCTTCAATGACACCGGTGCTGTTGGCGCGTTTGAGGACTCCGGTTCCAGCTTCCAGATGTGGTCGCTGATGGCTAACGCCTTCTACGACTTCAAAACCGAAAGCTTCTACCACCCGTATCTGGGTATCGGTGTCGGTGTTTCCGACGTGTCCGGTTCCCTCTACGGCTGGCGCACGGGTACGATCCCGGCAGACGTCGTCGCCAATGACCCGCGTTACGTCATCGCTTCTGGCGAAGAAATGCCGTTCACCTGGCAGCTGATGGCAGGTATCGGTTGGGAACTGACCGAGCGTCTGACCCTGGACACCGAATACCGCTACGTCTCCATGTCTGAGATGGATTTCTCCCGCGGTGTGTCCGTCGAAGGTCTGGATCACCACGAAGGTTGGGTTGGCCTGCGTTATTCCTTCGCAGCTCCGCCGCCGCCGCCGCCGCCTCCGCCGCCGCCGCCGCCGCCGCCTCCCCCGCCGCCGCCTCCTCCGCCTCCGCCGCCGCCTCCGCCGCCGGCTGAGTGTGATAACGTTGGCTTCACGGTTTACTTCGAGTGGGATTCCTCTGCTCTGACCGATCAGGCTCGTTCCGTGATCAACCAGGCTGCCCAGGAAGCTGGCGCTGACGGTTGTGGCGTGACCCGCGTCTCCATCGCTGGTTACACCGACCGTTCCGGTTCCGCCTCCTATAACGTTGGCCTGTCCGAGCGTCGCGCTCGTGCAGTGTCCGCCGAACTGGTTCGCCTCGGCGTTCCGGCTTCCCTGATCGCCATGGAAGCCTTCGGTGAGAGCAATACGGCTGTCGACACTCCGGACGGTGTCCGTGAGCCGCTCAACCGTCGCTCTGAAGTCCTGATCTCTCTGGACTAAGACCTCGGTCGACTGAATTTTGGGAACGGCTCGGGCTTCGGCCCGAGCCGTTTTCTTTTGGGCGCGCCTTGGAGGGGGCGTATCAAACGCCATGTCTGATGCGTTTCGCTCATAGTTTCGATGCCGCATGCGAAAGCGGGCCGGGCGTGTTGGTAACGACGCGCGCTAGTCCTGTACTAGGTTTTTGGGTAAAATTGGAAAATATGTGCTCGCCACTGAGATGGCTGTCGAAAAAACAACCAGATTTTCCGCTGTGATGAGGATGGGCTTGACCTTGCGCAATCGAGCAGACTAGAGGGGTTGATCAGCCCCTTCCGGCCCGTTCGGCCGGTCGACAGATTCAAGAGGATCCCATGTCCAAGCCCGAGGCACCGTATCGCAAACGCTCTGTTGCCGGTCACGAGCTCAGCCCTGAAACGCAGATGATGAGCTATGGGTATGACCCCAAGCTCTCTGAGATGTCGATCAAGCCGCCGGTCTTCTTGACCTCCACCTTCGCCTTTGCGACGGCGGAAGAGGGCGCAGCCTTTTTCCGCGTCACTCTGGGCCAGGCCGAGGAAGGCGATCCAGAAGCGGCCGGACTGATGTATTCGCGGTTCAACAATCCGAACATGGAAGTGCTGGAAGACCGTCTGGCCATTTTTGATGGTGCAGAAGAAGCCGCCGTCTTCGCCTCGGGCATGGCCGCCATTTCCACCACTCTGATGGCTCTGGCGCACGCCGGCTCGGTGATCCTGCAATCCACCCCGCTCTATGGGGGTACCGAAAGCCTGATCCGCAAATTCCTGCCCAATTACGGCATCAAGGCCGTGGATTTTGATGCGGGGGCCGACGAGGCCGACCTTGTTGTTGCTGCCGAGGCGGCGATGGTACAGGGCGATGTGTCCGTCATTTATTGCGAGACGCCGACCAATCCGACCAATGACCTCGTTGACCTGGCTGCGATTGGCCGGGTGGCCGATCTGATCGCGGAAAAACAGGGCGCGCGTCCAAAAATCGTAGTCGACAATACCTTCCTGGGCCCGGTGAATACCTCGCCCTTGAGCCTGGGCGCGGATGTGCTCGTCTACTCCCTGACAAAATATGTGGGTGGACATTCTGATCTCATCGCCGGTGCGGCACTAGGCGAGTCCGAAGCAATGGCAAAAGTGCGCGGCCTGCGCGGTTATCTGGGAACCAATCTGGATGCCCATACCTGCTGGATGTTGTTGCGCTCGCTGGAAACGGTGAAAATCCGCATGGCGGCGGCGGCCAACGGGGCGCTCAAAGTGGCCGAATTCCTGCGCGATCATCCCAAGGTCCAGCGTGTTCGTTATCTGGGTTTCCTGGAGGAGGGCAGTCGTGACAAGGCTGTTTATGACGCCCAGTGTGTTACGGCCGGATCGACTTTCGCCTTTGACCTTGCCGATGAAGCAGCGGCTTTCCGCATGCTCAACGCTCTGCAGGTCATGAAGCTGGCTGTTTCGCTCGGGGGGACCGAGACCCTGATCTGTCACCCTGGCTCGACAACTCACCGGGGTGTGGATCCGGTGTTGCGAGAGCGCCAGGGCTTTACCGACGGCCTGGTGCGGATCTCCGTGGGTATTGAAAACCCGGATGATCTGATTGCGGATCTGAAACAGGCGCTCGAGCACGCCTGATCCGCTGAGGACTGCGACTATCCCCTCCCGCCAGGGCAGGAGGGGGTAGACCGCGCCGTTTAAACCGCTAAGACGGATCACATGTCGACAGTTCTAGATCTTTCTCCAGAAGAGCGTGCTGTGCTCGACTGGATCGAGACCCGATCCGATCACATGATCGAGACGGTCAAAGCCTGGTCCGCTATCAATTCGGGCAGCCGCAATGCGGATGGTCTTGAAGCCATGCGCGGCTGTCTGGTCGAGGCGTTTTCCGAGCTGGATGATTGTGAGATTTCAGCCATCGAACTCGCGCCCAGCACAGTAGTGCTGCCCGACGGAACGGTGACTGAGCAGACGTATACCCCGTCCTTCCATGCCCGGATCCGTCCCCAGGCGCCCATCCGGATCGTGATGACCGGCCACCACGACACGGTGTTTCCCAAGGATAGCCATTTCCAGTCCTGCGAGATGTGGGATGAGGACACGCTTAATGGTCCAGGGGTTGCCGATATGAAGGGCGGCATCATCGTGATGTTGCACGCGCTTCTCGGCCTGCAGCGCTTTCCGGGGCATAAGGAGATCGGGGTGGATGTGCTCATCAGCCCGGACGAGGAGATCGGAAATCTGGGCTCGGGTCCCGTTCTGGCGGAACTGGCAGCCGGGGCTGATATCGGCATGACCTATGAACCGGCTCTGGCCGATGGTTCGCTTGCGGGCGCACGCAAGGGCTCTGGCAATTGGGCGCTCAAAGTGTCCGGGCGGGCCGCACATGCGGGTCGCGAACACCATCTGGGTCGTAATGCCCTGGTCGCCGCCTGCCAGTTCGGTCTGGAACTCGACCGCCTCAATGGCAAGCGCGACGGCGTGACGTTCAACCTGGCCAAGATTGATGGGGGCGGCCCACCCAATGTGGTGCCGGACACCGCGGTGGCCCGGTTCAACATTCGAGTGGCCGAAGAAAATGATCAGATCTGGGTTGAGGCCGAGCTGGAGCGTCTGCTGGACGAGATCCGGGTGCGTGATGGCATCGAAGCCGAACTGCATGGCGGTTTCACACGTCCGCCCAAGCCGATGAGCCCGGCCAATGAACGCATGTTCGAGTGGACACGAACGGCCGGTGAAGCTCTCGGTCTGACAATTCGCTGGCAGGACACGGGCGGTGTCTGTGAAGGCAATAACCTCTGGGCTGCCGGCTGTCCGAATGTCGACACTCTGGGTGTGCGCGGTGCGGACATTCATTCCGACCGTGAAATCGTCAAACTCTCCAGCTTCGTCGAACGGGCCCAGCTGTCCGCGGTGATGTTGATGAAATTTGCCAGCGGCACGTTCGATGCCCGCGATGCAAGAGCGCTGGCCAAGCGCCGATAACCCCTTTTGGGGACCCGGACAGGGGGAGGACTGGAATGCTGATCGCACGTGCTGCGAAACGGACGGATATTGACGAGTTGATCGCGCTCGCCAAATCGGCAGGGACAGGCTTTACCAGCCTGGCCGTGCCACCGGAGCAATTGGAAGAGCGTCTGGTAAAGTCGGAGACGGCTTTTGCGGCCCAGATCTCCCGGCAGACTGAAGATACGTATCAGCTGATGCTGGAAGACACGGAAACAGGCCATATTGTGGGCTGTTCTGCGGTCAAGGCGATGGTGGGCGTGTCGAAACCCTATTGGGATTTCAAGATCATCACCATGGCCCAGCATTCTGCGGAAGCCGACCGGCGTTTCGACATGGATGCGATGTTGCTGGTCAATGATTTTGCCGGCGCGACGGAGGTGGGCACACTATTTGTCTCCGAGGCCGGGCGGGGTACCGGGGCAGGCCGTTTGGCAGCCCAGTCGCGATACTTGTTGATGGCGGCTGACCGACCGCGCTTTGGCGAGAAGGTTTTGGCCGAACTGCGCGGTGTGGTGCGCGACGATGGATCATCGCCGTTCTACGATTATGTCTCGCGTCCCTTCTTCAAGATGGATTTTGCCGAGGCTGATCAGTTGAGCGCCTCCACGGACAACCAGTTCATTCTGGATCTTGGGCCCAAGCATCTGATCTATATGGATTTGCTGCCGCCGGATGTGCGCGCCGTTGTGGGGCAGACCCATGCGGTGGGCGTGGGGGCGCGCAAACTGCTGGAATGGGAAGGCTTCCACTATGACCGCTATATCGACATTTTCGATGGTGGTCCGCTGGTGTCGACCTGGACAGAGAATGTCCGCACCATTCGTGAAAGCCGACAATACACGGTTCGCGCCGCCACGCCGCATGGCGGTGTCCAGGGGCTGTTGTCGACGGACCGATTCGATAATTTCCGCACCACGCGGACCACGGTCATCCTGGATGGTGATGTGATCGGCGTGGATTTTGAAACCCTGCAAGCCCTGGATCTTTGTGAAGGAGATCGGGTTCGTTTCTGGCGTCAGAGGTAAGACACATGCAGTTTATCCAGGGTGAGTGGCAGACCGGGTCCGGTGCCGAATTTATGTCGTTCGATCCGGCCGATGACAGTGTGATCTGGGTCGGCGAGGCAGCCGGTCCCGATGATGTTGACGCAGCATTCAGGGCGGCCCGCGCCGCTTTTCTGCCATGGGCGCGTACCCCGCTGGAGCGGCGTATCGAGATCGTAAAAGCCTTCAAGGCGCAGCTCGAAGAGCAAAAGGATGCGCTGGCCGAACTGATCGCGCGCGAAACAGGCAAGGCCTTGTGGGAAGCCACGGGCGAGGCGGGCGCCATGATCGGCAAGGTGGATATCTCGCTCAAGGCCTTTGAGGAGCGGACCGGCGGTTTCACCAGCGAAACCCCGTTCGGCTTTGCCCAGCTGGGGCACAAACCGCTGGGTGTGATGTTCGTGCTTGGCCCGTATAACTTCCCCGGCCATCTGCCCAATGGTCATATCGTGCCGGCCCTGATCGCTGGCAATACAGCCGTGTTCAAACCCTCCGAACTGACCCCGGCGGTGGGCGAGATGATGATCAATGCCTGGGATGCGGCAGGACTGCCCGCCGGCGTGCTCAACATGGTGCAGGGGGCTCGTGAAACAGGTGCGGCAGCGCTCAATCATGACGCGCTCGACGGTGTCCTGTTCACCGGTTCTTTCGGCACGGGCCAGTTCATTCACAAGCATTTTGCCGGTCGCACCGGTATTCAGCTTGCCCTTGAAATGGGTGGCAATAATCCGCTCGTGATCTGGGATGCCGAGGATACGGAAGCCGCTGCACGGATCGCCGTGCACTCTGCCTTCATGTCTGCCGGGCAGCGCTGTTCGTGCGCCCGCCGTCTCATACTGCCGGACGGTGAGGCAGGTGATGCCATCATTGCCAAGATCATCGATCTGTCCGAACGCCTGACTATCGGGGCCTGGAATTCCCAGCCGACCCCGTTCATGGGTGCTCTCATCACGCAAAAGGCGGCTCAGCACGTGCTCGATGCCCAGGACGACCTCATCGAGAAGGGGGCCAAAATCCTCCACAAAGTGGCCCGGGATCCCGCCGGTCCGGCGTTTCTGCGTCCGGGGCTGCTGGATGTGACTGGTGTGGATGTGCCGGATGAAGAGGTGTTTGGGCCGTTATTGCAGGTCATTCGTGTGGCGACATTTGACGAGGCCATCGCTGCGGCCAATGACACCGCTTATGGCCTGGCCGCCGGGCTGGTCAGCGATGACCGGGCGCTGTGGGACCGGTTCTGGATTGAAAGCCGCGCGGGCATCACAAACTGGAACCGTCCGACGGTAGGGGCGGCGTCCAACATGCCGTTCGGCGGTCCCGGACAGTCGGGCAATCTGCGCCCGAGCGCCTATTATGCGGCGGATTATTGTGCCTATCCGGTTGCGACCCAGGCCGCTGAGACGCCGGAACGCCTGGCCATTCACGGGACACAAGAGGGGTAGGGCATGAACGCGAGCGAGGCGAATTTCGACGGAATTGTTGGCCCGACCCATAATTATGGCGGGCTCTCGGAGGGTAATCTGGCCTCCACCCGCAATGAGGGGCAGGCCTCGTCTCCACGCCAGGCGGCGCTGGAGGGGTTTGCCAAGATGAAAAGCCTGGCGGATCGCGGTCTGATCCAGGGTGTGATGCCGCCGCAGGAGCGTCCCTTCCTGCCGCAACTCCGCGCCATGGGGTTTACCGGTTCTGATAGCGAGGTCCTGCAGTCCGCCGCGAGGGAGGCGCCGCGTTTTCTCAAACTGGTCTCGTCCTCCTCCCATATGTGGGCCGCGAATGCCGCCATGGTCTCACCGTCGGCGGATACAGCCGATGGTCGGGTGCATTTCACACCGGCCAATCTGCTGACCACGCCCCACCGCGGGATTGAGGGGCCGCAAACCCAACGCGCCCTGTCGCGGATTTTTGCGGATGAGAGCCGGTTCGCTGTCCACGACACCCTGCCCATGCAGCCCATGTTTGCCGATGAAGGTGCGGCCAATCATGTGCGCTTGTGCGAGGCGCACGGGGACGCAGGTGTGGAGTTGCTGGTCTGGGGCCGTGAAGGCCTAGGGGCGTATGAAGGGCGTTTTCCGGCGCGTCAGACCCTTGAAAGCTGTGAGGCCATTGTGCGCCGTCACGGCCTGTCTGCCCGGCGCACCGTGCTCGCCCAGCAGGCCCGCCAGGCGATCGAAGCCGGCGCTTTCCACAATGATGTGGTGTGCGTGGGCACACGTCAGGCCTTGTTCTATCATGAGCAGGCTTTTGAACAGACGGCCCGTGTCCAGGATGCGGTGCGAGACGCTGCAGACGGCCTGTTTGATCCGGTTTTTGTGGAAGTGCCGGCCAGTGCCGTGTCGCTGAATGATGCGATCACCTCCTATCTGTTCAATTCCCAGCTGCTTGAGATCCCGGGCGAGGATCGTCTGGTCCTTCTTGCTCCCGAGGAGACCCGCGAAAACGCTGCGACACGGGCCTATTGTGAGGCGTTGATCGCCTCCAACGGGCCGATTGGAGCGGTTGAATTTGCGGATGTCCGCCAGTCCATGCGCAATGGTGGAGGTCCGGCCTGTCTGCGTCTGCGTGTCGTGCTGACGGACGCCGAGCATGCAGCCGTACTGCCGTCCTGCCTGATGAGCGATGAGCTTTACGCGCGTTTGTGCCAATGGGCCGAGACGCATTATCGCGACCGTCTTGATCCGGCGGATCTGGCGGATCCGCAGCTGATGACTGAAGCCCACACGGCGCTGGATGCCCTGACGGGGATTTTGGGGCTGGGCGGAGATTTCTACGCCTTCCAGCGGGTTTGATTGTTTCGTCTGAGGTGCGGACAAAAATCACCCCCGATGGCTGGGCCAGCGGGGGTGATTTTTGGGAGAAAATCTGTGATTAGCTTGCCTGGGCGTCCGCCTGGGACAGCGCATAGGCCTGGGTGCCGCGATGATAGACACGGTCTTCCGGCGCTATGGAGCTGGGTGTGTATTCCGGCAAAGTAGGCAGGCGCTCATAGATCGGTGCAAAATCCTGGGACGTGGCGTCCATCAGCTCGTCATAGCTGTCGATGACAAAATAGGTCTGCTGGAAGTCATCATAGCGGTAGTCGGTGCGCATCACCCGTTGAAGATCGAAATGGATGCGGTTCGGACTGTCATCACTCAGGCTGAAGCGTGACTCGGTTTTGGACGACACAATCCCCGCGCCATAGATGCGACGGCCTTCCGGTGTGTTGATGAGACCGAATTCGACCGTATACCAGTAGAGCCGTGCCATGTTCTTGATGGAATCGAACTCCAGCGAGCGCAGCCCGCCCTGGCCATAGGCCTGCATATAGTCGGCAAATACCGGCTGGGTCAGCAAGGGCACGTGGCCAAAGACATCGTGAAAAATATCCGGCTCGGGCAGGTAGTCCAGCTTGTGGGCATCACGGATGAAGCGCCCGGACACAAAACGACGATTGGCGAGGTGTTCGTAGAATTCCTTCTCCGGGATCAAGCCAGGCACTGTCACAACGGTCCAGCCGGTCAGGGCTTCGAGCTTCTCGTTGACGCGCCGGAAATCCGGAATGCCACCCTCATTGAGATTGAGCAATTCCAGTCCGCGAAAATGCTCAGGGGCCGCCTGTCCGACAAGTTCCTTCATCTGGCGATCATAGAGCGTGCGCCAGATGCCGTGTTCCTCCTGGCTATAGAGGTCCCACTTCTGCTCGATGGTAAAATCGGCAGCGGCATCCTGTTCGGCAACAATGGGATCATTGACCGGCATCGTCTCTCCCCGGGGCATTGTTATGCGGGTATAGTTTCGTTTGTAACCAATATAACCTGTTTCGCATTCTGCGCGAAAGGATTTTTGCAAGCGGACGCCGGTGTCACATAAAAATGCCGCCAGGCTGGGCCTGGCGGCATGTCTTGATCGTGATTGTGTGGATTTGACCCTATTCGACGCACAAAACATCGGTGATGGGCTGGCATTGCCCGCCATAACACTGGGTCCCCGTGCCCAGATCCACCGTGCGACTATTGCCATAACCTCGCTCGTAATGGACCGCATCGCGGGCCCCGGCAGCCCGACAGATGGCGTCGGCCACGGAAGCGTCACACCGGCGGCCATTATCCATACAGCGGGCGATCAGCGTCCCGTTGATCTGGGGGCGCGGGAAGAAGATTGTACGCACGCCCTCAACGCCGCCGGAGATCTGGTAATAACCACCGCCATGACCGCCACCGGGATTGTGATCAAGCCGGCGGGCAGAGGAGATGCCGTTATTCAGACCCAGACGGCTCAGGCTCGGCACGTCCTCGCTGCGGATCGTGGTGCAGCGACCGCGGAAACCGGCATCAGAACACACTTCCCAGACTTCGCCCTGGGCGACCGACAGCGAGCTGGCGCGATCATTGAAGCGAATGCTGTCGAAGTTCGAGTTTTCGTATTCGATATCAACGCGTTGACCGCCATAATTCTCGCCATCATAGAGCCAGATCCCGTTGCGCGGACGGAAACCGCCCCGGCCGCCGGCACTTGCGTCAGGCGTGGCCGAGCTGATCTGGCGCGCCATGGAAGACAGGCGCGGAATATCGCCGCGGATCTCCATGCACGAACCGCCATAATTGGCATGCTGACAGGCACGCCACGGGCGATTGCCGCTATAGCGGACCGATTGGGCCTGGTCGTTGAAACCAATGCGATCGAAATTGGGTTCCCCATGGCTCAGCGTGACCGAGCGGCCCGTGTAATTCGGTCCGGAATAAAAGGTGATATCGCCAAAACGTCCGCCGCGACGTCCGGGATTGCCGGGCCGGGAGGAGGCCGGCCGAAGCGAGGAAATGCGATTATTGAACCGTGACAGGCGCGCATCACTGCCCGATACCGTGACACAATCGCCGCGATAATCAGAATGTTCGCAGATCTCCCACTGACCGGTGCGAACCCGGAAGGACGAGGCGGCATCATTGAAGCCGCGACGGCTAAGGTCGGATACCGGACCGGTGATCACGACCGAGCGACCGGTATAGTTCGGGCCGTCGAACAGTTCGATTTGCTGGGCCGAGGCCGCGCTCATGGTCAGCGCTCCAAGCCCCAGGGCGGCGGACAGGATGTGTTTCATCATGGTGATCACCTTTGTGCGCAGTCTTGGCCGGCCGTGGCCGGATACTCATGGAACTCACCGGTAAACCGGCTGTGTGAACGCAGAATGCGTCGGCGCCCCTGAACCCGTTCCGAAGAAGGGTTTCAGCTGGCGTTCATCTTTGAACCCGGCGCGCGACTGGCTTCCGGATCTAGTAGCCAATGGCGCTGCCATCCTTGCGCATTTCCGATGCGGCCCAGTAGACACCCGTATCCGGGTCACGCCAGATCGCCTGATAGCCACCATAACCGCCCGCATCGACAACCACGTCATGGCCGAGCGCGCGCAATTCCTCGACAGTGGCTTCGGGCATGCCGCTTTCCACATGCAGCACACCCAACCCGCCGGTCGATACTGCGTCTGTGGGTTCGCTCGATCCGTCATGGCGCCAGCGCGCCGCATCACCGGCTTCCTGCACACCCAGACCGAAATCAATCATCGAGGTGATGATCTGCACATGGCCCTGGGGCTGCATGGCCCCGCCCATCAGACCGAAACTCATGACGGGTTCACCATTGCGGGTCACAAAGGCGGGAATGATCGTGTGGAAGGGGCGTTTGCCCGGCGCATAGACATTGGGGTGTCCGGCCTGCATCGAAAAGAGCTGACCGCGGTTCTGTAACATGAAGCCCAGACCATCGGGCACCAGTCCCGATCCCATGCCGCGATAATTGGACTGGATGAGCGAGACCATCATGCCATTGGAATCGGCCACGGTGAGATAGGTGGTATCCCCGTCTTGCAGGATCGCCGGATCACCATGCGCCACGCTCTCCATGGCCGAGTCCTGATCAATCAGGGCCCGTCGCTGATCAGCATACTCCGCCGAGATCAGGGCCTCGACCGGAGCTGGCGCAAAGTCCGGGTCGGCATAAAACCGGGCGCGATCCTCAAAGGCGAGGCGTTTGGCCTCCACCATCAGGTGCAGAGTCTGCGCGGTCATGAACCCGGTTTCCGAGAGATCATACCCGTTGAGGGTCTGCAGCATCTGCAAGGCTGCAATGCCCTGACCCTGGGGCGGCAATTCCCAGACATCATATCCGCGATAATTCACCGAGACCGGATCGATCCACTCCGAGCGATGCGCAGCCAGATCCTCATAACGCAGAGCGCCGCCGATGCGTTGCATATAGCGATCAATGGTTCGGGCAATCTCGCCTTCATAAAAGGCATCGCGCCCCCCGCTCGCCAGCAGACGATAGGTCTGGGCGAGGTCTGGATTGCGGAAAATCTCGCCTTCGCGCGGCGCATCTCCGTCGGCGGTGAGATAGGTCGCGCGGGTATTCTCGAATTCCTCGATCATGCCGGACTGCGCCGCCGGGGCGAAGCGAGTCATGTTCATATCCCAATAGAAGGCAATGGCCTCGGTGACCGGGAAACCGTCTTCGGCATAATCGATGGCCGGAGCGAGAATATCGCTCATGGGCAGAGAGCCAAAACGCTCATGCATGGCAAACCAGCCATCCACGGTCCCGGGCACTGAAACGGGCAGGGATCCGCCCGGCGGGATTTCGCCCCAGCGTTCGACATGGGCCTGCATCGCGTCGAACGACAACCCCATCGGCGAACGACCCGCGCCGTTGAGGCCGTAGACCTGTTCTGTTTCAGGATCCCAGAGGATGACGAAAATATCGCCGCCAATGCCATTGCCGGTGGGTTCCATCAGACCGATGGCGGCATTGGCCGCAATGGCCGCATCCACGGCATTTCCGCCCTGTTTGAGAATATCGATCGCGACCTGGCTGGCGAGGGGATGGGCCGTTGCCGCGACCCCATTCTGGGCGATGACAGCACTGCGCGTAGCAAAATGCTCACCCGAAATCCGGTCGCCCGGATAGCGGGTCTCCAGCTGGGCGGCGTCGCCATCACCGGAGATGCTAAACATCGCTACACCACTTACCAGACCCGCCAAGGCGGTTGTCCATCGTCCCATTATCCCTCTCCATCACAATCAGTTGCCGCCATCATCCTCGTCATTGCCGCCCAGGGCCTGGCCTAGGAAACCGCGCAACAGGGCTTCGGCCGGATCCACCTCTTCGGTCGGTTGTTCTCCGTCCGTTGAGTCTGCCGGTTGCGGATCCGTGGGCGGATTCAGGCCCAGTGCATCCAGCAAGCCGTCACGCAGTGCGTCTTCCGGACGGACTGGAGCCGAACCATCGCCGCCCAGCGCGTTGGAAATCACCGAATTGAGCAGCGCATTGGCGACCGCCTGGGTGTCGACACCAAAGGACAGGGCGTTGAACGAGCCGTGCGCGCGCACCGGCACGGTAATCCCCTGAATGTCCCGCTCGCCGCCCTGGCCTTGGATTGAGGCCACAGCGCGCGGCTGCAGGCGATAGTCAAGCGTCTGTTCGGGCAGATTGACCCAGCCACTGCCGGTGACCCGGATCAGCGGGCTCAGCATGGCCAGATCGGAATTGCGGGCCAGACCATCCGTCACCTGGAAGGTGGCCGAGAGTTCGGTGAAGTCGGTGGCTTCATCAGCGCCCACACCGCCAATCTCCTCACCGGAGGTTTCGGACGAGGTCTGGTCATTGGCCGCCGGTCCGGACACAAAACTCTGCACATTGCGGACGACGGAGGCGAGGTTAATGCCTTTGATAGCCCCGTCCCGGAAGGTGAACGCCCCGGTTCCGTCCAGGGCCGACATCATGGCGGCCTGGCTATTCCCACTGGTGGTGAGGTCCAGACGCAGCTCGCCCGTACCGCTGAGTTGCTCGAACCCGGCAGCCGCAATCAGGAAAGGTTCGGCATTGAGATCGCGAACATCCATCGCGGCGGAGAAGGAGGGGCGGGCCCGGCGTGCATTGGCGATGACCCGCACCGAGCCGCGGCCACCATAGAGGTCGAACTGGGTGAGTTCGGTCACCAGGCGGCTGTTTTCCAGTCGCACAGCCAGGGTTGGATCATTGACGACGATGTCGCGGAACTGGAACCGGCCCACGCTCAGGCTCAGATCAGCATCAGCCACACCCAGACCGGCCAGATCGATCGGTTCATCACTCCAGGGCGGGATGCCTGCTTCGCTGGACGGTGAGGCCTCGGCAGGAGCGGAGGACAGGTAAGGGGTGACGTCCAGCTCCGGCACCGTCAGCGAGCCGGTGATCACAGGGCGAGAGCCCCCCAGATTGACGGCCAGATCGCCATTGGCGGCAATCTCGTCCATGCGCACCTGCGCGCTGGTCAGCGCGAAACGGGTTCCGGCGACGGCCAGTTGTCCGGATCCGGACACGGATTGCAGATTTTCACCCTCCGGCATGGGGGATCCCGCGAAGGCGGCCAGGCCGCGAAGGTCGGGAATGTCCAGATCCACGCGTCCAGTGAGCGTGAAATCCTCGCCCTGGGGAACGCGTCCGTTAAAACCGGCCTGGATCAGGCGTCCGCTCAGATCCAGGGTGATCGGGGTTTCAGCCCCTTCGAACAGGGCGCGAATGGAGGCGATTTCCGCCTCGAATCCGATCGACTCACCATCTGCGTTCAACGCGCCATCCAGTCGGGCGGGGCTGTCGAAATTCTCCATGCTCACCGACAGGTCGAGGCCGGTGATGGCGTGGCTGTCCGTGCCATTGGTGTAATAGATCGACCCATTGGTGATGCGCACATCGCCCAGCACGGTCTCGAAGGGCAGGGCGCCGGGCTGGCGGACAAAACCCTCGCCCGCCGGGGCTGCGGGCGCGGTTTGAGCGTCGGCATTGCCGGTTTCAAACGTCCAGTTATTGCGGTTTCCGCGCTGTTCGAGGCGAATGACCGGATCCACCAGCACGAACTGATCGATCTCGACCCGTCGACCGAGCAGCGGCAACAGGCCGACCGCGACCTGGAGATCGGCGATTTCCGCGAACACGTCCTCGCCAAACCCGTCCGCATTGGCAATGCTCACATCGCGCGCCGAGATCTGCACACGCGGCAGGATGGAAAAGCTCAGATCGCCGGACAAATCGGCGTCGCGGCCCAATTGTTCCGACAGGGCGGTTCTGAGCGGTTCGCGATAGGTGTCCGCCGGGATCAGGGCGGGCAGGGCGAACACCGCCACCACGAGAAGGGCGATGAGGATCAGCACGATATTCAACAGGCGTTTCATCGGTTTCGCTCTTGGCTACCGGCGTGTGCCGTTTCACACGCCCGGGAGAAAACAGGACTGGCAGGGCCGGAACAGGGCAGAATATCACCCAAAGGCCGCATGGCAGGACTTGGCAATCTTGCGGGCCAGTGTAAGGGTTATCCGTGACAAAAACGAAGGGGGTAATCGTTATGTCGAGTGAAAAATCCACACCGCTGATGCGCCGACGTGAGCTGATCATGGGTCTGGCTGCGGGCAGTGTCGTGCCATTCATGGCCGGTTGCGCCGAAAACGCCGCGCTGGGCCGCTCCCAATTAATGCTCGTCTCTGATGGTCAACTGGCCAATCTCTCGGCCCAGGCCTGGCAGCAATCCCTGCAACAGGAACGTGTTCTGCGCGATCCGGCCTATAACCGCCGCCTGCAGCGTGTGGGCGAGCGTGTCGTCCAGGCCTCTGGTCAGACCCAGTATGACTGGGAATTCGTGGTGTTCGACAATGATACGGTCAATGCCTGGGTTCTGCCCAATGGCAAGGTCGGTTTCTACAAGGGCATTATGGACATGATGGTGACCGATGATCACCTCGCCACTGTGATGGGCCATGAGGTCGCGCACGTCGCCGCCCGCCACTCTGCCGAACGCGCCAGCCAGCAAATGGCCGCCCAGATGGGTCTGGGTCTGCTCGACGCCCTGGCCCAGGGCCAGATGGGCGATGCCTATGACCCCGACCTCGCCGCGGCGCTGGGTGCGGGTGTCACCTTCGGCGTGATCCTGCCCTATTCGCGTCAGCACGAATACGAGGCCGATCGTCTCGGTGTCGATTACATGGTACGCTCGCAATATGATCCGCGCCAGGCCGTCGATTTCTGGATGGCCATGTCCGAACAAAGCCAGGGGCATACGGCGGAATTCATGTCCACCCACCCCTCCGACGACAATCGCATCGCCGCCATGCGCGCGCACATGCAGTCGATGAATTACGTCTGATCACAACGCATCAGACCTGTATCAGACCTGTCGCCACACAGACCCGGGGGCCTCGTGCGCCCGGGTTTTTTGTGGAGTTCACGTTTTTTGTGGAGGTCACTCTGTCGATTGCGCTCGGCCGATAGCGCGTTGGCGCGTGGGTATCGACAGGGACGGATGCAGGCGCGAGGCCCGGGAGCGAAACCGGAGAGCGAACCGGGGGAACGAACCGGGGGAACGAACCGGGGAGAGAGCCCAAGTGAGCGCCGGGGCTGAGAAGCCGCTGAAGCGGTATGACAGGGCGCTGAAAAAGCTCTGACAGCGCGCTTGCCATGTCTGCATGCCGGCGTTAGTTTCCCGCGCCTTGACGCCGCTTGGTGTCAGGCCCGTTCTGACGGTCGGCCGGTGAGGCCTGCTCTCATCCTGCCGATCCGACCAGAGCCCGATGTGCCGCCTTAGCTCAGTTGGTTAGAGCGCTAGATTGTGGATCTAGAGGTCCCCCGTTCGAACCGGGGAGGCGGTACCATTTTTTCTCTCCGGAATGCGCTGTTTTCTTCGTCACGCAGCGCCCACCGTCATCCCCTCACACTCACTCCGCGCTCACGCCCCGCGTGTCGAGCCAGGTGGTGAACTGGGTCAGCCAGTCATCGGCCGGTGTGCCGCGCTGGTAACTGCCAAACCCGTGTCCGCCGCTCTCGTAATAGTGAAACTCCACCGGACTGCCGCGCGCCTGCCAGTCTTCGATCAGCGCAAAACCCTGACCGGCAAACAGGCTATCATCGGCGGCCAGTGCCACAAAAAGCGGCGGCGGCATGGCCGGGATTTCCGGCGGATTCATGGGGCCATAGACATAGCCGAGGAAGGCCGGAACCGGGATGGCCGTGTCGGCAGTGTCCAGGCTCAGACCCAGGGCGGTGATGGCGCCGGCGGAAAAGCCCAGCACACCGGTGCGGGTGATATCGATATCCCAGTCGGCAGCACCCTCATGGATAATCTGCCAGGCCAGACCGGCATCCTGCACAGCCAGACCCATGCCGCGCGTGCGGTCAAATCCGCTAAATGGCTCGCGTCCGGAGAAGATGGCGCGCATGTGGTTGGAAAACCCGGCCTCGTCCTGCGGTGTGGTCATGGTGCGGTATTTCAGCAGGAAGACCGTATACCCTTGGGCGACCAGGGGTTCGGCGATGCGATAGCCTTCATTGTCGATGGAGACAAACTGAAAGCCGCCGCCCGGAATGAGCAGGATCGCCGCACCATTGGCCGTGTCGGGATCCGGCAGGATGGGCAGAAGCGTGGGCCGGGTCACATTGCGCACCCAGCGTTCCTCACCAAAATCGGACCAAATTTCCGTGTCTTCCGGCATGGGTGGGGTGTCGTAGAGCGCCAGGGCGCCCGGATCGATCTGGGCGAGCACGCGTGTGGTCATGGCGGGATAAGAGTCCTCTGTCAGGTCCTGGGGCAGATCCTGGGTCCGGTCCTGGCTGTGCGCTGGGGGCAGGGCGAGTGTGAACAGAGTAAGAAGCAACAGGGCGAGTGTACTGAAGACGAACAGGCAGGCCCGGGCCATGACGCCGCGCGGCTGGTGCTCATCGAAACTGTAGGGTGTCATGGGGCCGACCTGGATTGCGTGAGTGCTTGATGATGGCAGTGCGCAGTCTAGGCCGAGGGGGCGGAGAGGAGCAATCCTGTGCGCGATGGGCTGAAGGCCTGGTCTTGAGCGGGTTTTGGTGTGCGTCATTTTTATGTTGCTGGACGCGCGTCCCGTCTCGCGTTAACTCTTTTTAGTTGTTTTACGGCTTTGGGGGAAAGCATGATCTGGCGTCGTGAAGATCAGAATTTCGGGTATGTGACCTTTAATGAAAACCGGGCGCGCCTGTCCTATGAGGGGGCAAAAGACGGCACATTCGTGCGTGCGGGCCTGTTGAATGACGGTGTGGAGGCCCTGACCGCCACAGATGATTTCTTCACCGGTGCCACGATCGGCTATGGTCGCGAATTGGTCAGTACGCAATCTTTCGATGTGCCTCGCAAGGTCGGGCTGTTGGACCGCCTGAGCCGCCAGGCGCCGCGTCTGTGCATGGATATCCAGCGCAAGATGGGCTTTGCCGTGCTGGCCGCCCGCGAATTCCAGAGCTTCCAGGTGCATTACGACAATACACTGGACGCGTTTCGCGCGGCCGAGGCTGCCGGCAATCAGGCGGCACAGGAAGAGGCCGCCGCGACCCTCGTGCGTTTGATGGCGGTCTATCTCGATCGCATGGGAGAGGCCTATATCACCCACCGCGCCGCGCTGCAGACGAAACTGATGCGCGATTTCAGAGGCGAGTTCGAGGGGTTGCGCGGTGCCGAGCAAAGCCGTGTTGAGACCTTCTATGCACGCCTCGAAATGGTTGCGGGCATTTTCTACCAGGTCTACGAAGTGGAAGTGCCGCCGGTTCTCGAAGCCGAGGATCTGACGCTGAGCCATCTCAATCGCTGGGTCGAATTTTTGATCGGTGCGCTGGTTCACATGGGCGAGGCCTTCGATGCGATCAAGGATTAAGGCGCCTCCCACAAGGGGTGTTTGACAAGCAATCCGGGGCCCGCGCATCAGTGTCGCGGGCCTTTTGTTTTGAGCGCGTTTCAGATTCGGGCTTTTGCCCGAATGCGTCCGACAGTGAGGGTTTTCGTTTGGGAACTTGGTGGGTGACTGAAATTGTCGCCCTCGTGGATCAGTATCTCTTCAACGCAGACGCACACAGTGTTGGAGAGACATCATGGCTATCGCTATTCACGCCTTTATCCCCGGAGCCGGTGGTCGCACCCGTTCAATGGTGCCGCACAAATTTCGTGACGGGTTTTTCCGCATGCAGGAGCCCAACAATGATGCCAGCTGCCTGCATGTTGAAGATCTGCGCTCGGTCTGTCGTTATCTCAATCGCGGGTATCGCCTGGCCATGAGTGCCGCGGACGGTCATGCCATGCCGTCCTGGATGGGGGCGGACAAGGTGAAGATCGCCATTCGCTAGGTTTTGGCGCCTGGTGCTGGCCCTGTTCTGGTCCTGATCAAGTCCTGATCTGGCCCTGTGCGTCAGGGCAGGGCGGGAAATTCGCGCTGATACCCGATCACCATGTCCTTGAGGCCCTGGGGTCGGATGACCTCCACCTCCTGACCCCAAGCATAGAGGTGCCAGCACATTTCCAGCCAGCCCGCCGCATTGAACCGGATGGTTAAAGATCCGTCCTGGGCCCATTCCAGCTCTTGCGCCGGGTGAAACCGAAAGCGGGCGGCATGGGGGGCGGCGCGCGGCGAAAACCGCCATTCCACCGGGCCGTACTCGTCTTCATTCTGGAAGGCGCCAAAGGCCCGCTGGGCATACCGATGAATGTCAAACCCCGGCGGGCGCTCGAAACTTTCCTCATGCAGGGTGGCCTGTTCAATGTCCTCGACCCGGTAATGGCGCAGGCTCATCGCGTCGCGCGCCCGATCACGTGCAACCAAATAGCGACGGGTGCCTAGCAGCAGGCCATAGGGTTCGATCTCGCGCTGGCGAGGGGCGGGGTCATTGCGGCTGCGATAGGAAATCGTCAGTACAAACGGACCTTTGAGCGCTGTGGCGATGGCTTCGTCAACATCTTCACGCGTGCGCGGTCTCGGTCCAGGCCGTGCGGCATGGCCCATGGCTTCGAGCAGGGCCTCCTGGTCGGCTTCAAGGCGGAAGCGGTGTCGGTCAGGGATCAGCGCCTGAACCGTGTCACGCAGGTTTTTCAGGGCCCGTGCCGCGCTGTCACCCTCATCGTTCAGGCGTTCGATAACCAGATCCAGTGCGGCGATCTCCTCGGCCTGGGGCGCCAGAAACTCCGCGACTCTGCGAGGTGGCAGGCGCCAGCGTTTGCGCCCTTCACTATCAAAATAATCCTCTGCGTCCGGGAAGACCTCGGCGAGGGCCTGACCCATGCGCTGGGCTGTTCGCCGGACTACACCAAATTCCCGCTCAATCTCGTCGAGGGATATTCCGACGCGCCCCGAGGCCAGCCGGGCCAGACGCAGTAGATCGACAGCTTTGGAGAATGACATGGAGGGTCTCATCACTATGGGTGACAGAATTTGACATGACACAGGTCGGGTGTCGAGCCGTGAGAATCGGCGTTAATCTCTGTTTAGTCTTATCTCGCTCACACTTCGCACGAACAGGAATCAGGAGACCGGCTTGGTCGAAGCGGTTGAACATACGGGCCTGCAGCGCTCGACACGGGTCATTCGCGACGCCGCCAATGCCACAGGGGCTGATTTCGACTTCCTCCTGCGAACGGCTGCGCGCGAAAGCAATTTCGATCCCGCAGCCCAGGCGCGCACCTCGTCTGCGGCGGGCATGTTCCAGTTTATTGAGCAGACCTGGCTGGGTGTGATGCAGCGCCATGGTGCCGCGCACGGTCACGGTGAACTGTCCCAGGCCATTGAAACATCGGCTGGTGGGCGTTTGTCGGTGAGTGATCCGGACACGCGCCAGGCCCTGCTGGATTTGCGGTTTGATGCTGGTTTGTCCGCGCGGATGGCGGCTGAGCTGGCGTCGGAAAACGCGGCTGTCCTGCAATCGCGTATCGGACGTGAACCGTCATCCGGAGAGCTCTATGCGGCTCATTTTCTGGGTGCATCCGGGGCGGCGGATCTGATCCAGGCCGCGGACCAGGCACCGGACGCTCCGGCGGATCAGTATTTTCCGCGCGCGGCTGACACCAATCGTCCCATATTTTATGAGCACGGCACACCGCGGTCCTTGCGCGATGTTCTGGCACGATTGACTGAGGAACGCCCGGTCAATCTGCCTGTCGAGCCCGCAGTCCAGGCAACGGACACCGTGCCTGCTATGGCGCAAGCGTCTGAACCACAGGGTTATTTCACACCTTCCGTCGTAGGCTATACCAGCGGGGAGTTATCGCCCTTGCTGGTGGAATTGCTGGCCTCGATGGACTTGCCCTTCGCGGACAAGGATCGTGAGTGGTAAACCGGGCGGTGTCCCGGAAAGCTTTCGTTAATCATGATTTCGGTAATCTTCCAGGTGATTTGGTGTGGTCCGTCTGCGGCCATGCCTGCTTCTGAAAGGGCCGATCATGAGTGTTGTCACTCTTCGCAACCGTTTGACGGAACAGGATATTCGTCGTCTCGTAAAGGGGGATGACGAAGATCGGGCCAATGCGGCCAGCAAGATCTGTCGGCGCGTTGACAGCGGGGCGTTGACCCAGGCCGAGCGCGAGGCCGCTGAAGGTATTCTTGAAATGATCGCCAGTGATGCCGCCGAGCTTGTCCGGAGGGCGATGGCCGTCACCCTGCGCAATTCTCCGCACCTGCCTCACGACATCGCCTGTAAGCTTGCCGCTGATATCGAAACCGTGGCCCTGCCTTTGCTGATGTCATCGCCCGTGCTGACCGATGATGACCTCCTGGAGCTGCTCGACACCTCCAACACCGTCAAGCGCAAGGCCATTGCCTCGCGGGAACAGGTGGGCACTGCGGTTGTCAAGAAGATCCTGGAAACCGGGGATGAGGCCGTCGTCAATGTGGTGGCCGCCAATAATGGCGCCTCCTTTGACAGTGAGTGTTATCAGGACGCCATGGAACGCTATGGCGACAAGACCGAGATCATGGACAGTTTTGTGGCCCGTAGCCACCTGCCGGTCGCCATCACCGAAAAGCTGATTTCGAAAATCAGTGACGAGGCCATGCAGCGCCTGGTGAAGACCCATGCCCTGCCGCCGCAGCTGGCCGTGGAGATCGCCGAGGAAAGTCGTGAAAGGGCCACGGTGGACCTGGTTGACCAGGCCGGGTTGGCCGAAAATCCGCGCCATTTCGTCCAGCAATTGCGATTGAATGGTCGATTGACACCGTCACTGGTTCTGCGGGCCACCTTGCGCGGACATATCGTGTTTATGGAGCATGCCCTGGCGGAGCTCGCCGGGGTCAGTCATGCCAAGGCCTGGCTTCTGGTGCATGATGCGGGGCCCTTGGGTCTGCGCGCGATTTATGATCGGACGGGTTTGCCGTCGCGCATTTTCCCGGCCTTGCGGGCCGCGCTGGATGTTTATCACGCGCTGGAGACGCCGCACGATCGTGACGGTCGGGCGCGTTTTCGTCGTCAACTGGCCGAGCGCGCGATTACCCGCTTCCAGGGTCTGCCGGAAGATGATCTGGAATATGTACTGGACCGGTTTGACGAGGATATGCGCGTCGCGATGGCCAGCTGAGGCGGCTTGATGGGTCTCTCTTACCGCCAAACACCTTAAATGAAAAAGCCCGGCCAGGAGCCGGGCTTTTTAATGAATGTAACAGGCGACTAAACCTAGTCGTCTTTCCATGGTTCTGCGAACTCATGGGTTTGTTTCTCCAGTTCAGCGGCCAGGGCGCCGGCAACCTGGTCATCCGTATTGCGAATGTTTTGGCTCAGAGCCGCGCGGATAGCGTGAACATGGGCGATGGCCAAAGCCTTGGACGCCACATCGCGTTTTTCTTGCATGTCGATCATCTTGGTCAAGGATGCGGAGATCCGGGTGATGATCGGAAATTCATAGGTCGAACCCAGCCCGCGCAGATCATGGGCGCGAATGAAGAGGGTTTCACCTTCTTCGCCCTTGAGGCCCTTGGCCATCACGGCCTTCGCGGCATCCTCAAGCTTGGTCACTTCTTCCTCGAGCCAGCCCTGGAATTGGCCGCGCATGTCTTTGAGCGCATCCTCGGCTTTTTCGATCAGGTGAAGATCGCCCTGTGAGATCGGGCCGCCAACCTTGATCTGCAGCATATTGGGCGGCGTGATCATTTCGGCTTCGTCAGGCTGCGCCATGGAGTCTTCCTTCCACTGGTATGCGATTAGCCGGCCATCATGGCCGGAGTGTCCGGTCGCGGCGTGGCGCGACGATCGGGGCCGAAGAAGGTTTCGGTCTCGATAAACGGACGATTGGAGGTCAGAACCGAGCGCAGGCAGCGCGCCAGGCCCTCGGCGGTGAAGGGTTTGACGAGAACATCATTGACGCCGGCATTGCGGGCCTGGCGCAGTTTCTCGGTCTGGGAATAGGCAGTCAGCATGATCACCGGCAGATAGGGGGCCGGACTGGCCATCGGATTGCGCAACTGGCGCACGAGCTCAATCCCGTCGAGCGGCTTCATCTTCCAGTCTGTGATCATCAGATCGACATGTTGTTTTTTGAGCAGGGTCAGGGCGCGTTCCGCGTTGTCGGTCTCGATCACCTGGGCACAGCCCAGGGCCTGAAGAGTGACACGCAGGGCTCCGCGCAGCGCTGCGTTGTCGTCAACGATCAGCACTTTGTATGCGGCAAAACTGGCGTGTTCAGCGGTCATCTGGTCCTGGCTCGACATTTCACGTCCAAATCGACCATCAAGCTAGGGTATTTTACTTAACGTGACGCTAAGCCGCAGGCCGGTTTTGGCCTCAGTTTTCGAACTGTTCAATCAGGATCCGTTCGGACAGATTTCTGTCCTTGTCGAACAACATGGTCAGGCAAATATCGCGGGCTTCGGCGACCTCGACATGTGTGACCTCGCGAAACTCCTGATTGTCGGCGACGGCAGACACGGGCCGGCGCATGGGATCGATGACGTCAAACCCAACGCGTGCCGCATGCGGCAACAGGGCGCCGCGCCATCGACGGGGCCGGAAGGCGCTGATCGGGGTCAAGGCGAGAACCCGGCTGTCGAGCGGCAGGATTGGGCCGTGCGCCGAGAGATTATAGGCGGTGGACCCAGCGGGCGTGGCGACCATCACCCCGTCGGCCTGGAGGCTGTCCAGACGTTCGCGGCCATCAATGGAGATGCGGATCTTGGCTGTCTGGCTGGTTTCACGCAGCAGGGAGACTTCATTGATCGCGAGCGCCGTGAAGCTCTTTCCATGAATGTCTGTTCCGGTCGCCCGCAACGGGCGGATGCGGGCGCGGTCGGCCTGGGCCAGGCGTTTGGGTAGGTTATTGGCCGAGAAATCATTCATTAAGAATCCGACCGACCCGAAATTCATTCCGAACACGCTGGCACCGGTCTCGATCGAGGCATGCAGCGCATCCAGCATCACGCCGTCCCCGCCCAGGGCGATCAAGGTCGTCGCGTCTTTCAGCGGAACAGAGCCATAGCGATCTTCCAGCATGGTGCGGGCCGCCTTGGCGTCGTCGCGGGGGCTGGAGAAATAGGCAAAAGCGGGAGGTGTGGAGGTCAAGTCAAAACGCCTGCTCGAAACGAGCGCGTATTCAACTCCGCGAACCCATCTGGCGCAAGACCTTGCTGGCTTTGTCTGCACCATACATGCGGAAGACATTGGCGGCGGCTGTCATGGCATCGCCTTCAAGGACCTGGTGGATGCGTCCGGCCTTCATCAGCGCCTTGTGAATGATGGGATAGGCACCGCGGTTTAACTCGGCGGCCTGGCAGGCCATGGCCGCTGCGCGCACGCCATTCATCGCCAGGGCGACCCGCCATTGTGCCGGAGTGATGCTGCACAAATGGGCGATCGCGTGATCAAAGACCGGGATATTGCCGGCCTTGATGGCGGTCAGTGCGAATTCGCCCGTCAAACGACCGGCCTCAATGGCGTCGGCGACAGTCTTGGCGGCTTCTTCGTCCTTGCTTTCGGACGTGGCGCTGAGCGCCGTCTCAATCGTCAGTTTCTCGACCTTGGCCTTGTCCAGGCCAAAGCGACGATACATTTCCTCGCGCCAGTTCTCCGGCAGCATGATGCACAACTGTGTCGCGAACTCGGTCGACAAGTCATGCCGACGGGCCAAGGCCTCACGCAGTTTCGGATTGTCTTTGGCCACTGTGAGGCAGATGTCCAGCGTATTCTCGCTGATCTCGGCGGTATCGTTATTGGCCAGAGCGCGCAGGATCGGCGCTTCCGCCGGCTCGGCCAGAATATCGGTGACCACAAGGGCCAGATTGGGTCGGGCTGCCAGCGTGCGGCGGTGATCGCGCGACCCGTCGCGGGCCAGATCCACCATGTCCTTTTCCGTGAGGGTTTTGGACTTCTTGATGACCAGGCTGGCAACCTCGATCTCTTCAAAAGCGAGATGGCGAATAATGGAGTGGGGTGCCCAGCGACACACAGCTAGCTTCTCGGCCATATGCACTTTGGACGGGGTGTTGGCCTTGGTTGAAACCATGACCAGAATTTCGCCCGCAATCTCACCTGCGACCTCGGACAGGGGCTGCGCGGTACACAGATCTGTGATCCCAATCGCCAGCTCATTCTGCTTGGATGGGTCTCGCAGTCGGGCCAGGTGGGTAATGGTGTGTACGGCGTTACTCGTCATGTCTTCAAAGGCAGCGGATTACAAAAACATCGTCAATCTGGTCTTATAGGCTGTGCCTTGAAAACTTATTAATTTGTTGAAATGGAAGGCGACACCGATGGTCGACATCGCAAATTCCGATCTAATATTTAATAACTACTGCAAAGTTCGAAACAACTCTCAAGCATGGGTTGTGGATCTGAGTGCCGAGGACATGGTGGTCCAATCCATGCCGGATGTATCGCCCACGAAATGGCATCTCGCTCACACGACCTGGTTTTGGGAGACCTTTCTGCTGCGCGAACACCTGCCGGGATATCAAGAGTTTTCCACAAAATTCAATTATTTGTTCAATTCATACTACGACCGTGTCGGGGCGCGTCACCCCAGACCGGAACGCGGCCTGCTCACTCGCCCCTCGATCGACGAGGTGATGGCCTATCGGGCCCATGTCGATGCGGGCATGGCGTCTCTGCTTGAAACCGGATGCAGCGAAAAGTTGCAGGCGCTGATAACCTTGGGCCTCGCGCACGAAGAACAGCATCAAGAGCTGATGTTGATGGATATCAAACATGTCCTGTCGCGCCATCCCTTCGCGCCTGTCGCATTTTCACGTGCGCCTGTGCCCGCGGAAGGGAGCGAGGACGAAGCGTCAACGGGCTGGATCGACGTCAAGGGCGGGGTGTTTGCCTTTGGCATGCAGGATGACGGCTTTCATTTTGACAATGAGGGTCCGGTGCATCAGGCCGTGCTCACTGATTTTGCACTGGCGCGTCATCCGGTCACCAATGCCGAGTATCTCGCCTTCATCGAAGACGGCGGGTATGCCGATCCTACACTCTGGCTGTCTGATGGCTGGGCGCATATCCAGGCCGAGGGTTGGACGGCACCACTGTATTGGCGGCGCGAGGCGTCGGGCTGGCGCGAATTCACCCTGCATGGGGAACAGCCCCTCGACCCGCACCAGCCTGTGGTGCATCTGAGTTATTATGAGGCATCAGCCTATGCTGAATGGGCCGGCGCGCGTCTGCCCGAAGAGCGTGAGTGGGAGCATGCGGCTCGCACGCTGGCGGGACCCGAGGTCGCTGGGGCGCAGCCGGGCGTGTCAGCGCACCCGTCAGCCCGCAGTGCGCCACACGGACAGCTGGCTCAGATGATGGGCGGGGTGTGGGAATGGACCCGTTCCGCCTATAGCGCCTATCCGCGTTACAAGGCGCCTCCGGGGGCTGTGGGTGAATACAATGGAAAATTCATGTGCGGGCAGTTCGTTCTGCGCGGTGGATGTGTTGCGACACCGGCCGGGCATGCACGTGTGAGCTATCGCAATTTCTTCCCGCCGCACGCGCGCTGGGCCTTCGCCGGATTGCGTCTGGCCAAAGACATTTGACGTCGGCGGGACAAAAGTCGATCTTGGGCTTGGCGGGCTCGAAGAGGCGTAAACGCCCGGCAGAACCCGGCCAGACGGTTTCAAGCGAGACAGTCCGTCGGCGGACGAGATCTCGCGATCGATAAGGGGAGGAGAACCCAATGGACGATCAAGCCGCGTTTTCCGCGCGTGAACTGGTCACGGATGAAGAATGGCAAGCCCGCTGCAGCCTGGCGGCCCTGTATCGCCTGGTGCGTATGCATGGCTGGGATGATCTGTTTTTCACCCATATTTCCATGCGTGTGCCGGGACCGGACGAGCACTTCCTGATCAATCCGTTCGGATTGTTGTATGAGGATGTGACGGCCTCGAATCTGGTGAAGGTCGATCTGGAGGGCAATGTCCTGCCGCCCTCACGCTATGGCATCAATCCCGCAGGTTTCACCATTCATTCGGCGCTTCACGCTGCGCGACATGATGTGAAAGTGGCGATCCATCTGCATTCCGATGCCGGCGTGGCGGTGGCGGCCCAGAAGGGCGGATTGCGACCGATCTCCCAGCTCGCGATGAATATCATGAATGATATCGCCTATCACGATTATGAGGGCCTGGCCCTGGAGGAGGACGAGAAGGTCCGCCTTGTGGGTGATCTGGGCGAAAAGAATCTCATGATCCTGCGCAATCACGGCACGTTGGCTGTTGGCGACCACCCGTTTAGCGCGTATGTTCGCCTTTATCTCCTGGAGCGTGCGTGCAAGATCCAGGTGATGGCACAGGCAGGCGGGGAGCTGGTCGAATGGGATCAGAAAATGCAGGACCGTGTCTTCGGGCAATCCTCCGAAATTGCCTCGAACGAACTCTTCAAGGAGATCGCCTGGGCCGCCGTACTCGACCGTGTCCGTCGGGAGAGTCCGGGTTTCGACGTCTGACATACAGACCCGATGTGTCGGAGCGCCGTCGATGGCGAGCGATCCGCACCCTGTTTTTGATGACCGGTCTGGGCCTTGTCGCCTGGGCCGGTTTTTCTTGGGAGGCGCACGCCGGAGCCTGGACCCAGAGGCGGGGCGAGGGTGTGTGGATTTCCACGGTCCAAGTCAATCGCTCGAATGCGGCGTATGACGCGGACGGAGCGGTGATTGCCGACCGGATCTTCCACAAGGATGAGGCGTCCCAGTATGGCGAGATCGGGTTGAGTGATCAAACTACCCTCGTCACGCGTCTGGCCTGGCAGACGGTCCGCATGCGCGCGGGTCCCAATGCCGACAGCGCTGAAGGGCTGGGAGCCAGCGAGATCGGTCTGCGCCGCCAGCTCCATACCGCCGGGCCTTATGTGGTCTCCTCCCAGCTCAGCGTGCTGATACCCGGTGAGGGAGAAAACCTGTCCAATCAGCCGCTGGGAGAGGGGGGATGGGCCTCAGATCTGAGGCTCCTGGCGGGACGCAGTCTGGATGAGGGTGTGTTCGACGGGTTTGTGGATGCCCAGCTGGGCTGGCGCTGGCGGGACGGGACACGGCTGGACGAGGCGCGGCTCGATCTGACCTGGGGGCAAGCCCTGGCCTCGCGCATCGACCTTTTGCTGCAATCGCATTCGGTCTGGAGTGTGGAGGGCGGCCGGGGCGTTCAATCCAGCTTTGCCCAGCACAAGCTCAGCGCCTCTCTCCTGGTGGAGTGGCGCGGGCGTCAGGTTCAGGCGGGAGTGTCGACAACCCCGTTGGGCCGCAATTCTCAACGCGAAAGGGCGGTCTTCTTCAGCGTCTGGCGCCGGTTCTGACCGCCCGTCTCTATGGCGTTGGCCCCGGATTTGGCAGGGAGCCTGCCTATTCGCTCACCACGCTGGTGGCGTCCTGCGCTGTTGTCTCGACCGCCAGATAGGCGATCACATCGCGGCGGGCTGCGGCGTCGCGCAGGCCGACAAAACTCATGCGATTGCCCGGCACCATGGCGCGCGGGTTTTCAATCCAGCTGTCCAGTGTCGCGGCATCCCATACCAGTCCGCTTTCGCTCAGCGGACGGGAATAGTTGAACGTCTCATTATAGGCGGCTGACGCCCCCACAATGCCCCACAGGTTCGGACCAACCGTATTGCGGCCGCCCTCGGTGAGTGTGTGACAGGACTGGCAGCGGCGAAATTGACGGGCGCCATTGCTCAGATTCGCCTCGAGATAGCCCTCGCCCAGCGCGGCGAGAACAGCCTGGGTGGCGGTGTCGGCGGCCTCATCCTGGGCCAGGGCCGGGGTGCTGAGTGCAAGCGTGGCCGCAGTCAGGGAAAAAACAAAACGTGACATCAAGAACTCCGATATGTGTCCCTCTTAGCCTATATACCGCAATTCGCCCCATGCCCAATGCGTCAGCATGGCGCGGGGGCAGATCTAGGTTACGCCGAGAAATTCACTATCCTCCGCGTTGAGTGCGACTTGCGTTGTCGCGGTCTTCCCTTTGGTCATGCGCCAGGACCAGCAGTTTTCGATCTCGCGACCATCAAGGCTGGCTTCCATGACCTTGTCCGCTTTCAATCGACAGACGACGGCCGCCGATCCGGGCTCGCAGACAATCGACCGTGGAGAGTTGATGTCATCCTTCCAAAGCGCAACGGAATAGTCTGGTTGGAAGTCCTGTTTTTCGGACGAATCCGGATCAGCTTGCTCTGCCTCATGTTTTTTCCGGTAGTGCTCGGCCGACGCATTGACCAGCGCCTTTGACGTTAAAGTCAGGACAGTTGAGCCCGGATCATCTGAAAGGCCGGTGGAATATCGAGCGGGCCAACGAAAACTGAGCTGTGGTCCGTCCATCAAGAGAACGAAGACCAGGGACGGCCCCAGGGATTTGAGGACTTCATGGACGGGTTCGCTGCGTGCCAGGTCTTCACAGATCAGTGTTGAAAACGCACTGCCTTCCCGAAACAGGTTCACGTGGAGTTCGCGTTCTTCAATCGGGATGTGTTCCCACCAGACAATGTCCGGATCCAGGACGCTGTCGAGACCATATCCTTCGATCTGAGACCGGTTGAGTTGCCAGCGATGATGTTTCGGGCGGCTGGTCGCAATAAAGCGTCGTTTCTCGTCCTCTGAGTCATCGTAGAAGTTCGACGTCAGGACAAAATTGCCATCAGGGTGTTTATGATAACAATTGCTGTTGGATCCGCTGGTCAACAAGGACACGGACGGGTGGTTTTTGGCGATCATGCCCGAGATGGATTTGAACAAATCCCAGTTCAGGGCAAATTCCGGGAAGACAACGGCATGGATCTTTCCTGCATTATCCTCCGCTGTCTGTATCAAGCGGTCGATCGTCTCCACAAATCTCGGGTATGAGCTGGCCCTGGGCAGCCAGGTTTGGTCCAGATGGAACCATCCCCATTTGCGAGTGGATTTTGAGGTTTGATGCTGTGGCTGGAAGGCCTCGGCGTCGATCTTGAACGGATAGGGGATCAGGAGAACATTGAAATCCTCTCTTATGGGGTCTCCCAGATCCCGGGCAGGCGGTCTCAACCAGTGCACGCGGATCTGGCCTTGGTTCGGCAAAAGCGACACATGATGGCTGAGTGCTCGCATGGTACAGCCCACGGCGGGGGTCTTGTTCTTGGGCTGGACACACGCCACATCCTGGCTCAGGCGGAGGGCCAGGGTCTTGAAGCGCGGCCGGATCGGCAGGTGTTCGTAGCTCTGGCCGGGGGAGGCTGTGTCTGGATCCACCGCGCGGTGTGGTGTGTCTGCGACGTGTGCGTTCTGTTTGAGCGAGGCCTGCCGGTCGCGTTCGAGGGTGGCTGAGTACATCTCGTCGAACCAACTGATATCCTTGTCGAGTTCGCCGCCTTCTGACTCACTGAAGCGCCCGATGCCCGCGCACGCCTGGTCGGCTACAATGGTCAACAGATAGACATTGATGCACCACTCGGGAATGGAATCGCCCGGTTTGAGGTCGAGATACAGAGTCTGCGCCCCATTGCGGGTGATTTCCTGCCACATCTCCTTGATGCGGGCAGGCGTTTCAACGAAGCCGTGAGTTCCGCTCTCGATCATTCTTCGAGAGGTGCGCCACTCATCTCCGAGCTTGATGGCGTCGCGATAGCGATCTTCTGGCACGAAGTGAAAGCCCTCGCCGTCCGCCTCGCCATCAAGCCGGGGGCTGAAAAAGCGATAGGCGCCTGACCAATGCAGGAGGAGGGCGCAAAAGCCGAAAACGTCCGGCGGGGAAGCGGGGCATGTCCAGCGGCGGCGATCATTTGCCATTTGTGTGCCACGCGGGAAGGCGACCCGCAAAAGGTGACGTATGGACGCACGTTGATCCAGAGTTCCGCTGGTATGTACCGGATTGGAATTATTCTCTGAACTCTCGCCCCCCTCAGCGCTCGTCATGCGTGTTCTGCCCCGTATATGCTGTGTTTTGAGAAGAATCTTGTTGCGACGAGCGTTAGCACTATGTTAAGAGTTAAGGCAACGAAAAGTTGTGAAACTGCGGGGTTTCTTGCAGTTTGCGGCGTTCTTTTCTGTCTGTACGGGCGCTTTAGCAACGCTATCGTAAGGTTTTCAGACCAAAAATAGTATATTTTTAAAACCAAGAAGAATCAATCTAAGCGGGAGTAAGGACGATCCCTGGCCCCGCGAAGCGAGACACGATGACAATCCTGACTGATGAGGCAACACACCGGGCGTATGCGCAAAAAGCAGAGCGGGCCAAACAGCGCCTGCACGCCCGATTTGAGGCCCCTGGCCGCACGGCGGAACAGATCGATACGATGATCGAGACCTACACCCGCGCACTACTCGAAAATAATGGCTATTTCGATGATATTGAAGGCGGTGCCACGCGTTAGTGATGATCGCTGACGGACACGGATCCAGGCTTGACCATTCCCGGCTCCATCCTTTCTGGCTTCAGCACTCCTTTAGGCTGTTCGAGACGCAACCCGGATCCATTGATCCGGGTTTTGTGTTTTCGGCCATGGCGCCCGATCTTGTGGATGTATGGAAGGGGCCGTTGAATGCGGCAGAACCTGCAAGCCGGTATTACAGAGAGCGCCGATTGATTGGACAGGATGTCGATTGGCATTGCTATTGATGCGACGCCTGAACGTGCGTCTGCCGACGGCGAAGGGGTGAGACAGGAGAAATCCATCAATATGTCCTCGGTCGCCTTTGAGAGATCAAGGAAAGTGAAATGACGGGATCAGACCAATATGATGCCGTGCTCGGGTCGAGCCGAGAGGGAATAAAAGAAAAAATGGTGCCGGCTGAGGGACTCGAACCCCCGACCCTCTGATTACAAATCAGATGCTCTACCAGCTGAGCTAAGCCGGCGCGCGGCGAACGCGCGAAGCCCTTGCAATACGCCGCTGCGCGAGAAAGCTCAAGCGCCCGCTGCGGCCCGAATGCAGACGGGGTGAATTCGGTCGGTAAATGGGCCCAGTCAGCAACGTTCAAAGGAAATTCACTTTTTTGGATGCAAGTCTCAGTGTACCGCAACTAATCCGGCTAGATAGCGTTAAACAAGGCAGGTTTGTCGATGGAACCCGAGACTGGCTCGCCGGCGCGCACCGCTGATCTGCATCGCGTCATCGGACCGGTGGGGCTCACGCTCTATGGTGTGGGTGTCACGCTGGGCGCGGGTATTTATGCGCTGATCGGCGAGATGGCCGGAGTGGCGGGCATGCATGTGCCGCTGGCCTTCCTCTTTGCTGGATTTCTCGCCGGTTTGACCGGTTTATCCTATGCCGAACTGGGGTCGCGCTATCCTGAAAGTGCGGGTGAGGCCGTTTATGTCCAGCAGGGTTTTCGGCTGAAACATCTCACATCGGTGGCCGGATATGGGGTGGCCCTGTCGGGCTGTATCTCTGCTGCGGTCGTGCTGCACGGTTTTGCTGGATATCTGCACGATTATGTCGACCTGCCCGATATTGCCGTCATGGCCATGGTTCTGGTGGCACTGACAGGTGTCGCGCTGTGGGGCGTGAGAGAATCCGTGTGGCTGGCCGCTCTGATTACGCTAGCAGAAGGTTTCGGGCTGGTTTTGATCCTGGGCGTGGCCGCGCCGGATGCACTGGCCTATGAAGCGCCGCCCTTTGCCGCCCGCAATGACGGTCTGGCCGCCTGGCCCTGGGCCGGTTTGCTGGCTGCGAGTGTGATGGCGTTTTTTGCCTTTATCGGCTTCGAAGACATTGTGAACCTGGCCGAGGAGGTTAAGGATCCCCAGCGAAGCCTCCCGATAGCCATTCTTGCGACACTGGGGATCTCGGCTGTGTTCTACATGGCGGTCTCCTGGGTGGCGGTCCGGGTGGTGTCTCCCCAGGAACTGGCTGAGTCATCGGGGCCGCTGGTGACGGTGTTTCAGGCCGCGACCGGCCGGCCGGGCCATATTCTGGCGGCCATTGCCCTTGTCGCGATGATCAATGGTGCCCTTGTGCAGGTGCTGATGGCCTCGCGCGTACTTTATGGTCTGGGCAAGCGCGGGCTGGGTCCGGCCTGGCTTGCCTTTGTCAGCCCGTCGCGCAAGACCCCGCTCTGGTCCACCCTGATTGTCGCGGGCTTGGTGTTTGTGCTCAGCCTGTCAGGTGTGCTCGGTGGTCTGGCCATTGCGGCCTCGGCCGTCACCCTGATTGTGTTCGCGCTCGTCAATGCAGCCCTTCTCGCGGTGCGACGCCGGGAGGCGCGGCTGGACGAGGCGCCGTTTACGGCTCCCCACTTCCGGGCCCCGCTCTGGGCGCCTGTGGTCGCCCTGCTTGTCAGCGTGTTTGTTGTAGTGGTCGTGGCCGTGACGACGGTTTTCTGAGGCCGGGCCCTAGTGTTTCCCGTTCTGGGGCGACGGCGCGCGTAGGGGTCAACGCGCTTCGTTCAGAACCATCACCAGGCGGGCGCGGGGTTGACCCGTGCCGGTGCCGTCGGACAATGGCGGCGACCGGTGCAGTACGGTTCCGCGCAGACCGTCGGGCCAGAGCTTGCCTTTAAGAACAACCGGATGCCCTGTCGGTACAGGGTCGATGACCTGGGCTTCGTCAGCCGTCTCGCCTAGTGCCAATTCCGTGCCCGGCCCGGCATAGGTACAGATCAATCGCGCTCCGACATGATCGCGATGAAAGCGCCGACATGCATCATCGCGGATGATTTCGAGCCTCAGATGCAGGTGGTGCCAATCGGTAAACTTCGCATAGGCGCGGGCGAGCGTGGTGATATCCGATTGTAGCCACGCACGGGCCGACGGTGTCGGCCAGTTCCAGTCTGTCAAAATCTCCATCACCCCGGCGCCGACATGATCAACTGGTGTGGTGATACGCAGATTGTCGAGAGGGCGTGCGGGAACGTCGTTGAGTGCAGCGGCAACGCCCGACGGCACAGTACGATCCCAGACCAGGGCCTCACACGCCGGGTCACGCAGGTGATCCATGGCGTCGAGATGTGAGACCCTGGCAACGGGATGACCATGGGTGTCAGGTCTGGGCGCGGCCGCAGCCGACATTACTGAGCAGCCTCATCGGCTCGACGCCAGAGCGGGAAAGGGTCGGGCAGGCGTGGCGGGTTTTGCGGAGAATACAGCGTGGCTTCCGGTAGAAGAGCCGCATCGAGCCGGGCTTTCAGGTCGAGCCAGTCGATGTCAGAACCGATAAACACAATCTCCTGACGCCGATCGCCGAACGGCTCCTGCCAATTCTCTTTGAGATAGGCTTCGATCTCCACGCCCTGCGGCCAGCGCTCTTGCGGGACGGATGCCCACCAGGTGCCCAGGGGGGTGATGGAGGAGAGGGCGCCGGCCATCGAGAACTCAGCGACCCATTCCGGGCGCGTGGCGATCCAGAAATGCCCTTTCGCCCGGATAACGCCCGGCAGGGGGCCATTGAGGACGTCATTAATGGCCTGGGGATCAAACGGACGGCGGGCACGGTAGACATGGGAGGTGACACCATATTCTTCGGTTTCCGGCGTATGGTCCGCATATCCATAAAGTTCCTTGGCCCACATCGGATGTTCATGGGCCTTCTCGAAGTCGAAGAGACCGGTATCCAGGATGTCATCAGCTGGGACGTCGGAATAATTCGCCTCGATAATGCGGACATCGGCATTGAGCGCACGGATAATTTTGCGGGCGGCATCGACCTGGTCCGGGCGGGCGTCATCCACCTTGTTCAGCACAACAATGTCGGCAAATTCGATCTGGTCGGTCAGCAGATCGACCAGCGTGCGCTCATCCTCTTCGCCCAGGCTCTCGCCACGATCCTTGAGGAAGTCATGGCTGGAGAAGTCCTTCAGCAGGTTCACGGCATCGACCACGGTGACCATGGTGTCGATCCGCGCCACATCGGCCAGGCTCTCACCGTCCTCATCGCGAAAATCGAAGGTCGCGGCAACGGGCAGGGGTTCGGAAATCCCGGTCGATTCAATCAGCAGATAGTCAAATCGGCCTTCGCGGGCGAGGCGGCGCACCTCGTCGAGCAGATCATCGCGCAAGGTACAGCAGATACAGCCATTGGACATTTCCACGAGGGTCTCGTCGGTCCGGCTGAGCTCGGTGCCGGAGCGGACAAGGTCGGCATCAATGTTCACCTCTGACATGTCATTGACGATCACGGCGACACGTCGTCCGTCGCGATTGTTCAGGACCCGGTTCAGCAGAGTGGTTTTGCCGGCCCCCAAAAAACCGGAAAGCACGGTGACGGGCAGGCGAGGATCCTGTTGGGCAATAGCGGACATGGGAGCTCCAGAGTGTCAGGCGACTAGTTACGATATAACATAATCTGCCCTTGCCGCAGGTTCAATCATCCACGCTGGAAGCGAGCGGGACCGTGCGCAGTCGTGCGGACTAGTCTCGTGTCAGCACATTGCGCATCAAGACATGGATGGCGGCCATGATCGGAAAGCCGACGACCTGATAGCCCGCATCAATGAAAAAGAGCGGCAGGGGCGTCATGGCATAGACCGGATTGTAGAACTGGGTCAGCACGACAAAGCCGAAACACAGGATCAGCGACCATTGCAGGGCGGCGGCCATGGACGTGGCACCGACCTTGTTCAGCACAAAGCCCAAAAACCCGGCGGAGAGGATTGAGACCAGAAAGCCCAGACTCATCGAAATGGCGACATTGGCTTCACCCGCCGCAATCTGTTCCGGAGTAAAGGCGTGCAGCGCAGACCAGGCCTGCTGGAAGATTGCGCCGAACCACACAGCGCCCAGCATGAACAAGGCCAGTCCGGCGACCAGGGTCGCGATGATATTCACTCCGAATATGCGTGGCATAAGCTGTTTCCTCTCTGCGTGCGGACGGTTATGTCTTCGCCAGACCTTTAGTGATCCGCGGTTCACGAGCGCAGGCACTCGCCCCTCAGGCGAAGCATGCTACACGCTTTGGCGGAAAACGCACTTTGAAAGAAGACTGACCGATATGGCTCGTATCCTCATCACCAGCGCTCTGCCCTACATCAATGGCGTCAAACATCTCGGCAATCTGGCCGGTTCCATGCTGCCCGCCGATGTCTATGCCCGGTTCCAGCGTCTGATGGGGCATGAGGTATTGTATGTATGTGCCACGGATGAACACGGCACTCCGGCCGAGCTGGCGGCAGCGGATGCGGGCATGGATGTCCGGGCCTATTGTGACGCGCAACACGAGATCCAGAAAACCGCCGGGGCGGGGTTTGGGCTCTCCTATGACGTGTTTGGGCGGACGTCGAATGCGCCCAATATCGAACTGACCCAGCATTTCGCAAGCGTGCTGGAAGAGAAGGGGTTGATTGAGGAACGGGTGGAACATCAGGTTTTCTCGATCGATGATGATCGCTTCTTGCCGGATCGGTATGTCGAGGGCACGTGTCCGCATTGCGGGTTCGAGCGTGCCCGTGGTGATCAATGCGATAACTGCGGACGTTTGCTGGAGCCGACCGATCTCAAGGAGCCCTATTCCAAGATTTCCGGTTCGAAAAATCTTGAAGTTCGTGAGACCAAACACCTACACCTGCTCCAGACCAAGGTGGAAGAGGACATCCGGGCCTGGGTGGACGCCTCGACCGAATGGCCCGTTCTGGCCAAATCCATCGCTTACAAATGGCTGGACGAAGGTCTGCGCGATCGCTCAATCACCCGCGACCTGAAATGGGGCGTGCCGGTGACACAGGGCGACGCGCCTCGGGACGGCTTTGAGAACAAGGTTTTCTATGTCTGGTTTGATGCACCGATCGGATATATCGGTGCCACGCGTGAATGGGCTACGGCCACCGGCGGTGACTGGGAGCGTTGGTGGGATACCGACAAGGGCGCGCAGGACGTGACCTATGTCCAGTTTATGGGCAAGGACAATGTCGCGTTCCATACCGTTTCGTTCCCGGCCACGATTATCGGTTCTGGCGAGAGCTGGAAAAAGGTCGACAAGCTCAAGGCCTTCAACTGGCTGACCTGGTATGGCGGCAAATTCTCCACCTCGGAGAAGCGCGGTGTCTTCATGGACCAGGCACTCGACCTGCTGCCGGGCGATTATTGGCGCTGGTATCTCACGGCCAATGCACCTGAGGGCTCGGATGCCCAGTTCACCTGGGAACATTTCCAGGGCGTGATCAATTCGGACCTGGCCAATGTGCTGGGCAATTTCGTCAATCGCATCACCAAATACGCCAATTCCAAGTTCGATGGCCAGGTGCCCGCGACGGGCGAAGCCGGAGCAGATGAGGCCTGGATCGCGGCCGAGCTGGAGGCGCGCCTGCCCGCCATCAAGGCCAATCTGGAAGCGATGGAGTTTCGCAAGGCAGCGGCTGATGTGCGTGCGGTCTGGGCCGCGGGCAATGAATATCTCACACGGGCCGAACCCTGGGTGAAATACAAGAGCGATGTCGACGCGGCGGCCGTGGGCGTTCGCACGGGTCTCAATCTGGTGGCCCTGTTTGGTATTTTGGCCCAGCCTTTCATTCCCGACACGGCGGACACCATTCTCGACGCCCTCAATATTCCTGATGACAAGCGCAGTTGGGATTTCGGTGAGAATGCGGCTGATCTGCTCGACGCCTTGCCGCACGGTCATGCCGTCACACCGCCGGCCATGTTGTTCAAGAAGATCGAAGATGCCGATCTGGAGGCCTGGGCGGAACGCTTTGGTGGCAGCGCCTGAGGACGGGCGTCAGGCCCAGTCGCGGCGGGTCAGCCAGGCAATGCCGATGGCGAGGATAGCAAGCCCGCCCAGACTACCCAGCAAAAGCGCGATCTGGGCGCGTTCGGGATCGCTGGCGAGAATATTCACCGGCATCAACCACGGGAAATACAGTCCCGAACGGGCTGAGGTCGCCGCGACCGCCACGAAGGTCCCGCCAATACCAACCGAGACCGGGATGGCGAAGGCGTAAAAGCGCATCGAAATGGTCCACTGGATCGCCATGAGCATGATCCCGGCCAGCCACATCCGGCCATAGAGACCCGCGGCGAGGGCGAGATCAGGAGAACCGTCCAGGGCGTTCGCGGGGCTTATCACCCCCCCGACCCATGCGGCGAGCAGCCCCGCCAGCGCCACACCCAGACTCAGGATGGCCATCAGTCCCAGGCCCAGGGCGGCCTTGACGGCCAGGATCTGCCATTTCGGCCAGGGAGTGGCGAGCACATAGGTCCATGTGCGCGGCGCGTGTTCGATCTGGGCAAGCAGGGCCATGACGCCGATCACACTCATGGGCATCAGGAAATAGGCCCAGATCGCGGCTCCGGCCATGATATGTGTCGACCAGTCCTCCACCGCATTCCCGGTCACAATAACCATCACACCGAGCAGGGCGACCATGGCAGGCGGGGTGATCAGGATCAGCAAGACCAGAGACCGGCGCAGTTTGAGCAGTTCGGCGCGAACAAGGGCGATCATGACGCGACCTCCTCTGGCTGTTGGACCTGGTTCGATTGTCGGGGGTCGTTTGACTGTCTGGGATCATGCGAATGGGTGAGATCGAGGAAGAGATCTTCCAGCCCGGCGTTTTCGCGACACAGGCCGTGGACATTCACTCCGGCCTCCACAAGGTGACGGTTGAGCTGGGCCGTGGAGGCTGCCCCACCTCCAGCTTCGATGTTCAACACGGCTTGGGTGTTGGGTTTGTTGGTGTCAGCTGTGCTCCCGCGAGCGATCAGGCTCCAGCCACAGGCCGCGATCGAGGCCAGGGCTGTGTCGACCTGGTCCACTTCCAGTCGGATCCGGCGTGGCCGTGTTGCCAGGAGGGCCTCAAGTGAACCCTGGAACAAGACTTCACCGGACCGCAACAGGGCCAAATGTGTAGCAGTCTGTTCCACCTCGCTGAGCAAGTGGCTCGACATGAATACCGTCGTGTTGGCCGCCTCGGGCAGGCGGCGGATCAGATGGCGCATATCGCGAATGCCGGCGGGGTCGAGGCCATTGGCCGGTTCATCGAGGACAAGCAGTTTGGGTCGGGCGAGCAGGGCGCGGGCGAGTCCCAGGCGTTGACGCATGCCCAGTGAATAATGTCCGACCTTGCGATGGGCATCACGGCTCAGTTCGACCTGGTCGAGAACATGGGCCACGTCGCGGGGCGAGCTGCCGGTCAGGTGGCGGGCGATATCCAGGTTTTCGCGCCCGGTTAGATTGGGATAAAGCGCGGGTGTTTCTACGATCGCCCCGACCGAGGCGAGGGCCTGACGGCGGTTCGTACGCAGATCATGGCCATTGATCGTCATCTGCCCCTGCGTCGGGCGCAAAAGCCCCATCATGCAGCGGATCAGCGTGGTCTTTCCGGCGCCATTGGGACCCAGAAATCCAAAAATGGATCCGGATGGAACGTCGAGATCGACAGATTTGAGCGCGTGGAAATCGCCGAAATAGCGGTCCAGACCGCGGATAGACAGGGGAGCTGCAGACATGGGTGCAGTTTAGATTGTTGCACCCTGGCGCCTACTTAAACTGTGTCCATGATACAGCGACGATAGGGGTTCGGCGACTTGACCGCAGGCTTGGAAACATGCTGGCCTTTCGAAACGATCTCGGGGAGGGGCGTATGCGGGTATTGTGGGGTGCCGGAATTGCGGTTCTGCTGGTGATCATCGGCTGGTCGATGATGGCGCGGCAGGGCGAAGCGGGTCATATCCCGTCCTATCTCGAAGACGCCGCTCTGCCGTCGGCGCAGGCCCAGAGCCAGACCCTGGGCGATGACAGCTTTCCCGACATTCCCACCTGGCGACCGGTCGATCCGGAAAATCTGCTTCTCATCGATGTGGAGACGGGCAGGATCGCCATCGAGTTGGCCGACTGGATAGCCCCGCGTCATGTTGATCGCATGCGAACCGCGGCCCGCGATGGATTTTACGATGGGCGCCGGTTTTACCGGGTGATTGACGGTTTTGTCGCCCAAGGCGGGCGGGGTGAAGATGAGAGCGCACAGGATCTGCCCCAGTATCCCGCTTTGACTGGCGAGTTCTGGGTGGCCGGGGCGCAGGTCGATTTCACCGCGATGATCGATGCAGACCTTTACGCCCCGCGTGTGGGGCATGTCTCCGGTTTTCCTGTCGCGAGCACGGAAGACGGGTCACAGGTCTGGCCGCTTCATTGTCCCGGAACAGTGGCCATGGCGCGCGACACGGATCCCGATTCCGGCGATGTGGAGTTTTACATCGTCATTGGCCACGGGCCGCGACACCTTGATCGTATTATGAGCGTGTTTGGCCGTGTGATTGATGGCATGGAGCATGTGCAGGCGCTCAATCGCGGAGACCCGGCGGTGAATTCCGGCGTGATCGCCGATATCACTGACCAGGATCTCATCGTGTCTGTCCGCCTGGCGGCCGACCTGCCCGCTGATCAACGCCCGGCCTATGAGGTGATGGATACGCGCAGTGCAGACTTCCATGCGCGCAAGGCGGCGCGACGCGAGCGCACCCATGAATTCTTCTTTGAAACACCGCCCCCTGTCATCGAGGCCTGTCATCTGCCCGCACCAGTGCGCCGGCTCTGATCCGCGACCGGGTTTGACCTGACGCGCGGATAGGGGTTCGATGCTCGCGCGGAAGACCAAGGGAGGCGGTCACATGAAATCCATCTTACGGGGTGCCGTTGCGGCATGGGCAGTCGGGGCCTGTTCGGCCGGTGCGCAGGATTATGATCCAGAGTGGACGGCCGGCGAAGATGCCTTGCGCCAGTCGATCCGGGCCGATTATTCGGCGCATCTTGAGGCGCTCTACCAGCATTTCCATGCTCATCCGGAACTTTCTCTGCGCGAGTTCAACACGGCGGCCCGTCTGGCGCGCGAACTGCGCGAAGCCGGGTATGAGGTGACCGAAGGGGTCGGTGGCAATGATGAAGAGCCGGGCGGTGTTGTGGCCGTTTTCGAAAACGGCGACGGTCCGACGGTGATGCTGCGCGCGGACATGGATGGTCTACCGGTGCGCGAACAGACATCGGTGGATTATATCTCCACCGATACGGGCATTGATCGTTATGGCGTGGAAAGTCCCGTCATGCATGCCTGCGCTCACGATACCCATATGACGGCCCTGGTGGGGGCGGCCCGGGAAATGATGAATCGGCGCGCGGAGTGGTCGGGTACGCTCGTCCTGATCGGCCAGCCGGCCGAGGAGCTGGGCCTTGGAGCCCAGCGCATGCTGGATGACGGCCTGTTTACGCGGTTTCCCACGCCGGATTTCAATCTGTCCTTCCATACATTCTCAGCCGTGCCGGCCGGGCGCATTACCTATGTGCCGGGTTTTGCGATGGCCAATGTCGATACGGTTGATGTCTGGGTCCAGGGGCGCGGCGGGCATGGTGCCTATCCGCACACCACCAAGGACCCGGTCTATCTGTCGGCTCAGATTATCGTCGCCCTGCAATCCCTGGTCAGCCGGGAGCTCAGCCCGCTGGATCCCGGTGTCATCACCGTGGGCGCCATCAATGCCGGTACAAAGCACAATATCATCAGCGATGAAGCGCATCTCCAGCTGACGGTACGGTCCTATTCCGACGAGGTGCGCCAGCATCTGCTCACCGGTATCGAGCGCGTGGCACACGCCCAGGCCGCCTCGTATGGTCTGAACGAGGATGAATATCCGCGTGTTGTCGTGGAGACGCCCTATACCCCGGCGCTCTATAACGAGCCGACGCTGGCGCTGCGATCCGTCGAGATCATGCGCGAGCGATTTGGAGATACGGCTGTGGTCGAGGCTAGCTCGATCATGGGCGGTGAGGATTTTTCCCGCTATCACCGGACGGAGCATGCCGTACCGACCTTTATGTTCTGGGTCGGCGGAACAACCCAGGAAAGATTGGACGGCTATGCGGAATCCGGCTTGGTTGCACCGTCCAATCACTCGCCTTTCTTTGCGCCTGATGCGCCGGAGGTGAGCATTATCCAGGCCACGGAGGCGATGACCGCTGTGGCGCTCGACATTCTCGCAACGGAGTAGCGTGAGGTGAAGACCACCGATGATGGCACAACCCGGCGGGCCCATTCCGGTGCAGTTTGGGAAGACAAGGTCGGCTATTGCCGGGCGGTCCGCAGGGGCGCTCACATCTGGGTGACCGGGACGGTCTCGGTGGATGCCGAAGGTCAGGCGCTGCATATCGATGACCCCCAGGCCCAGGCGCGCCGGTGTTTCGACATCATCGAGGAGGCGCTCAAGGCGCTGGGCGCGGATCAGTCGGATGTTATGCGCACTCGTATGTTTGTCACCGATATCAGCCATTGGGAGGCCTTCGGCCGAGCCCATGGTGAGCGGTTTCGCGATCACCCGCCTGCCACCACCATGGTTGAGGTGTCGCGGTTTATTGCCCCGGAATTCCTGATTGAGATTGAAGCGGACGCCTGTGTTATCGAGACGGGTATTCTCGAGACCGGCACAATCGCGGAGGACACACAATGAGCGAACTGAGCCTGTATTACTGCCCGCAAACCCGATGCCGCACGATCCTGTGGATGCTGGAGGAGGTGCGGGCTGATTATCGTCTCGTGCCGGTCAATGTGCGCGACGCCAATGCCAATGAGGCCTTTGGTGTCATTAATCCGATGCGCAAAGTACCCGCCCTGATGACGGGGGGTGAGCTGGTCACTGAAACCGCCGCAATCTGTCTCTATCTGGCGGATGCCTTCCCCGAGGCCGGGCTGGCCCCTGAAATCAGTGGGCCGGGACGCGCGGAATACCTGCGCTGGATGTTTTTCGGCTCCGCTGTGATGGAGCCGGCCGCATTTGACAAGGCCTCCGGGCGCGACAGTCCGGCCGGTGCCGTGGGTTGGGGCGAGTGGGGCCGTGTGCTCGACACCTTGCACAAGGGTCTCGACGCGCATGACTATCTTGTCGGCGACCGGTTCTCCGCGGCCGATGTCGTCGTCGGGGCGACAATGGGCTTCCTCATGAATTTCAACATGATGGAAAAAGACCCGGTCTTTGTCGCCTATCGTGACCGCTTGACTGAACGCGCAGCCTTCAAAACCGCCTCTGCGCTGGATGCCGAACGCGCTGCGGCGGCCGGCTGAGCCTGTTTGATACTCGGAGTTTTCCATGTCCCTTATCCCTGCGGATAACGCCCTGGCCTGTGTGGCTGCCCTGTTTGTCATTGCCGCCTGCGGCTTCCTGATGGAGAAAACCCGGATTGGCGCTCTCCTGACCGGGGCGGTGTGGGCGATCCTGTTCGCCATCCTGGCATCGAACCTGCCTCTGCCGGTCTGGGTGGACGGACAGTTCGGTCTTCATCCGCTCATTCCGCAATCCTCGTCCGGATACAGCTTCGTCTTCCGTTATTTTGTTCCGGTCCTGATCCCGCTCTTCCTGATGAAGGCCGATTTGAAGAAGATTTTCTTCGAGACGACCCGCATGACCGGGGCTTTCATTCTTGCCTCGATCGGAACGGTTCTGGGGGCGATCGTGGCGTTCTCGCTGATTAGTGTTGGGGATAAGACGGCCGCCGCGGCCGGTGTTTTTACCGCGACCTATATCGGCGGTTCCGTCAATTACGCGGCCTTGATCGAGGTTACGGGCCTAGGCGAGAGCGACCCGTCCTTTGTGTCGTCTGCCACGGCGGTCGATAATCTCTTCTCCGGCCTGTTCCTGGCTGTCCTGGCCATCCTGCCCGGTGTGAGCTGGATCGCGAACCGGTTTGTTAAACGGGATCATTCCGAAGACACCGGGGCAACAAACAGTGCCGAAGCGTCGGCGGCTGGAGAAGAGGCGAACACGACAGGCAAGATCACAGCGGCCAGCCTGACCTATTCCATCGCCTTTGCGATGATTGTTGTTGTGATTGGCGACCTTCTCACCGCTGGCCTCACGAGCCTTGTCGGCGATGCGGGCGGAAACTGGCGTTATGCCTTGATCACCGTCGTGGCTTTGATCCCTGCGACGGCCTTCCCCAAGACCATGGCCAAACTGCACGGTGGATATGAAATCGGCATCGCCCTGAGTTTCGTGTTCTTTGCCGCAATTGCGGCCGGTGCTGATGTTGTCAGCCTGGTCGCGGATGCACCCCTGCTGATCCTGATCATCGGTATTTTGCTGAGTGTGCACGGTGTGGTGACGTTCGGACTGGGGAGCCTCTTGCGCCTGTCTCTGCCGGAACTGATCACGGCGTCCAATGCCGCCATTCTCGGCGCGACGACCGCGCCGGCATTGGCCGCAGCAAAAGGCTGGAAAGATCTGGTGACACCCGGCGTCCTGGTCGGTGTGTTCGGTTATGCGCTGGGGACGATTATCGCCACCGCAGTCTACCAGTTCTGGCCGGGTTAGTCGGGGTATAGGTGGCGCCCGGGTCTCAGCTGGCTCCGGGTGTCGGGCTAGCGCTCAGCCTGCCAACTCGCTGCGAGCGCGGCGTCCCGGTCGATGACCACGCCGTCTTGCACGACAAGATGGATCGACTGGGTATGGGCAATATTCTCCAGGGGCGAGGCGTCAAGCACGAGAAGATTGGCTTCATCGCCCACGGAGAGGCCGAAATTTCGGCCGAGAAACTCGCCGGGGCCTGTCGTCGCGGCGGCCAGGGCTTGCCAGGGCGTGAGACCCGCCTCGACCAGTTTGATCATTTCGCGATGCAGGGAATAGCCCTGGATCGTGCCCCAATTGCCACCATCCGTGCCGGCCAGGATTTCCACCTCCGCTTCGGCCAGAGCGTGGAGTGACACCAGCCGGATGGCGTCTTCAGCGCGCCAGCGCGGTTCGCGATTTCCCCATTGAGTGCTGACCCGGTCAGACGAATAGGCGGCCAGAATGTCCGGGGTGGTCATGGCCTGGGCGAGAGGTGTCGCGATGACCTCCGGTGAGAAAATGAAGTCGGTCAGCTCTGTATGTACGGCCAGTGTGGGGATGATCGCCAACCCGGCCTCGGCCATGATCTGCGCCACATCGTCAGGCATGGTACCTGGAGGTATGTGAGTCACAGCATCTGCACCGACTTGCGCACTGTCGCGCACATCCTGCCAGGTTTTGATATGGACGATGGTGGCGATTCCGTGCAACCGGGCCTGGTGAACAGTGGCCCGGAAGGTCTCCAGGTCCATGGAGGGCTGGTCGTCGGACGGCTGGTAGACAATCTTGATGACATCCGGTGCGCGAAGCGCCAGATCATCTACGACCGTCACCGCCTCCTGCGGGCTATCTATCGTGCGCGTGGGGATGCCATACTCCGTACAATGGCCATCTGTGGCGGTGAGACATGACAGGCTGGTGAGCAATTCAGCGCCACCGGTTTCCCCGTTCCGCTGCCGCTCGCGGACTGCGTAGAGCGTGTCTTCATCACCAAACAGATCCAGCATGGCTGTCACGCCGGCATATTGCACCCGATAGGATATGGCCTGGCTGCCGGGTGAATCCCCGTACGCAAAAGGCGCGCGGTTGCCGAATGAATGTGTGTGCATGTCGACCAGGCCGGGCATGATCCAGCGATCCGTCAGCTCGATCACTTCGCCTTCAAACACTTCGGGCGCGCGATCCAGGATGGCGCTGATCCGTCCGTCGTCGATGATAATCGTGCCCTGTGTTTGTGTCTGCGTGGCGGGATCAAGGAGGCTTGCGCCGGTCAGCATCAGATCGCCCTCGACGGGCTGCGGGCTTTGAGAGCAGGCCTGGAGAGACAGGGTCAATGTCGCAAGCGCGGTGAACGGGAAACGACGGATCATCCGGGTTGTCAACTGCATGCTTCGCTCCAAACACCTTGTTCCCGGCTCGACATCACCGGGACGGCAATATAAATCTTTATGTAAAGACAAAAGCCTTTATGTAAAGATAAATATGCAGGGCGGAGGCACGTTATGACGGATGACAAGAAGGATTTGATTGACCGGATCCGCTCGGACTGGGCGCGTGAACGGCCGGAGCTGGACACCTCAGCCATGGAGATTATTGGCCGCATCATCCATCTGGGTGGAACCTTCCGCTCACAGGCGGATCAGGCGCTTAAAGGCTTTGACCTCCACTATAGTGATCTTGATGTCCTGGCGACGTTGCGCCGGTCCGGTGCGCCGTATCAGCTCAATCCGACCGAATTGATGAAATCCGTCCTGCTCACCTCCGGGGCGATGACCGCTGCTCTGGGGCGGTTAGGTCGGGCTGATCTCATCACCCGTCGGCCAGATGCCTCTGATGGACGGGTTCGGGCGGTGCGCTTGTCGGCCAAGGGCCACGCCCTGATTGATGAAGCCATTCCGGTTCGTTTCCAGATCGCCAGGGAGGCCGTAGCCGAACTCTTGCAAGATGACAGACAAAGGCTGGGTGACCTGCTGCGCAAGCTCAGCCTGACGACCGGGCCGGGGGTGTGAGTAAGGCCTCTCAAAGGTCCAACAGCCAGCGCGCGGACGTTATCGGGATGAGGGCCGGGCCAATCCCGCTAGCCGGATTGAGGTCGGTATTGCATTACAGGACCGTCACGCACTCGTCAGTGCCGGGAAGGGCGATCTGCCCTAGCGTGCATCCAAATCGCGCCGTGGGGGCATCATGTGGGCAGAGCGAATTGTCCACGATTGTGAACGGACACAGATCAACAGATCGAACGGGGATCTTCGATGAAAAAACATGCGCTTCTTGTGACCGGTGCCCTTGTGGCCCTCGGCGTGACCGCCACTACCGCCATTGCCAGCTCGCAACCAGCCGGTGAGAGCTATTCTGGCGATACGCTGGTCGTTCGTGGATTTATCGGCCGTATCGAAATCGATACGACGGCGAGCGGGGATGTCAGCGTCGCCATTGATGAGGGCCGCAATATCGTTGAGCGCCCGGAACTGGAGACGCGCAATGACCGCGTCGTTATTGATGGCGGCCAGGACATGTCCGGCCTCCAGTGCCAGTCCCGCAACGGGCAATACCGTCTGGGTCGTCGCTGGGGCGACAAGCATGATATCGAGGACTATCCCACGCTTCGCATCAGCGCGCCGGCCAGCCTCCATCTGGACATCGCGGACAGTGCCTTTGTGGCCGAGGCTGGTGATCTGGGCAGCCTGGATCTCACCGTGAACAGCTGTGGCGATTTCCGCGCCGGAGATGTGGCGGGCGACGCTCGTGTGCGTATCAATGGTTCCGGTGATGTTGATGCCGGTGAAATCGGCGGCGCGACCCTGATCAGCATTAATGGTTCCGGTGATGTGTCGCTGGGAGATCTGCAGGACGGTGTCGATATCAATATCTCCGGGTCCGGCGACGTGGCCCTGGGCGATATCACTCGCGCGGCCGAGATCAATATCAATGGTTCGGGCGATGTGACCTTCGGCCGGGTGGCGGGTCTGGACATTGATGTGTCTGGCTCCGGTGATGTTACCGCGCGTCATCTCGATGGCCCGTTTGACGCTCGCATCAATGGATCCGGTGATATCGAGATCTATGATGGTCGTGCTGAACCCTTCCATGTGTCGGTGAACGGTTCCGGCGATATCGAGTTTGGCGGAACAGCCGTCAATCTCCGCGTCAATGAAAACGGATCCGGCGATGTGTCCGTCGATGATATCGAGGGCACGGTCGAGTGGCGCCGCCATGGCCGCACGGTTCTGCGGGTCGGTGCAAACTAGCCTGCGCTCTCTCGACTGAATGACACAACGGGCTGCCCGGCGGGTGGCCCGTTTTGCGTGCAAGGCTGAGCAGACAGATCAGCGATGCGACGGAAGCACACCGGCATCGCGCAAAGCCGGGGCATGGGTGCGGCTGACTGGGGCTTGCAGGCCCGTTGTCAAAAGGATCCGTCCGGTGCCCCGCTTGAATTCGCCGGACTGGATGGCCGCTTTAGCAACCCACCATGAGCGATGGGTCTGATATCCCTCCACGGGCACCATTTCTGCCATGGCATCGGCCAGTCGTATCAGAACAAGCTGTGAGCCTTGTGGCAGGTGGACGCGCACATAGTGGTCCTCAGCTTGCAGAGCGAGAATGGTTTCGGCGGCGGCCGGACCGTCCAGCCTGTCGAGGAAAACCGGTCGCTCGGACCTGGTCGGCGTGGGTTCATCCATCGTGCGGCGGGGCGCTGAGCCATTGTGGGCCCGGGTTCGGATATAGGCGCGAACCAGGCGTATCAGCGGTACCATCGCCAGCATCACCAGGATCACGGACCCATACAGACCGGCCAGGGCTGAGGCTTGGCTCCATACCGAGGCAAAGTCGTTATAGGTCAGTCCAAAAATGACACGTTCGCAGATGAGGACGATGATGGATTGGGGCAGAGCCGCTAAAGCGGCCACAAGGATGACCTGTCCGACTGCGGACCGCAGGTGGGGACGGATCCATCGCACACCATGTTCAGCCAAGATGACGCAAACCCCGCCCGCCGGCATGACGGTTATCCAATACATCAGCCGTAGCGAGAGGGATGCGCGGTCGGACCCGAAGGGCCCGAGAAAACCGAAAAACACCCCGACGGCCAGCATCAGGCCGAGGTCGATGGCCCATTGCGGGACGGACAGAATATGGGCACGCGGTGTCGTCATCTCAGTCTCGATCAAGTGGTGTGCAGCTAGCCCGGCTCGGTTGCGCTTGTCCAGATGTGACGCTCACGCTGCGTGAAATGCGCGGATGGGAAGACTCGCGAAATCCCTGCGTTATCAGCGCACGCAATGACCACGACCCGGGCGGACCGGGGCACAAGATCTACCGTCATCAAGGGAGATAAATATGCGGCGTGTCGGTTTTGGTCTGATCTGGTTTCTGTGCGCGGGTGTGTCCTTCTACGCCGCGCAATATTGGAGCGGATGGACATTCGTGCCCGGTTTCAATCCGGTGCGAAATCTCCTCGGAGAGGGGGCGCTTGCGCTTCATGCCGGCTTCGGCTCGCTCGCACTTGTGACCGGACCGTTTCAGTTCTCCAGCCGGTTGCGAAACGCGCGACCCGGCGTGCATCGCTGGACCGGCATGGTCTATATGATGTCGTGTACTGTTTCGGGCCTAGCCGGTCTGGCGCTCGCCTTTGGTTCGGTCGAGACCCTTGTGGCAAAGCTGGGCTTCGGCACACTCGCCGTCTTCTGGCTGACGACTATTGCGATGGGATATCGTACCGCGCTGGGGCGCCGTTTTGTCCAGCACCGTCAGTGGATGTGGCGATCCATGGCCCTGACCTTCGCCGCAGTCACTCTGCGTATTCTCTTGCCGCTGGGCATGATGACCGGCCACGCCTTTTCAGACGTCTATGCCGTCATTGCCTGGATGTGCTGGGTGCCCAACCTGCTCGCCGTGGAGCTCGTCTTGAGGCTTCAGCCGCGTTTGGCGCGCCAGCGGTCTGCAGCGTAGAGCGAGATGGCAGCCGCGTTGGAGACATTCAGGCTTTCCACAGCGTCGCTCATCGGTATCTGGGCCAGGACATCGCAATGTTCCGCCACGCGCGGACGCAGGCCCTTGTCCTCTGATCCCAGGACGAGCACCAGGCCTGGCCCCCAGCCTTGCCCGTCCGGACCGGCGAGGGCGGTGTCCAGCGCCTCCGACCCATCGCCAGCAAGCCCGATGACATATCGGCCCGCATCGCGAAACTCCTGCAGTGTATTGGCGATATTGGTGACCCGCACATGCGGCACGCGTTCAGCGGCGCCCACAGCACTCTTGCACACTGTGCCGAACAGGGGCGGGGATTTTCGGTCCTGCATCACCAGGGCGCGCACACCGAAGGCTGCCGCCGAACGCAGGATCGCACCCACATTATGCGGATCGGTTATCTGGTCGAGCACGAGGAGCGTGCCGTGGGTCGGGTCGGTGACACCGCGCACACTCTCCGGATCCAGCGCGGCCGCCTGCAGGGCAAATCCCTGGTGAACGGCGCCCGCGGGCAAGTGGCGATCAATCTCGCCAGGCTCGGTCAGGGTGTGATCAAAACCCTCGGGCAGGTCGCGCGCGGCATTACGAGTCACCAGCAGCGACAAGACCTTGCGGCGCGGGTTGGCGATGGCGGCGAGCACCGCATGACGTCCCCATATCCAACCCTCGCGGGGGGCGGAATCGCTGCCTGCATTTCGTGTGTAATCCGTGCGTTTACCGGTGTTGCGCATATTTTGAACCGTCACTATAGTCCGCGCTCCTGTCACGGGGCGCTCGCGAAATCTCTGGCCTGCTTAACACGTTGGCTGCGGATTGAGGCGCTTCGTTGCAGACTTTTTGGCAGATCTCCCGTGCCGGAAAGTCACCCTGTGGAGGGGTGGGAGAGTGGTTGAATCCACCAGACTGTAAATCTGGCCGCGTAATGGCGAACGCTGGTTCGAATCCAGCCCCCTCCACCACTCACTCTGATCCGCCTTCGCGTCCGTTTCGTTGCTCTTGGCTAAAACTGCGAGGCTATAGCTGTGGGCCGGAGGTCGTCCTTGCAAAATCGCTGTTCAGCCCTTTGACCGTCGTCGTTGTGGCCCAACTGCAGATCTGCCGCAACGCCCTCTCGACGGACACGCCCGAAACCGCTAAACGATTTCGCCCGGCGCGGGTATAGCACAATGGTAGTGCAGCAGCCTTCCAAGCTGAGGATGCGGGTTCGATTCCCGCTACCCGCTCCATCAATTTTCCTGACTTCGTAATGCCTTGATCACGTGGCTGCATTTGCACTTGCATTCCGGGTGCGCGCGCGTGTATCAGGCCGCTTCATGTCAGGTGTTCCGGCACCTTTTCATCCACCCACTCAGTCGATCGGCCATTCGTCTCCAGATCGACATCTCATGAGGTATAGATCGATGGCGAAGGAAAAGTTTGAGCGGACGAAACCGCACGCA